>CAMOWA010000009.1 GCA_946628005.1 uncultured Caryophanales bacterium
AATTTTTATTATACTAAAGATTTTTTAGTTCTCGTAACTACCAATAATAAAAGAAGCGTTTTCCCCGCACCCCTTGCGGTTCTTTTGTTTTGATTTTTTTTACGATTTATATACTTTTAGTAAAAATATGGACTAAATACACCCTACAACTTACAGGTTAGACCTTCGAATTTCTTACCTTTCGTACTCCAGGTCAAAAAAAGGTGAAGAAATGTCTATTAAAGTATTGACTTCTTCTTCAAAACTATAGTTGGGAGTTAAACTCTCTCATCCCCTGCCATTAAGTTAATCAAAGTAGCCTGGCTACTTTTTTTTTGGTATAATATTATTGGGTGATAGATAATGTATAAAAGAATAGATGGTAATAATGTGATTTTTAATGATAATGAATTTCAAAAAGATCAATACAAATTTAATATAATATTTAAAAATCTTTCAAGTCCAGAATTAGAATTATATAGTGATGAAGAAAATTATATTATATGTAGAGGATCAAAAAAGTGGCCGACTTGGATTTGGACAAAAGATAATTTTGATAAAACTAAAATAAGTGAACTTGAGGAACTTATTAAAATGTATTTAACAGATAATGAAAAGGATAAATTCACTTGCAAAAAAGAATTGTACGATCTATTAGTACAAAGGGACTTTTCTAATCTTAACAAAGATGACTATTTTGAAATGGGATTTTTAATTTGCCATCAAACAATAAAGCCAAAAGAATGTGATGGAATACTTTCTAAACCTACTGAAGAGGATAGAAGCGTATTAGAACAATACTGGTATGATGACAATATTGAAATGAATGGTGTTGATCCAATAACAATCGAGCAAGCAAAAAAAGATGTTGATGAGTTTTTAAAAGATGATAAATTCTATGTTTTAAGAAATCCACAAAATAAAATTGTTTGTATGGTAAGTTATGGTGTTACAGGTAACCAAGCAAAATTAAATCATGTTTATACACCTATTGAGGAAAGAAAAAAAGGATATGCTGCTAATCTTATTTATCTAGTAACAAATGCATTACTTGAAAAAGGATTAGTTCCACTTCTATATACCGATTACAATTATATACCTTCAAATAGAGCTTATATTAATGCAGGATATGAAGATACTGGGATTTTGATTAATTTCAGTTGTAGTAAAGAAAAAAAGAAGGTACTATAGTAATTCATAAAAAGTTTTAAACCCCTATGATTATCGTGCTATTTAGATTTTACTCCAATTATTGGTGTTAAAATACATGAAGATGCTTGGTTTAAAACGAAAATCAAGCATTTTTTTATTATTAACAATCGCAAAATAGTAATATTCCATTCGTTTTTTTTACACTTTTAAAAGTGTATTTATTTATAAAAAACTTGAATTTATATATATGTATAGTAAAATTAAAATATAGATACAATAAGGATGTGTAAAGTAATGAAAAAAATAAAATTAATTTTACCAATTTTGATATTAGCTCTATTTATACCTTTTATGGTAAATGCAGAAACTTGTGATATTAATAAAATAACAATTAATTCAATTACATTAGAAGAGAAGTCAGATAATGTAAAAGAGTTAGAAGAAGCTAGAGTAAATGGTAAAAATATTAATTTAAATCTTTCAATGTCAGAAGTAGGAGATAACGTAAAATATAAAATTACTGTTAAAAATGATTCTAATGAAGGCTATGAACTAGATAAGAATAGTTTTAATCTTAATTCTGATTATATAGATTATGTATTAGAATCTGAAGATGATACAAATATAATAAAAGCAAATTCAAGTAAAACTATATATTTAAAAGTAGAATATAAAAATGTGGTTCCGGAAGATAAATTTGAATCAGGAATTTTTAATGATAATAAAAGCTTGATAGTTAATTTGTCTACAGAAGAAATGATAAATGTACCAGATACATTAAAAAATCCAAACACTGGAGATTCTATTTTGTTAGTGAGTTTTTTCATACTACTTATTTTGGGTATATCATTTATAATATTTAGAAAAACAAAATATACTAAATCTATGATATTAATTGTTGGAATTATGATAATTATACCAATGAGTGTTTATGCTTTATGTAAAGTTGAAATAAAATTTGAATCAAAAGTACAAATAAAGGAAGCTTTTACTGGAAGTGTTAATCGTTCTACAAGTATGACTATAAGTAATGGGCAAAGATTGCAAAAAGAAAATTTTTGGGAAATGATAGCTGGGGGACAAACAATAAACAAATATAAAACAAAAGAAGAATGTATGAGTAATCCTCCGTCAGTGTCTTTTGAATGTGTTAATAAAGAAGACTTTGATTTTGGAAAGACAATTAGTCAAGAAGTTTACGTTAAACATGATATAGAAAAAAATATTGTAAAAAAAACTTATGTATGTTTTTCAAAAGATGGTGCTGAATATTGTGTTCAAGGAGGAGAGAATTTTAATTATGAGCAAGAAAAGCAAACTTTAATTGCTGAGTTTGGTGAATCAAATTGTTCGGTTTACGATGGACATATATATTGTGGATTTCCAAATAGTATATCGATGAAACTTTTTTCAAATGGTGAAATATTTACCAAAAAAAGTACATGTGGTCCTAGTTGTAGAATAACTTCAGATGGTGTTTCTAGTTGTGAAGAGGGAAAAATGTTCTGCTAAAATTGTAATTATGAAAGAATAGCATTTTGAATTTTAAATTTACTTATTTCAATTTTTATGATTTTTAATGTTTATACCCTTTTATGTTAAAGCAAAGGAATTTTTTATTGACAATATAAAAGTAAATCAGATTTTTGAATGCGAGGATAAAATTATAGTTACAAGACAAAATGAAGAGCACTCAGATGATCAAAATACATTAAAAAATCCAAATACTGGAACTGGTACTCCAGTAATTGTATTAACAGTTATTCTAATTGTCTGCTCTATTACATATATGGCATTCGGAAAGAAGAAAAATTATATTTTATAATAATTGCATGATTAATATTTTAGGAGAGTGTAAAAACTTTCTTTTTTGTTATAATTAAGTTGTTTAATCAACTAATTGGTTGAAGAAAGAGGAATAGAATAGGAAAAAGAAAATAGTAATTGTAGTTTAGATTCTCTTAATGATAATTATCCTAATAATAGGTTCTGTATTGTTAGTTAGATATTCTAAATATAAATATTTTATTGGCACATATACATTAGATAAAGAATAATATTTAGATAACTTGAAATTAAATCTAGATGACTGGTTACTTGGAAATAAAGAGGATTTAAAGTGCGATTTATGGAATTGCGAAGGATATAAATCTGGAAATAAATATTTGATTTTAAAAAGTGATAATTTTGAAGTAATATTTAGAAAAGAATAATTAAAGGATGCTCGTAAGATTAAGATATCGTGATGTTTAAAATATTGTAGACGAGTGTAATAATAAAAGTTGTGAATTTCCTACAAAATCCTGCCATTAATAAATAATTTCTAACTTATAAAAGATAGAGTTTTTTATTTATTATGTTATAATTAAATTGTTATGTGAGGAATTTTAGATATGAAGTTAGTTAAAGAATTAGGAAAAATGATATACAGTTTTATTAAACCACATAATTTAAATGAAAAAATATTAGAAATGCCAAAGAATGTAAAAAATATGGGTATTAAAATAGAAATATTATCTTTGTCATTAACCATATTATCAATCTATGATATATTGTATATAGTAACTGATAGCATATAAGTAGTTTCACAACCAATAACTACTCGGGCCATTTATGATTTTTAATCGAACTATTAATATAGTTCAACGTTTTTATAATATTTTTAGGGGTGAATGATTATGTATACAATAATAGAAAATGATTCTTTTTTTGAAGATATAAAAAGTCAAGAAGCAAAAGATAATTTTGATAGTTTAGTTGATTACTTATGCTCATCTTTAGTTCCCGATGTAAATATACGGAGTATTGATAGTAGAATAATAGTTGAAGAAGAAATATTAATTGATGGGAATTATGAAGTTGAACATCTATCATTTGCTAATGATTTTTATAGTCCTCAAAATTTAGTATTAGCAAATGAAGTGTTAAAAAACAGAACAGCATATAAGAATATTGATTCTTGCGATCCTTTTTTAATATATGGTTTTTCATATATATATGAATTAGATAGAGATAAAGTAATGGAATTGGGAACAATGAAGTTTTATAACAGCATTGCAGTAATGGAGCATGAATTAATTCATATACTTATGGCTCTTAATAACAACAATCCTCAACCACAGCATGCAGAAGTATTAAGTATGTTTGGAGAATTATTGTCACTCATTAGTTTTAGTAAAAAAAATGATAATCCAGATATATATGAAAATGCACTTGTTAATAGATGTATTTCTAGAATGTCTTATAGAGTTTTTGCAATTGAGTTTAGTGATGAATATATTAAAGACCAAAGTAATTTTATGAATAATTCTCTTCATAATGCATATCCGTACATGTTAGGTTTTATTTATGCTAATAGGTTATTAAACATTTATCGTGATAATAAAGAAGATGTATTATACAAAGTAAATAATATATTAAGTGGAAAAAGCACTGTTAAAGAATTACTTAGGGATTATAGTATTTCATTAACAGATAAAAATACTTGCAATGACTTTATAAGTCTATGTAATCAGTATAGAGATATAATAGAGAAAAAATATTCTTCTTCCCAATTACATAGTGTGAGATAAATGACTGCTTGTTGAATTAATTACCTAAAAATGTTATTTAAGGATGCAAAAATAAAAGTTGTAAATTGTCATTAAAGTTTTACTATTTAGAAATAAAAACACTAACTTAATTGATAGTGTTTTTTATAATCTATTCAATTTAACTTTCTTTTGCTTAATTTCAATTATTATTAATTATTCTTCTTTAGTAAAAATAAGTAAAAGCTAATTTAGTGCTTTGATTAACTACATTTATATATACTATACAACCATTCTAAAGCACTTTTATATTTCATTAATTCTTTATCATCTTTATTGTTTTCAAAGAATTTATCATATGATGTTTTTTCTTTATTGTACAAATGATTAATCATATATCTTTTAACTTCCTTTTTTCCATGATGTATTTGTTTATGACAAGTAGGACATAAGTGAAATATATTATAATCCTCATTTACTATTTTATCTATATTTTTTATTTTTGAGTTCTGAAGTAAATTTCTTTCTACTAAATGATGTCTATCAATATAAAAGAATCCATTTTCTTCAACAAAGGTATCATGGTTGCTTCTATTTAACCTTTCTTTAGCATTTTTATCATTTTTAAACTCGCAAATACAGTATCCATCATTAAACATTTGGCAAAAACCTTTAATACTTCTCTTTTTACCTTTAATATCATCTTTTATATCCTTTATTAAATCATGATTAAATGGTAATGCAAATTTAGATCTAGTTGTTGTATTAATACCGTATTTTTCTTCTAATATCTTTTTTGAATATTTATTTTTATCATTAAGACATACTGGTATTACACTTAGCTTCATAAATTTATTATTTCTTATATCTTCATCTAATGATGACTCATCATTTACATTTTCATCTATAATTGATTTATTACTCTTTATATTATTTGGATAATCTGATTCTATTACATCGGCATAATATAATATTCTATTTGATAAATCTGGTAAATTAGCATAATATACTAAACATTTATCACCTTTCATTATATTATGCACTTTGTTTTTCATCATAATATTCCAGTAAATTACTCCTTTTTCATTTTCTGATTCAATATTTAGTGTATTAAAATATGAGTTTCTATTTTTACTATGATTCATATTAGCTTTTAAGAAAAAGTATTTTGTATTTACAGATTCAACAATTTCACAAAGCTTATGATAACTTAATTGTTTCTTTTCACCTATTTGTCTATTAATATCATCTATTATTTTTTGGGATTCTATTAAATATATTGATTGTGACCAACTTTTACTCTTAAATTTGTTTCTAAAATCTTTATCATACTTTATATTATTATTATCTATTTCATAAAGACTCATTTTTATATATTTTTCGTCTTTTGTAGAATGAGTATTTGATGAAGGCTCTGGTTTTTCAACTTTACCAATAAATAATACTCTACTAGTTCCATCTCTTAGATTATTATAATAAATTAGACATATGTCATCTTCATTAATAATTCTTCTAGTCTTCCAATATATATGGTTGCTATTTGTTTTATAATTCTCACATAATTCATCAAAATAATTATCATCTTCACTAATATTTGCAGTTAGTAAATAGTACTTTCTCATAATAAACCTCCATAATTAACATACCCTTACTTAAAATATTATCCTATTTAAATATAGCATATCATTCTTATTTTTACACAAATAAATTGATTTATTAATAGTTCATTTGACATTTTTTTAGTGTTTGTTTTAATGATTATTTTTTTATCAATTAAACAGTTTTTCTCCTTTTCCTTCTATTGTATAATATTTTTGTCAATAAGCAAAATGTATATATCTTATAATGTTTATAAGTTTAGCTTATGTTTGTGAAACTTTTATATCATTTTTTTCTCTAATTAGCTATTTGTATTTTATTCTAAATTATATATTTGTAAAAAAATAGATATTTTATAAAACCCCTTTATTTATCTTATTATAATAATTCATATATAATTCATAGTCCAATTCATCATAACAAACAAATTTAACTTCAATATTTGGATTTGAACATTGTATAATTGTATCTATCGCTATTTTGCATGCTTCATCTTTTGGATAATGATATATTCCTGTTGATATACATGGAAACCCAATAGTTATTGTTTTTAAATTATTCTCTATTCTATATTTTTCTGCTAATTCAATACATTTTCTATAGCAACTTTTTAATTTATTTGGTGCTTCTACTTTGTTTGCATAATACATCGGACCACATGCATGAATAATTTTTTTACATGGTAATTTGTATCCATCTGTCATTTTTGCTGATCCGATTTCACAGCCATTTAGCTTTTTACACTCTTCTAGTAGTTCAGGTCCTGCTTTATAATGAATGATTCCGTCAATTCCTCCTCCACCAAGTAAAGTATGATTTGCTGCATTAACGATAATGTCTAAATTCATTTTTGTTAAATCACCATGTATTATTTCAATATTATTAATTATATTTTTCATTAAATCACCATTTCCCTACATGAAATTATATCATATTATTTGAATAATTATTTTATTATCATTTTTTTTCTGTTTTTTTGTTAAAATATAGTATAATAAACTTGTATAAGTTAATTAAAAGGAGAATATAAATGTTTAAATGTTTTCGCTTAACAAAAGGAATGGATTTAAAAAAAGAAATTGAAAAATATGCTGTAGAAAACCATATATCAGGTATAATACTTTGTTCTGTAGGATGTTTAAGTAAATTAGTAATCAGATTAGCAGATGGAGAAAGTATTCTAAAAAAAGAAGAGCCATTTGAAATAGTTAGTATTACGGGAACTTTATCCCCAGATGGAGTACATATTCATATTTCTGTTTCAGATAGTAATGGTAATACTATTGGTGGTCATTTAAAAGATGGTTGTATTATTAATACGACGGCTGAAGTATGTTTACAAATATTTGATGATATTCAATTTAGTAGAAAATATGATCCATCAACTGGATACAATGAATTAGTAATTGATGAATAAAGAATTGCTATTCTTAAAAGTTAAATAAAACACTTACTTGATTGTTAGTGTTTTTTTATATGTTTTCTGCCATAGAAAAAATATTAATCAATATTTTTTCCATCATTAATCCAACATTCCAATCTTCAAATTTATTAACTGATATAAATAAAAGGGTTACAGCAATTACTATATCTAAAATCATCTTGCTATAACCATTAATAATATTTCTATATTCATAGTATCATCGTTATTTTATTATATTATTCTTCTTTCTATAACAGAATGATATACTTATTTGCTTTCTTTTTATATGTTTCTTCATTATTATTTTGATTGTTTTTTTACATTTGTACTTATTTCATTTTTATTTATATGATCTTTCCATTCAGAAACCATTTTAGATATATTTGGTAAATCTTGTAAAGTCATATTGTTTATTACTTGTATATTGTTTTGATATATTGGTTCTGAGATATTATATAGCTTACATTTACATATAAAATAAAATATTTCTTTTAGAATTATATTTAGGTTTTGTTCTATTTTATTTGTTGATTGCCATAATTTATAAAATCTTATTTTATCAAATATATTATTACTAGAATTTAATATTTTTTCAATTTGTTCTAATATATCAAAACAGTCTTTTTTTATATCATCTATTGTTCTATTTTTATGTCTTTCCTCTTCATATTCAACCAATACTTTCCATATATATTCTATCTGTTGATAAAAATCTATTACACCATAATTACTAATACTATTATTAATATATATATTAATATTATAAGTTATACTTATTTCTTTTATTAATGAATTAATAAAGGATTTTAGATTCATTTCTTCTATTTTTAAATCATATTTACTAGGATATTTAAATTTTATAAGATAATCTGCTAAGTATTCATCACTTGGAAAATTAAAATTATGATAGTGTTTATATATATATCCTTTTAAGATAGATATTGAGCTTAAAATACTTGCAATCATATTAGATAAGTTATCAGGTACATCATATTTCGTATTATTACTATTGCTAGTATTTGTTGAATGACTATCTACAACGGATGTAAATTTATTATTATTTTTATAATTAATCCATAGTCTTTCATAATCATTTCCATATGTTTCAAGTGCATCTTTAATAATTACATAAGCATTATGAATATCCAAAAATTCTTCACTTTTTGAGTTTTGCTTATTATCTGGATGATATATTTTACACAAAGTTCTATACTTTTTTTTAAAAGAAGATTCATTAAAAACAAATAAATCATCTTCAGATTTAAAATATAAATCCATTGCTTCTTTTAAATTCATACATTTTCCATCCTTTTATTTTTTTATTTATATACAATCATATTATTTAGGTCTTTTGTTTTACTTATATTTAATGATTTTGTCATTTTTACTATTTCATCTTCTGTAAATATAATATTTGTATTAAACTCTTTTTTATAATAATCTATTATTGTTGCTAAAAGAGTATTGTAGTCATCCTGATTTTCGTTATATTTTTTTCTGAAATGATTCCTTCTTTTTTATATATACATTTTATTATAAAACATGTTTGTTATAGATATAATCGTTTCTTTTATTAATTCTGTTGATATCGTTTTATTTTTTAGGGCTCCGTCTAGCTTTTTATTCATCTTTTTGTACTCACCTATCGATAAGGAATACGTATCATATCTTTTCTCTGTATGTAGAGGGTCTACTACCATTCCATAGAAAAGGTCATTTACTGATAGCTTATAATAATATGATTTATCCATATTAAATAAAATAATTGTATAGGTTCTATTAAATTCATTATTCATGGCATATGCTAGTAATCTTACGATGGGAACAATAAACTTATAACCACCTTTAATCTTAACTTTATTATCCATAGTGTTTTTTTATTATTTATGAAGTATACTATTAAAAATATAGTTATTATAATAAATATTCCTATTAATAATCTTTTATCATATTTTTAACCTCATTTTAATTTTAACAAATATCTATTAAAAAGTCTTTTATTTTTATTAAATAGTTATTATCTTTCTAACATCATACTTTACAGAACTTTATTAAATCATATATAATATAGTAGTAATAATATGGAGTGTTTTATGAATAATAATGTAACAAAAAAGAGAAGAGATAGAAGAGAAAAGCGAAAAAAAATATTTCTAATATTAATTATTTTATTATTAATGATTGTTTTTGGTACTGTTACTTATGCATGGTTTTCTTCGAATATGAAGTTAACTATTGATACTATGGACATTAATATAAATACAAACTCAGGTATTCAAGTTTCTGCTAATGGTCTTGATTGGAGTAATACTATAACTAAAGATGATATCATTGGAGCAATTAAAACTTATCCAGGAGCAACTAATCAACTTCCTGAAACACTAGCTGGTTGTTCTACTGACGGAAGTGTAGATGGAAAAATATTAAATATGTACTATGGGGATACTAGATTACATGGTAATGATGGTTATTATTTAACTGCTAAAAAACAATCAGAAATAAATTGTACTGGAGATGAAGAGTGTAATGGAAAACATTATATAGCTTTTGATATATTTATATTATTAAATGAAAATGCAGATTTAGTTGTTACTGGTGAATCTTTTGTACGTAATAAAAATGATATTGTTAAAGGTGGAGAAAATAGTGCTAGAATTGGATTTGTTAATCTAGGAACTACTACTAATACTGTTGATGGAAGAAATGCTCAATATTTAGCTAATGCAACTAGTAGTATTATATGGGAACCAAATTATGATACTCATACAGAGCATGGAGTTGATAATGCTAAAAATATATACAATATAACTACTTCCCAAACTGGTGGTGCTAGACTTCCTTATAAGGGAATTAATAGCGAAATTACTGGCCGTGGAGTTTTAATATCAGCAACAGACTCCGACCCTCATTTTACATTAGTTAATCCTAAAATCTCTACTGTTAATGGTTTTTCTAATGATCAGGAATTTACTTCTATGACTCGTGGAATAACAAAATTAAGAATTTATTTTTGGTTAGAGGGACAAGATGTAGACTTAGAAAATGAAGTTAGTGGTGGAGAATTAGAATTTAAATTAGAAATAGCTATAAAATAAAAAAAGTAGATTACTCTACTATTTTTTTTATAAATTTTATTTTTTTTAAGATAACGACTGATACTAAGCTAGATATCAATATTATAATAAAAAATAAGGGTATTCCAATTAGTGAGTTTATTGATCCATAAATAAAACTCTTAACTGTTATATCTAAGAAAATACCATGGATTAAATATACTCCAAATGATAAGTCTGATAAAGAAATTATAAAATTACTTATTTTTTTATTATTATTTGAAACTATAATTGTAAAAAAACTAAATGTTGCAATTATAATAAATGGTGTTCTATAAGCAAAAAATAAATTATAAAACATATTATATCTTCTTGAAAACATATAATTTAATAAGATACTTATTCCGTAAGATATTACTATTAAAATAGATAATGGTAATGTATATTTTTTTAATTCATTTTTCTTTATATACTTATATAAATAGTTTCCAATTATAAAATACCCTATGTAACAAAATATTGTAAAGTAGTTTGCTATAAAAGAAATCTTTATACTTATTGTTGAAAATAATAACCATAATATTAATAATACTATTTTTATTTTTTTATTTGATTTTTCTAGTATTATTTTTAGTAATGGTTGGATTATATAGATTATTAAAATTGTATATAGATACCATAAATGAGCACGAAATGGTTCTAATAATAATTTATAAAAATTATTATATGTTATTCCTAAGTAATAATATTCCCATACTAAATATATTATGTCCCAAATAATAGTTAGTATTATAAATTTTTTTATTCGATTCAAATATTTCTTTTTATTAAAATCTCTTTCTAGTAGTAGTGCTCCACTAATCATTAAAAATATAGGTACACTTATTCTTGAAATCGTATTAAAGATTAAAGAAAAAAGAAAAGATTTATTACTAATGATTCCATAACTTCTGGAATATACATTTGATACATGTATAATAATAACCATACACATTGATATTACTCTTAAAATATCAAATGAATATTCTCTTTTAGAATTCATAATAATCATCCTTTCTCTATTTAAATAAATTTTTAAATTCTTCTAACGTATATATTTTATCCTCATTTTTATATTTTACATAAGAGTTTGCGTTATTCTTTTCTGCTATTTCAATTATTTTATTTTTTTTCTTTATTTTTCCTTTTTTTACTATTTTTTCTTGCCAGTCTCCACTATCATAACCTTGATAACTACTGATTGTATTTATATATTTATAAGTATATTTTTTTCCTTTTTTCTTTTCATAATAATATGTAGTATATACTACTTCACCAGATTCTCCTTTAAATATAATTTTATAATTATCTGGGATTGTATTATTTTTATATGTTACTGTTGTTAAGATAAATATTTCTACTATAATAAATAATACTATTCCTACTACTATAGATACTTTTTTCATTTTTATCACCCTTTTGTCTTAATACTATTATACTATATTTCTTTTAGAAAGGTAGAAAATATCCATATTTCTTTATTATTTAAAATTAATTTTGCAGAGTTTGTTTTTATATCTATTTCTTTTACAATATAGGAATTATTATTTATTACATAGCTTTCTCCTCCATATACAATATCGTCTTGGTCTACTGGATTACCATATTTATCTGTTTCTGTCCAATCGTTTAAGGGAATCCAGTGATAAGGCATTGCTTTTTCGTTATAATATGTATTAAAAGATACTCCTGTTAATTTTGTATTTCCAAATAAATTTGTCCCTCTTTTAATAATATCTACACTAAATATACCATCAAACATTACTTTACTACCTGGATGGATTATTTGATCAAGAGCTTCTTTACCTGATATTTCTATTACTTGAACCTTTCCGGTTGTTTTCCAATTTCCACCTTGTCCTTGAATAATATTTGTATAATCAACAAAATAGCAATCATCTAAGTCATATTCATTATTAAACTGATAATTTCCGTATTGGTTTTTAAACCAACTTGTATCTTTGCTTTGAGATATTTGAATATGACAATGTATTCCTGTAGCATTACCTTTTTTTCCCATATTTCCAAGTTGATCTCCTTGCTCAATGATTTGTCCAATATATGCATCCATTGTATCATCGTGAGCAGTCATATATGTTGCATAATCAATTCTACCATTTGCAAATCTTACTTTACTTAAAGATTGCCACATAACTTGACCTGATTCTTTATAAGTTTTTACACATATTGACTTACATGGAGCATAATAAGGATATCTTATTCCAGCAACACGTCCTCTAACATCATTGGCCATAATACCCCTATGAGAATATTTTCCATTACTTCCTTGAGTTATATACATATCTGTAAAGGGGCATAAAAAATCTTCGATTCCTCCCCTTATACTTTTTTGACCTTTATACATTTTATCACCTCATGTTATTTTATGATATTAAAAGTACTATAGTAATGGTAAATAGCTTATTTCATTCCACTTGCTTTTATGATAATATATAAATGTATTCTAAGGAGATGAATGAATTGGAAAAAATAAATGGTTTAACTGAAGAAGAAGCTATTGAAAGAAAAAAAGAGGGAAAGTATAATTTTTTAGTAACTCCTCCTTCAAAAACAAAAGAACAGATTATAAAAGAAAATGTCTTAACATATTTTAACTTTGTATTTTTAATATTAGCTATTCTTCTTATAATGGTTGGTTCCTTTCGAGATTTAACTTTTTTACCTGTCATTATTATTAATGCTTTGATAGGTATATTCCAAGAATTAAAAGCTAAAAAAATATTAGATGAAATACAAATGATTAATGTTCCTACTGCTACTGTTTTAAGAGATGGGAAAGAATATCAAATATCTACTGAAGAGTTGGTGCTTGATGATATTGTTGTGTTTACTTCTGGCAATCAAATTCCAGCAGATGCTATTGTTATTGAAGGAAATGTATCTGTTAATGAGGCTTTGCTTACTGGAGAAGCTGATGAAATAAAAAAAGAAAAAGGTAGTGAGTTATTATCAGGGAGCTTCATTGTATCTGGTAAATGTTATGCTAAGTTAACTAAGGTTGGAGCTGATTCTTATATATCACAACTTACTTTACAAGCTAAAAGAGAAAAAAAAGGAGAACAATCTGAAATTATTCGTTCTTTAAATATAATTGTTCGTATAGCTGGTATTGCTATTATACCTATTGGAATTACTCTTTTTTATCAATCTTATGTAATAGCAGGAATTGGATTAAAAGATAGTGTTCAAGCAATGGTAGCATCCGTTATTGGTATGATTCCAGAAGGATTATTTTTGCTTGCTAGTGTGACACTAGCTTTAAGTGCAATGAGACTAGCACAAAAGAAAGTTCTTTTACATGATATGAAATCTATTGAAACTCTTGCTAGAGTTGATGTTTTATGTGTTGATAAAACAGGTACTATAACAAATAATAATATGGAAGTTGTTCAATTTGAATCTATATCAAAATCTAGTGATGATATTTTTCAAAAAATAAGTGATTTTGCTAATGCACAGGATAAAGATAATATTACTATGAAAGCTTTTAAGGACTACTTTACAAAGCCTTCTGGGGTAAAAGCTTTAAGTGTTATTGGTTTTTCATCTGAATATAAGTATAGTGCTGTTAATTTTGATGATTGTCACTATGTTATGGGTGCTCCTGAATTTTTATTAAAAGATAATTATGATAAATATAGGGATAAAATTGAAGATTATAGCAAAAAAGGATATCGTGTTGTTTTATTTGGAGAATATCCTGAAATGATTGAAGGAAAAAAATTGCTTAAAAATGTTAAGCCATTATCATTTATTATGTTATCTAACCAGATACGGGAAAATGCAAAAGAAACATTTCAATATTTTTATAAGCAAGATGTTGAAATTAAAGTTATATCGGGAGATAATCCGATTACCGTTAGTAAAATTGCTACAGAAGCTGGAATTAATGGAGCAGAAAAGTATATTGATGCTACTACATTAAAGAATGATGATGAGATTTCTGAAGCTATCGAGAAATATACAGTTTTTGGTAGAGTAACGCCTGAGCAAAAAAGAAAATTTATAAAGTCTTTAAAAAAACATGGACATACAGTTGCTATGACTGGTGATGGAGTAAATGATGTTTTAGCTTTAAAAGATGCTGATTGCTCTGTTGCTATGGCTAGTGGCTCTCAAGCTGCATGTGAAGCTGCTCAAATGGTTTTATTAGAATCTGATTTTTCTAAAATGCCTGATGTGGTTCAAGAAGGAAGAAAAGTAGTTAACAATTTAGAAAGATCTGGAAGTCTATTCTTGGTAAAAAATATATTTTCTTTTTTGACTTCTATTTTGGCAATTTGTTTTGGTATTCAATATCCTCTTACTCCATCGCAAATTTCTCTTGTTAGTATGTTTACTATCGGAGTACCTGCTTTTTTCCTTTCACAAATTCCTAATAAAGATTTAATTCACGGTAGATTTATCACAAATATCATTCGTAAAGCTATTCCTGGTGGAGTAACGGACACTATAATGGTTTGCTCCATGACCGCTTTTGGATTAGTATTCGAAGTTAGTTCTCATGAAATATCTACTTCTTCAACTATTCTTTTATCCATAATTGGTTTAATGGTTTTATTAAGTATTAGTAAGCCTATGAATTTCTATAAGTGGATAATTTGGGGAGGATGCAGTTTCTGTATAGTTTTTTCAATTATTTATTTAAAAAACTATTTTGGTATTGCTGAGACTATGTCTTTGCAAGGAATATTACTTTGTATTAACTTTTCTATTATGACAGAGGCAATTTTTCGATATGTATCTAATTTTATGGATTTTACCGGAAAGTGTTTTTCAAAACTTGATAGAAAAGTCTAAATTAAAAAACAGGATTGCCTGTTTTTCTTTTTCATTTTTATATCCATGGATCTTCTGATGATGGCTTCCTTATATCTGATAATAATCCCATAAAAGTATCACTCCAGATATAGTAATTTCCATCTTTTGCAATACGAAGTGTTATTCCTCTTTCATTATCTGCTCCTCCACTTTTTAGAAATAACTTTTTATAACCATCTTGACTATCTGTATAAGGATTTTCTTTTATTTCTATTTGCAATGGTTCTTGTGGAGTATAGTTGTTTTCTGGTGTTGATCCTACAAAATAAGAAGCTCCAATATAAGAATATTTGTTATTTTGAATCATTCTATCTTTAATATTTTGATTCATAATGGCACTAATAGGTTGATATTTTCCAAGTAATATTTGAAGTTTTCTATAAAACTCATCACTTTTATCAGGGTGATAATCATTTATCACTTGAACTAAGGCTCCAACTACATTATATGGATTTGTTTTATCTAATTGCTGTAATTCATTTTCACTAATTGTTTTCTTTTCTATACTTATTATCATTTTTCCTCCTTTTTTCTATTATAACATATTCAATAATTTTTCTTATAAAAATACTGAAAGCTACTCTAAATATTCGTCTTTTTGTAAGTTCCATTTATTAGTTGAAAGAGCTAATAAACTAATAAAAAAAGAATACATAATATTCTTTTTTAATTTTCAATTGGTATACTTTTTTCTAAATGTTTTTTTGTTGTTTTTACTTTTTCTTTCTTTGTTGAAGAAATAATAAATGTACTATTATCCTCTATATTTGTTCTTTTTTTAGGAAAGTCTTTTATTTTTATGTTAAACATTTTACAATATCTTTTAAATCTTTTTGGTAGATATATTTTATCTACTTTTGCTATACGGAATAAATCTTTTATAAGTATCATTACTGGAATTATTAAAAATACTGAGAACTGAAAAATTGTATTTATATATACTGATAAAACTATTGTAATTACTCGATAAAAAATATCCAATAATTTATATTTCCCTTGTAATATTAAAAATAACAGTACTTCAATAGAAATAGATAATAAACCAAAAATTGTTCCTAGTATAAATGTTATATTTGTTAAGATAGGAGATATTTGAAATGATAGTTCTTGTAGTGTTAGAGATAATCCTATACAGGTTATTCCTATTAAAAATGATAAAAATCCATAGATATTTAAATAAAAATTTGCTCTTTTATTCATATGTCACCTCTAATTGTGCTTATTATTATATTTAAAATTATAATGAATGTAAAGAATTTTACCATTATTTTCTATTTTTGCTATTAAAATATATTAATATTTATTATTTTTTATGACTTTTTTTGATTATTTTGTTATGATGAACATATGAAAAATTGCGTAGAATTAATTATAAATTGGTATAAAAATAATAAAAGATGTCTTCCTTGGAGAGATGGATGTAATCCTTATTATGTGTGGATAAGTGAAGTTATGCTTCAGCAAACTAGAATTGAGAGTGTTATACCATATTATAATCGTTTCATTCATAAAATTCCCAATATAAAAGCCTTAAGTCTAATTGATGAAGATGATCTTTTGAAACTATGGGAAGGATTAGGATATTATTCTAGAGCAAGAAACTTAAAGAAAGCCGCTTGCATTATTATGGAACGCTTCAATGGAGTTTTTCCAAGTAATTACGAAGATATTCTATCTCTTCCTGGTATTGGAGAATATACAGCTGGTGCTATTGCTTCTATCTGTTTTTCTCTAAAAGAAGTATGTATTGATGGTAATGTTATGAGAGTATTTACTCGAATTATGAACTATGATTGGGATATTTCTGATAAGAATAATAAAAAAACAGTTAGCTTAGAATTAAAAAAAATACTTCCAGAGAATCCTGGTGATTTTAATCAAGGTATTATGGAATTAGGGGAAACTATATGTTTACCAAATGGTATTCCTAAATGTAAGGAATGTCCTTTAAAATTTTACTGTTTAGCTTTTTTAAACGGAAATTCATCTATCATACCTAGAAAGATTAAAGCGAAAAGTAAGATTGAAGAGGAATATACAATATTTTTATTAAAATATAAAGGAAGAGTTGCTATTAGAAAAAGAGAGAATGGTTTATTAAAAAACATGTGGGAATTTCCTAATAAACAAGGATTTATTACTTATGAGCAGGTTTTAAAAGAATACCCAAATAATCAGTTTGTTGAATTGGGAATTACTCATACTCATATTTTTTCTCACAAAAAATGGTTTATGAATAGTTATTATATTGAGCTTACAAATTATATTGATTCTTTTGTATGGGTATCACTAGATGAGATTGACTCTATTTATGCTTTACCTGGAGCTTTTCAACCATTTTTTAAATACTTAAAAGAAAAAAAATAATCCACAGATTTTGTGAATTATTTTTTATTAAAATACAAATATTTAAAACCATGTTCTTTATAAAAATCACTTGCTTTTGGTATTGGAAAAAATGGATAAAATAATAAGTTATATAACTCATCAATTATAAATAATATTGAGATTGTTGTACTTATTATTAATACTATTTTTTCTTGTTTTATTTGACTAATCTTTATTAGTAATGGAAGTATTATATAAATCAACAGTAGTCCAGATAGTCCAAAGAAGGTAACACTTCTTAAGCAAACAAATCCTCCTATATTTCCAAAATTTAGTATTTCTTGATTATAATCCCAACATCTAGTCCATCCTAAAACATCATATAAAATATAACCTGAACATAATTCTAGTATTCCTGTTGAAATCATACTAATAAATAATACTTGAAGAGGCTTTTTTCTTTTTTTATAAGTTAACCATATAATTAAAAATGATCCATAAGCATAAATATTAATCCATGGAAGATAATTTCCACCTCTCATATAAAATTCTTTAAACCCACTATTTATATAATAAAAGATAAATTCATATAACCATCCAAAAACTCCAGAGATGATAATTAATAAGGATCCAACTATTATTTTTTGTTTTTTACTAAGTTGTATATCTTCTTCTAAATATTTTTTCATCTATTCACCTTTTTTCTAAATAATTGTTCCATAATTATCAATCTTAGCTACTCCACTACTACTATCCCATTCGAGATTCCATTTTTTGGTAGTTGGATTTCCTGACGAATTATATTTGTTTGTATCTACTTCAAACTCTAAAACGTTAATTGTTCCTCCTGATTTTGCATGACCATATTTTGTATAGTTACTATCTCTTGTACTTTTTGTATCGGCAATTATACATGGTATTTCCTCTCCATTTTTTAGATGTACTGTTAAATTATCCCCATTTTTTCCATAAGTTGGAGCTACAGCAATTAAATAATGATCTACTCCATCTACATTCAATACCGCTATGCCATTTTTATATCTAGCACCATCTGCTACCCATTTTTCGTGTACTGCTTTTTGACCTGTTCCATCAGCAATTGGAGTTCCTTTACTACTACCTCCTAAATGCCATCCATCTTCACCATAACATGTTACAGTATATCCAGACTGATTTATATTATTAGGAATCTCTACGGATGAAATTGGGGTGCCAGAATTCGCTAAACCTTTTTGAGTAATATTAATCTTTCCGTTGCTATCAAGTGAGACAATCATATTTTTAGCTTTTTCATCTCCATCTTTATATGCAGTTGCTGTGTCAATTAAATAATTACCTAATTTAGAAAAGTTATCTGTCAATAAATCTATTCTTTTATCTACATTAGTAAAGATTTCTAGACAATTCTCACAAATAGGTCCCATAAATATAGTATCTGAATTTAATTTTGCTTTTAAATCTGCAATATTATTTTTACTAGTATCTAAATTATCATTTAAATTTTTTATACTAGCTAATCCTGTCTCAAAATCGCCGTAATCTCCTACGTTATAATTATTCATAGTATAACCTCATCTCTCCTAGTATTAATTATATTATATCATGATGGAGTTAATAATAAAAAAAATAAAAGCTATTTTACATGCTTTTATTTAATTTTTTCAAATTTTAATGAATTAAAGAATGCTTGTACTTGTGTGTCTGCTACAACATCTGCAACAACTATATCTTGATTAGAGTCTATTCTATCAATTGAAACAAACAAAATTTTAGCTTTATCTTCTTCTTTATCCGTTTCTAATAAAATGTTCAGATATAGTCCACTACTGTATTCTCCATAAGCATATGCTTCATATTTCCCAAACTTATACTCCTTGTAATACTTTTGGGCTTTTCTTATTTCTTGGGTTTTTTGATAGCTATCTTGATACATATGAGTATAATACATTTGATAACTTAAATCTAAATCCTCGTTTTTAAATGATATTTCTTTACTTCTTCCTTCATCTTCCTCTTCAACTTCAGAATAATTCTCTTCTTTATCATAGGTAAATGTTGTCTTATATCCAAATTTTTCATCTGTTAAAGTTATAGTTTTTGTATTGTTTTCTTTTGGTTTAATTTCTTGTTTTTTATCACACCCTGTTAATAGAATACTAAATACAGTTACCATCAATAATATTATAGCAATTTTCTTTTTTATCATATAATCTTCCTTTCTAGTTTTATAATAACATAATAATTATTTTAATCAATAATTTTAATGATTATTTAAGTTAGTGGTTTACATTTATAATCATATAATAAATCATTTATTATATTTAAATTATATATTTTTTCTTTAAAACAAAAACGTATAATTAAATCATAAGTTGAGTTTTTTGGTAGTGAATAAGATGCACTTTCTAAGAAATCAACTATTTCACTCTCATTTAATTCAAGAGCTATTCCTAAAAGAATAATCGTTTCTTTGCTAGGATGATAATCTTTATTTCCTCTTATTTTACTAAATAGTCTTCTATCTATATGGACTTTATTATATACATCAGAGTCTTTTAATTCTTTCCGATCAATATAAGAAAATAATTTTGTTTGAAACGTTTCCTCATTTTTATTTTCATTTATATAATTTTCTATTCCTGCTTCTTCATAGTCATAAAAAGAATTTGTCTTGTATGATTCATTACCATAAAAATGTTTTTTTTCTTCTAAAGGGTATTCATCCTCATCTAATAGATATTCACCGCTAAATGATTTACTTTTCCTTTTAAAAATCTTTGATAATAAATTATTTTCTTCTTTATTATCTTTAATATATTGCTTTAATTTTTCTTTTATATCCATAATTTGTCTCCTTTCATGCGACCAATACGTTTTCTTTTTTTGTTACTATTATATCATGAAAGGAGAGAGAATATGAAAAGCAATCGTAAACTTGATGTTATATTTGTATTAGATAAGAGTGGTTCTATGTCAAGTAATACAGAAGAAACTATTAGTAGTTTTAATGAATATTTAGAAAAGGAGAAAAATAATAAATATGAAACTTTTGTAACTACTATGTTGTTTAATCAAACAAATCATTTTTTACATAAATCTCAATCAATTCATAATATAAAGCCATTAACAAAAAATGATTATTATGCTCAAGGATGTACTGCTTTATATGATGCATTGGGAGATGCTATTCATTATATGGAAAATAAAAAAACAGATAAAGTTTTGTTTGTTATAATAACGGATGGATATGAAAATGCTTCTGTAAAATATAATCAAAAAACAATTTTTAAAAAAATTAATACTCATAAAAATTGGGAATTTCTATATATAGGTGCTGATATAGATTCTTATCAGGCTGGTGGTGATATAGGAATTCGAAAAGATCGGATTGCAAATTTTAAAAAAGGAAAAACTGGAACATCAAAATTATTTAGGGCCATTGAAAATTTTGAATATGGTTTAATGAATGAAGACGCAGATTATGATTTAGAAATGTGGAAAGATGAACTTGATTAATACTAAAAAACTAATGATTAAATTTCATTAGTTTTTGTTTATTTCATAATAATTGCTTATTTCTTTAATTTCTTTTTCAGATATTTCAGGTACTTCTAATCTTTCTTTTTCATTCCCATGAATATATAATAAATTCCCTATTTTGGTTATAAAGTCTAAATCTTCCTTACTTAACTGTTCATTAAGAGAAAAATCATCTTGTTCTCCAGGAGATAAAGTTAAATAAATAGAACTATCGACTAAGTTTAATAGTTTTTTATTTAATACTTTTCTACTAGGAGTATCTGTAGTTAAAATAAAAAATACATTTTGATTTTTGGCATCTTCTAAAAGTTGTACAATTTGAGAATAAATATTACTTTTATATGAGCAAATATCATATAAATCATCAATAATAACTAAAAGAGGCTGTTTTTCTTCTTGATTCTTTCGTCTATTGACTTCTTTTTCTAGGTCATCTAACTCATCTAATATATCATTTGGATAACTTAGTGTATTCTTTATATAATGTGGAATACTATTAAAAGCACTTAATTCTACAATACTTGTATCCATCGTTATTATCTTAATATCATCCTTTGTGTACTTTATAGAAAGTGAAGCAATAATATTATTTAATAATATTGATTTTCCTCCACCTGTTGTTCCAATTATTAATAAATTTGGATTTTTACATAGATTAATTGTTTTTACATTGTTTTTTTCATCTAATCCAATGGGAATAATTATATCCGAGTTCTTTTCATACTGATTTAACATATTATTAAATTTTGTTTCTGAAGACAATTCTATTTCTTTATGAGTTTTTATATCGTTTGATTTTTTTGTTTCCTTATTATAATCATAAAATGTAAATATAAAAACTATACTAAAAATGACTAAATACAAACTGATTATTATTAAATTTATCATATACATCTCCTATAATGATATTTTATCATATTTTAAAAAAAAATAAAAAAATAAATAAATATGTATTATAATATTATTGTAAATAAAATAATGGAGGAATAACTATAATGAATACTTTCAAAAAGAAAATGAAAGAAAAAATTAAAATATATTCTAATGATCAATATTTAGATGGATATATAAACAACGAATTTTTAACAGATGATGGGGATGCTGACATATTTTTAAGACTTCATAATAAAAATGAACTATTTGATGAAAGAACAGTTGGTGATCAAAAAGAATTGTTGAATAGTGTATATGAATATATTGAACAAAAAACATCTGTACTTAGTAGTTCTGTTAAAATTCATTTACATTTTGTTGGTGTATCTTTAACTAGTAGAGAACAAGGAATAGCAAGACATATTCTTAAAGAACACTATGCTATTGAGTTATATAAAGTTCAAAAAGAATATAGTAAATATAGAAATAAAATAATTGGATTAATAATAATTGGATTTTTATCTTTATTTTCTTATTTATTACTATATTTACATACAGATTTTAATTTTTTCTTAGAAGTATTTGGATTTTTATTTTCTTTTTCTCTTTGGGAAGCATTTGATTGCTACTTATATACTTTTAGTGATATAAAAGAAACTAGAATTGCAGTAACCCAAAACTTATTGATGGATGTTGATTTTCAAGAAATTAATATACAAAATAATAAACCCCAATTGGATAATTAGGGTTTATTATTTAATAAGTTTATTGGTTTTAATGTTTTTTCTTTTTTTCAATGTTTAGATATTCATATAAATATGCGGCTAGTGCTCCACCAATTAGTGGTGCAACTATAAATACCCAGACTTGCTTAATAGCATCTCCCATTAAGAATATAGCTGGAGCTAAACTTCTAGCTGGATTTACTGATGTTCCGGTTAAAGGAATTCCTATTAAATGAACAAAAGTTAATGTTAAACCTATTACAATTCCAGAAACATTTGAAAATTTATCATCACTAGTAACACCTAGGATTGTATAAACAAATACACATGTTAATACAATTTCTGTTACAAGAGCAGATACTAAACTAATATTATTTGAAGATATTTCACCAAAGGCGTTTGCTCCAAGTGAAGATGTTCCAAAACTTGTTCCAGATAAAATTAAGAATAATATTCCAGTTCCTAGTAAAGCTCCTAGTATTTGAGCAATAACATAGTATGCAAAGTCTTCTCTTTTCATTTTACCTGTAATTAGCATTGCAAGTGATACAGCTGGATTGACATGACATCCAGATATATTTCCTATTACATAAGCTTCAGCTATTATAGCAAGTCCAAATGCTAATGCAGTTGCTACTAAGTTTCCATTTGAAACAACTGCTATACCAGTTCCGAAAAATACTAATACAAATGTACCAATGAATTCAGCAACATACTTTTTCATTTCTATTCTCCTTTCTATTTTCATTTTATTTCTTCTAGTCCATCTTGTCAATTCCCTTTTTATTTACTTTTTTATTGTTTTTTTTGATATAATATGATTATATTTTTAGGAAGTGATTTTGTGAACTTATTAAAAAATTGTGTTATCTGCCCTCGTAAATGTGGAGTAAACCGTTATCAAGAACGTGGATTTTGTGGAGCGGATAATACTATTAAAGTTTCTTATTATAGTCTTCATATGTGGGAAGAACCTGTTTTATCTGGTAAAAATGGTAGTGGAACTATCTTTTTTTCTCATTGTAATTTAAGGTGTCTTTACTGTCAAAATAAAAAAATAAGTATAGATGGGTACGGAAAGAAGATTTCAAATAAGAAGTTAAAAGAAATAATGTTAAAATTGCAAGCAGAAGGAGCACATAATATTAATCTTGTTACACCAACTCATTATATTCCACAAATTGTTAAAATATTACATAATATTAAAGATAAAGAATTAAAAATTCCTGTCGTATATAATACAAGTAGTTATGAAAATGTTGGTTCTTTAAAAATTCTTAATGGATTAGTAGATATTTATTTAGCAGATTTAAGATATTATGATGATGAATTAGCTAAAAAGTATTCTTTCTGTGATAATTATTTTGAAATTGCTACTATGGCAATTGATGAGATGTTCCGCCAAACTGGAACAATCGTTTTTGATAAGGATGGAATGATGAGAAAAGGTCTTATTGTACGAGTATTAGTTCTTCCTGGTCATGTACATGATGCTAAGGAAATTATTCAATATTTATATCAAACTTATCATGATGATATTTATATTAGTATTATGAATCAATATACACCTATTGAAAAATATTGTTATGAAAATTTAAATCGAAAACTTACAGAAGAAGAATATGAAGATGTTATAAATTATGCTCTTACGATTGGTGTTTCTAAAGCTTTTATTCAAGAAGGAGATACGGCTCTTGAAAGTTTTATTCCTGATTTCAATACTTCTGTACTTGATAATTAATTTTTTATTCTTGTGAAATTTTTATGAAATATCCTTTTTTTCTATTCTTTATTTTAAAAAATTGTGTTATATTTGTTTTAGGAGGTTAGAAAATGAATAAAATTAAATATTTAGTTCTTGCATTAGCTTTTTTTGTTTTTATTCCATTTGTTGCTTTTGCAGAAGATGACGTTGAAGAATCTACTACTGAAGAAGTAGAAACTACTGAAGAGGCTGGTGAGGCAAATACAAATGAAGTTAATGTATATTTTT
Source organism: uncultured Caryophanales bacterium (assembly GCA_946628005.1). GTDB lineage: Bacteria > Bacillota_I > Bacilli_A > RF39 > UBA660 > UBA3789. The sequence continues at coordinate 25,077 of CAMOWA010000009.1, forward strand.
TTAGAGGCCAAGGTTGCCCACACTGTGAAGAAGCAGAAGAATGGTTTAAGAGCATTGAAGAAGAACATGGTTCTAAATTTAAAATAGTTGACTATGAAACTTGGTATAACGAAGATAATAAAGAAATGTTTCGTAAAGTTTTAAAAGCTAGAAATGAATATGTTAGTGATGATGAATCTCTTGGAGTTCCATATATTGTTGTTGGAAATAAATCTTGGAATGGCTTTGCAGAAAACTACACCTCAGAAATACTTGATGCTATAAATTCTGAATATGCTAAGGCTGATAAAGATCGTTATGATATTATGAAATATATTGATTCAACAAGTAAAAAGAAAGAAGACAATTCCAATAATGATGCAATTGCACTTCTATTGATATTAGTTGTTGTACTAGGTATTGGCTACGGCATATATTCTGCTAGAAAAAAAACTAGTTAAAAACAAGGAAATGTATTCCTTGTTTTTTTATTCACAAAATTTGTGGATTTTATAATTCATTTATAATTAATTCTTGTCCTACAGATAATAGATTGTTTTCTATATTATTTATTCGTTTTAATTCACTTACTTCCATATTAAACTTCTTTGCTATTGACCATAATGTATCTCCTTTTTGAACAATATATATACTATAATCTTTACTTGTTTTTGGTACTAGTAATTTTTGATTAATTTGTAAAGTTAAATCTTTTAAATTATTTATTTTAATTAATTCTGGAACAGATATATTATTATCTCTTGCTATTTTCCATAAGCTATCTCCTTTTTGAACATCATAAATATCATATTCTTCTTCTAAAATAGGTTCTTCTTTATTTCCATTACTTTTATTTGGTATTAATAATACTTGCCCAATGCTTAATATATTTCCAGTCAAGTTATTTTCTTTTATTATATCATCTACTTCAATATTTAAACTTTTTGCAATTGAATACAGAGTGTCTCCTTTTTTTACTGTGTATATATTGTTATCATTATTTTGTTCAATATTAGTAAGATATATTTTTTCTCCTTCTGATATATTATTTCCGTATAAATTATTAATTTTTTTTAGACTATCAATACTTATGTTAAATCTTTTAGATATTGAGTACAGAGTGTCTCCTTTTTTTACAATATAATAATCTTTTGCTTCACTTTCATTATTTTGGCCAGGTAAGAAGTAGTTATATCCAAGATATTCTGCAATTGCCTTTACTACTCCTTCTGCATAGTTGTCTAAATAATTATTTAGTTTATTAGCATCTTTAGTATTATCTATAAAACCATATTCTATTAGAACCGGTTCAACATCTCCAGATTCTCTTAAAATGTAATAATAGTCTTTATTTGGATTCTCTGGTAATCTTCTTTGATATGTTTTTCTTTTTATTTGTCCTGCATTTCCTATATTTTCTAATATTAAGTCTGCTAATGCTGAATTATTTTTTAAAGAATAAACTACTTCTGCACCTTCGGCACCTCGTGACGGCTCTAGTGGTTATCATTTATTTAGTTTTTATTCTTTTCTCATCTAATTCATTAATATAATTGTTAAATTCTTTAAATGATAGATTAGGTTCAACTTCAAAAAACTCAGTTATTGGTCTTGATTTACCCTCAGCCATTTTTACATAATAATCATTTATTTCATTAATAGCCTTTTCCTCATTTTCAAATTCATATATTCCAGCTTTCTCCCAATTTGGATGTTCTATTTGGTAAACCTTATCATTTAAATAATATAATACAAAGCAATGCATATGTTCTTCTGCTTCTAAATTATTAAAGTCTTTACCCTCATATACTCTTGTACAAAACATTTTATTTTTAATGTTTAATCTATCTAATAATTTGCTCATTAAATATACTTGTTCAATACATGTTCCAATTCCGTGTTCTAATGTTTCTTCAATACTAGAAGTTCTATATAGTTTTCTAAAATTTTTCATGTTTCCAATATGTTCTTCGTTATTTATATCTAGCCAACCATATTTTATATTATCTTTCATAAATTCTAATATATCTTCGGAAGTTTTTATTTCTTCTATCGTCATAAAGTCACCTCTTAACTAAGAACTATTATACACTTTTCTTAGTTTGTTTACCATGCCTGCCATATGGATTTCTAATTGGATTTTTATCAACATATTTAAAAGTATAATTATCTAGTATTTTATATTTAAATTTAATTGTTATATTTCTATCTTCATCTGCTTCTATTCTATCTATTATGGTAAATAACAAGTCTCTATTTGGTTTTTCTATATTTAATAATTCTTTTATCTTTTTAGTATAATTTGGTATTTTATTAGCACTATTTTTTCTTTTTAAAATTTCAAGTTCTATTTCTTCTAATTTTTCTTTTAAATTTCTCATTTTTTGTTCGTAAGGAGATACTATTATTTTGTATGAATCTAAAGAAATATTACCATCAATTCTATCTTGATATACTGTTTGAATATTTGAATATAATTTTAATATATCTTTTTCTATATCTTTCTTTATGTCGTCAAGTGATTTAGTACCTGAATTAGTTCTATTAGTTATTTCTTCATTTAATTCTTTAATACTCAATCCTTTAAATAAATCAGATAATAATTTATTTAATTCTTCTAATACTTCTTCTTCAAAATAATTATAAGGAAAGAAATGAGCCTTACATCTTCCTCTAATTGGGTCTCTTGCATATCTATTACAATTAATAGTCCAATAGTCATGATTTTTTCTATATATTACACCTAATCTATTTCCACACTCTTTGCAATAGATTAATCCCTCTAATAATCTAGTTGGTCTTTGAGTTTTAACTTCAACTTTTCTATTATGATTATCTCTTTTCTTATTAATTATTCTAAATGTCTCTTTATCTACTAATGGTTCATGAGTATTCTTTACTATTACCCATAAGCTTTGATCAAGTGTTATTTTCTTTTTAGATTTATAACTAATATTAGTTTGAGTATGTTGTACCATATCACCAGTATACATTCTATTTTGTAATATTTTTTTAACTGAATGTATTGTCCATATATCTTTTCCTTTTACTCTTGAAGATATTGGTAAATTTTTATAAGCACTTGGTGTTGGTGCTCTTAATTTAGTAAGACGAGTTGCTATTTCAGATATACCTATATCATTTGCTCTCCATTCAAACATTTGCTTAACATAAGGTGCTATATTAGGGTCTATAATTAAATGCCCTTTATCTTCTGGGTCTCTCATATAACCATAACATGGTTTACTACCTATAAATTTACCATCTTTTCTTTTAGAATCTAATACATTTCTTATTTTTAATGAGTTTTGTTTACTATAATAATCATTACATGCAATAATAAATGTTGATGAATCATTACTTGCTTGATTTTTCATACTATCATAGTTTTCAACAATCGATATAAATCTTACTTTATTTTCAGGGAAATATGTTTCAATATAATAACCAGTCATTACATGATCTCGACCTAATCTAGATAAATCTTTTACTACTACAAGATTTATCTTTTTATTTTTTATATCTTCAATCATTCTCATAAATCCTGGTCTATCAAAGTTAGTTCCTGAATAGCCATCGTCTACATACTCATCTATTAAATTAAATCCATTTTTTAAACAATAGTCTCTTAATATTTCTTTTTGATTAGTAACACTTTCACTATCTGACTCATATTTTTTATCTTTATCTTCTTGAGAAAGTCTAATATAAATACCTGCATTATAATTCATATTTGTTAAGTAACTATAATTCATCTTCTACCTCCTCATTTTATAGCACTTAACTTTCTTCGAGACAAGTGCATCTTACCATGATAAATAAAAATAAGCAAATCATTAGAATTATTTTTCTTCTTTAATTTGCTTTAATAAATAATTAATTATCAATTCTTTAAAAATATCTTTTTTATCTTCCTTCATAGTTAAATTTATGTCTAAAGTAAAACTATTATGCACTTGAATCACCACCCATTATTTTTATTTGCACAACAAAAAATCCAAATAATTCTAATATTAATTGGATTTATATTGAACCTCTGGCATTTTATTACATCTTAGCACAAAAAATGTGGATAACATGGTTTATTTTGTAGAAGTTTTGTGTGGATTTTGTGTAAAAAAAATGACACCACTATAAAAAATACTAATTTCCCACAAGCATTTATATTTTATTGTTTTGGGAGCTAGGGAGCACATAAAAAAGCGGTGTTATACCACTTATTTAATTTTAAAAACATATTCATTTCACTAAAAATTTGAAGTAGAAAATATAATATCTAATTTTTCTTTTATTTGATCTTTACTAAATGGTTTAGCAATATAATCAACAAATCCTTCGCTTAAATATTTTTCTTTAGCTCCTGCAACTGCATCAGCTGTTAAAGCTATTGTTGGAATATTGAAGTTTGGATTTTCTTTTAATTTGGCCATTGCTGTTTCACCACTCATATTAGGCATCATGATATCCATTAAGATTAAATCATATTCATTACCATTTACTACATGATTTAAACATTCTTGTCCATCATAGCATTCTTCTATTTCAAAATTGAAATCTTGTAATGCCCTACGAGCAACTTTTATATTCAATTCATTATCATCAACTATTAATATCTTCTTATTATCAAAATTACTTGATGCACTATTAACAACAGTTTGTTCTACAACAGGTTTAGGTTGTGTCATAACAACTTCTTGTATTGGCTGTTCTACAACTTGTTGTTGAATTGCTTGTCTAATTGGTGTAATATCTATTTTTACAGTTTGATCTGGATTAACCATTTGACTAATCTTTTGTGGAAGTTGTACAACAAACATAGATCCTTGTCCAAATTGTGATTGAACATTAATCTTACCACCCATCATTTCAACTAATGCTTTTGTTATTGCAAGTCCTAATCCTGTACCTTCTGCTGTAGTATTTTTCTCTATATCTAATCTTTCAAACTTAGTAAATAGTTTATTTATATTTTCGGCTTTAATACCTCTACCAGTATCTCTTACACTAATTATCAAATTACTTATATTATCTTTATTGATACACTTTACACTTAATTCTATTTCACCTTGCTCAGTATATTTAATTGCGTTAGTAAGCAAATTATTAACTATTTCTTTGATGTGAGTTTTATCCCCAATAAGTTCATAAGGAATATCAGGTGCTAAATTAATTCTAAAATTAATATTCTTTTCACCAATTCTTGTTGCATCTATTCTAGCTAGTGATTCTATTTCTTCTTTAAAATTATATTTAACTTCAGTTATCTCCATTTTATTTGCTTCAATTTTATTAATATCTAAGATATTACCTACTATTTCTAGTAATGTTTTAGATGCTTCCATAATATAGTTTGCATCCTCTACTATTTCAGGATCAACAATATCTTTATGGCTTTGAATATCTTCTGAAAACCCTACTATTGCATTTAAAGGTGTTCTAATTTCATGACTCATGCTTGATAAGAAATCAGATTTAGCTCTATTTGCTTTTTCAGCCTGTTCCTTTGCTAATTCAACTTGCTTTAATAATTTTACATCAGGATTTTCAATAGTAAAATACATAAGTATTACTGCAATTGCATGGGATGGAACAATAAATAAGAATTCATGGTAAAAATATTGAATAACTATTGATATAACACCTAAAATCATACAAATAATCATAGGCAATGATTCTTTTGATTTTATTTTTTTGATATTCATAACACCAAATACTCCGATAACCGACATTCCTAATGTTACAATTATATATTGTAAAAATGTCCCTATACCACCTGGGTAATAATAAGTATTAGTTATGGTATAATCTATTGGTAAAATTATACTTAATAAGAAAAATATAATATAAAATACTGTTATAATGTTAAAAGCTTTTTTTATTTTACTATCATCTATTTTGTCTTTAAAAAATATAATAAAATTATATTTAACAAAGTAATACATCCAAAAAACATAATAAACATACAACGTTTTTGTAAGAATTATTAATACGTTTGAAGCTATATTAATATGATTAGTTATTAGAAAATATATTATTGCTTCTAATAATAGACCAAAGGCAGTGACGCCAATTTGTCTTTTGAAAATGTTATTCTCAATAGTATTAATTTTTGGTTTTGAAAAATATACTAAAACTATTATAGTTAATACTATTAAAAATGTTGTACATATTCCTACATTAACTATCACTATATCACCTTCTTATCTTTATATCATCTGTATTTACAATATTTTTTACATCTTCCTTAAATACTATAGTTTTTTCTGGTTCTCTATCTGGATAATAATTTATATGATAAAAAAGATTTTCATCTAATGGTGCATAATAATCAACATTATCAGCTTTTAATTTCTTGAAATCTCTTTTTCCAGTAACTTCACTAGATTCAAATTTACTATATACTTTTATAGAATCTAGGTTATATTTTTTACATAATAATTCAACTATTTCATCTTCTCTACCAATAAATTCATTTTTAGGAACTACCTGTCCAACTATATAGTTTTTTCCGTTACCATCTTGGAATCTAGAAATTTCCCATTCTATAATTGGGTCTTCAGCTTCTAAAGAATATTCTATATCGAACAAATAAATAGTATTTCCATTTTCATCAACAAATGAATCATCAGCTCTTCCAAGAATATTGTATGATCCGTCTTTATTTTTAACAGCAATATCGCCGGTTACTCCCCAACGAGTTCCATTTTCATCATAATACCAACGTTTAGCAGTTGCTTCAGGGTTATCTAAATATCTATCTGCTGCTGCTGCACTTGAAACATGTAAGAATCCTCTTTCTCCATCTTTAACAAGATTGCCATCATTATCCACTATCTTTGCTATAATTCCAGGTTCAACTGGATGCCCTGTTTCATTTGTTTTAGTTTTTTCATCCATAAAATAACTACAAATAGTACTTGAACCATCTTCAGCAGCTCCACCACCGATAGAAAATCTTACTTTACATCCGTTCATCTTTAACCATTCATCAATTAGTTTAACATTACTTTTTGTAACAGGTTCTCCTCCAGAACTAGGTCTGGTTACATTTTCAAATGCATTAGGAGCAATTAAACCTTGTGCAACTCCAGCTGTATAAAAACTTGGAGCAGCAGTAATCCAATTACATTTAGATTCTGCTAAATCTTTACCAAATGTATCTTTATTATAAATTGGCTGTGGAACCATTGTTTTTCCACGAGCTAATTGTAAGTATCCACAAAATCTTTCACCTGTTGCATGAGTTAATGGAATAACTTGGAAACATCTTTCCCCAACATAGTCTTTTGTATTTACTCCTTTATGTAGTTCTATTAATGCGTTAGCAGATGACTCTTTAAATACAATACACTTGGGGGCTCCAGTTGTACCACTTGTATATGAATAACTAACATCTCTATCAATATCAACTGGACCGCTTGAAAGTGGAGTTTTATCTTTTTTACCAACTTCTATTATTTCCTGCATTTTGATGAAATTAACATTTCTCATTTTTCCCATTTTCTTTATAGCATCACGTTGTTTTTCGAAGTCACAAAAAATTTCTTTTAACTTCGGTGGTAAACTTGATAAATCTAGAAATATTCCTTTTTTATCTTCAGGCAAATAATCATTAAGATCTGTGATTATAACATTTTTTATGCCACAAGGTTCTAAGTAATCAATTACAAATGGTAAATATGCATCCAATATGATTAAAGTTTTTGAACCTTTCATTTCAGTATATGTTTTAAAATCATTTCTTAAAAATAAGAAATTAGGACTATTTTGTATATTACCCAATTTATTTACTGCAAATAAAGAAAGATTATTTTCAGTAGATACTGGCATACATAAAGTTATAACATCATCATTAGAAATACCAACTGATTTCAAACCATTAACATATTCTTGGATTCTTTCTGGTAGTTCTCCAAATGTTATTACATTACCATAATAATCAATAGCTGGAATGTTTGGTATATTCTTAGTCCATGATATTATATTATCTAAAATACTCATATTATATATATCAATATTATTAATTGTTTTTACTACTTTCGCCCAACTTGGAAGTTCTCTCTTTAATTCATGTGTAGGGATTTTTTTGTTTTCCATATAATCACCAACTTATACCTATTATATCATTTTTTTTACATTTTTTTATTTTTTTAGGTATATTTCTTTTTAAAATTATATTAAATGCTTAATTTATTGTAAAGCCTCGAAGAAAGCTAATTTACCACTAGGGTTATCACCACCTCCTGCGTTTATGTGATTGGATATTAATAATATGTTTTTATTTGGATTTTCATTTACTATTTTATTTATTCTATTTATACGATCTGTTTTAGGAAGATATTCATCTGATTCTCTTAATAAAATTGCTGGTATACTTAATTCTTTTAATCGATTATAAATATAACTTGCAGCTTTTAAATTTAGATTTTTTTCTTGCAATCCATTTCCTACTGCTCCACTATCTATTCCTCCATGACCAGCATCTACAATTATTAAATTATTATTCATGTAATCACCTATAATAATTTATGCAATAATTGTTTTTGTTCTACAAAAAAAATAATAGCATTACCTATTATTTTTTTTCTTATTTAATTTTTTTTCTAGGTCTTTAACAGCAAGAAATCGAGCACTAATTTCATTTTTCTCATTAGGAGTTAATTCTGCTAGTGTTAATCCGTTTGATAATTCAAATATTTCATCAAATCCAAAACCATTATCTCCTCTACATTCTTTTGAAATATATCCTTCTAATATTCCTTCTCCTATAATTATATCTATTCCATCATAATAAACTAAATTACAAATTACTTTAGCACTTCTATCATCATATTTATTTACCTCTTTAATTAAATATTCATTTCTCATTCTATCTGTAGCTTCTTCTCCTAAAAATCTATGTGTCATTACTCCTGGAAACCCGTTTAAGCAATTTATACATAGTCCAGAATCATCTGCTATTGTTTCTTCATGAGAAATTTCATATATTTCTTTTGCTTTCTTCATTGCGTTACCCAAAAATGAATCTTTATCCTCTTCAACATCTGCATTTATGTTTTTATCTTTTAAAGAATAAATCTTATAATTTGTTAATATTTTTCTTATTTCTTCTAATTTTCCTTTATTATTCGTTGCTAAAATCATAACCATACATCTCCTTTTAAAGGTTTAAATCTATACCTTTGGCTTGGTCTATATCCGTTTTTTTCGTTTTTGAAAATATCAACTTTTTCACAATATTTAATAATTTTTTTTCTAAAATTAGATTTATCCACACTGCATTCTTTTATTAATTCATATACAATTCTTACATCTTCTAAAGTGAAACTAGGACCCATAAACTTAAATATAATATCCGTACTATCAATACTATTTCTAATACGCTTATAACTTATTAATAAATTCATTAATGTTCTCTTAACTTGTTCATCTTTTATTTTTATATCATGTATATATTCAATATTATTGTTATCTTCTAATTCAATAGTTTTATATTCATATTCTTTATTATCTAAAACAATTAAACTATTATCTTTAATTTTAAAGTCTACAAGCTTATAGTTTCCATTTAATTCACTAATATTATCAATATTTGTCACGCCTAAATAAATGATATCTATATCGTTTTTATAATCCATTGCATATACTTGTTCTAAATGAAAAATATTGCTACCTATAATACTAGAAATACTGTTTCTAACCTGTTTTTTTATTTCATTTCCTCCAACACTAATTATAGGCAATTCATTGTTGCTATTAACTAGTACTTTTAATTTTTTTATATCATTTTTTCTAATATTTTCATTTTTTTCACTATCTAATATGAATATACAACTTACTAGATTTATTTGCATAATCTAACAACTCCTTACTAATAGTATTCGAGGTTTCTAAAAGGAAACTAGCTAAACTATCATAATTTAGGTATTTAGTTTTTCCATCTGTTTTTTGCTTTAAACATTCTATATTATATTTTAACTTTTCTTCTAAAATATTGCAATCATACTTCGTTAAGACTTTTTCTATATACTCAGTATTTAATTTAAATCTTTTTACTATTATAAAATTTAAATAATCATAATCTTTATAGATTAATCCATCTAGAAATATATTTTTATTTGGATATAAAACGCTTAAATAATCTTCTAAGTAATGTTTATCTAATAGTAAATGAGTAAGATATCCCATATGTAAATTGTTAGTAAGATCAAGTTTATTTATAAAATAATCAATATTAGGTACCATATAAATATCTTTTTTTATTTTATGATGACTATCTTCTAGAGCGATAATATCAGGGAGTAAATTACCTCTTATAAAGTCATCACTATTTATATTTAATCTTTTGGCTACTTCTTTTGCTACAATCATGTGTGAACTAATATTAGGCATATTTATTTTCCTTTCAATTATTATTAATAATTTTATGAACAATTTTTTTAACTTTTTCTGTTTGTTCTTCTATAGATAGTCCAGTACAATTAACCATAAATAATTTATTGTTTAATAGATTGTTTTTTTCCATGTATAAAAATGTTTCTAAATATAATAGATTATATAAATATGTATATTTATCATATTCATCTATTGTATTTCTTAATTTTATTCTTCTTTCTAATTCTTCTTTATCATTATTCACTAAGAATATTATATAATTATTATATTTTATATACTCTTTTATTTTTTTTACTCTATCAATTAGAGAAATATCGAATTCAAATAACTTACAAATATTTTTATCTCGATCTAATAATTGATATTCCATTAAATTATTAATTACACTAGTTTTTCCTACCGCATCTGTTCCTTCTAGTACTATCATATTAACCCTCCATTTCTAAAGCTTAATTAAATCTTTATCTTTTCTTCCTACTCCTATATAAGCTACTTTTTCTTTTGTTTCTTTTTCAATGTATTTTATATAATCTTTTAAAGATTGAGGAATATTATTCTTATTTATATTATCAATGTTTCCCCATCCTTTGAATTCCTTGTAGTGTGGTTTTAATCTTTTTAATACTTCTACATCATCAGGCATTATATATATTTTTTCTTTTTTATCATTTAGATAATAATCACATACTTTTACTATTTCTAAATCTTGCATAATGTCTAATTTATTTAATATTAATTTGGCATTTTTGTGTCCTAGTAATGATTTCTTTAAAGTTGGTAAATCAAACCAGCCAAGTCTTCTTTTCATATTTTCAGCATCATCAACTTCTGAATTATATTTATATAATTTGTTTGCATCATCTTTTTTCATTTCCGTTAGAAATGGTCTTTTATTTAAACAACAAAAATAGCCAGTAATTATAACGTACATTTCGTTTAAATAACAAGGACTGATATTTGCTCCATTTAGTAGTGAATTAATACTGGTTGAAGCACTTGTTGTAAAGGGATTAAGTCCATGTAAATTATCTAACATTATACCATTACAGCCTTCAATAAGTATATTTGACTTAGTTTCTATGTTATATAAGAAATTACTATAATCTTTGCAAAATTTTCCTATTAGTTTTTCTATTTTTTTATAATCTTCTAAAAGATTTTTAGCTTCTAATGTAAAATACTCTTCATCTTTATCTTGATAGAATGAATTATCTAGTTCATAACAAGATTCTTTAATTTTATTTACTAATGTTTCAATAGTCATAACTTTATTAATTGTATTTTGAACATCCATTAGTTTAATAGAATGTCTTGCATCTCTAGCAATTATAGCGTTTCCTGTTCCTTGATTTGTGCTACCATATTTTTTTGAATGATTTTGTTTTTTATTTCGGTCGATATAAGGATTTATCAATAAACTAATACTAGAAGCTATTGTTACTTTGTTATAGATTTTATCTAAGTCATTTCTACTCTCTAGTTCTAATCTTAAAGCATGCAAATTTAATACTGCTCCTGGGGCTACTACAAACCTAACATTATCTTTGTCAAATACGGAAGGTAATTGTTTTGTCACAAATTGTTTGCCATTTTCTAAGATGACTGTATGTGAAGCATTAGTAGATGCATTAACTCTAAATATATAATCATAATTCTTACCTAAATTAGAAACCACTTTTCCCTTTCCTTCATCCCCATATAGTCCTCCAACTATTACATCAACTTTCATTTTTATTTCTCCTTTTCTTTTTTTATCTTATTATAATGTTTTCTCTTCCTGCCCCTGTTCCAATGAATTTTATTTTTGTATTTGTTAATTCTTCTATTCTATCAATGTATTTTTTGGCATTTATAGGTAATTCATCATAAGTTTTACAATTACTAATATCTCCAAAGTTTCCATCAAATTCTTCATAGATTGGTTTGGCCTTACTTAATAAATGTTCATTAGTTGTAAAATATTCTTCTCTTTTACCATCAATTTCATATGCAACGCATAGTTTGATTTTATCTAGTTTACCAATTGTGTCTAAATGGTTCATACAAATACCTGTTAATCCATTTAGCATAATAGCATAATTTAAGGCAACTATGTCTAGCCAACCACATCTTCTAGGTCTTTTTGTAGTAGTTCCATATTCGTGCCCTAATTCTCTTATTTTATCACCTATCTCATTTTTTAATTCAGTTACATAAGGTCCTTCTCCTACACGAGATGAGTATGCTTTAATAACCCCGTATACATTTTTTATATATTTTGCTCCAATTCCTGTTCCTGTACATACTCCTCCAATAGTTGGATTACTTGATGTTACATAGGGATAAGTACCAAAATCAATATCTAACAATGTGGCTTGAGCACCTTCACATAAAATTTTTTCATTATTTTTAAGTGCTTTATGTAACATTTTAGTTGTATCACATATATATGGTTTTAATATTTTAGCGTATTCCTTGTATTCTTTATATGTACTTTCAAAATCAATTTCTTTATATCCATATGCCTTTAAAATTATGTTTTTATTATCTATATTTGTTTTTAAATAACTCTTGAAATTATCACTTATGAAATCTTCCATTCTTATTCCACTTCTTTCAAATTTATCACAATATGCTGGACCTATACCTCTTTTTGTTGTTCCTATTTTTCTTTCTTTTCTAATGTCCTCAAGCATCCCATCAAGTTCAATGTGATATGGGAGTATTAGATGTGCCTTATCACTGATGTATAAGTTATCAACCTTATAACCATTTTTCTTTAAATTACTTATTTCATCAATTAATACTTTAGGATCTATTACTACTCCATTGCCAAGTATAGCTTTTGTTTCTTTATTTAATACTCCACTTGGTATTAAATGAAAAGCAAATTTTTTTCCATCAACTTCTATTGTATGTCCAGCATTATTTCCTCCTGAAAATCTTACAGCATATTTCGCATCTTTTGATAAATAATCAATTATCTTTCCTTTTCCTTCATCTCCATAAAATGCTCCTAAAACTACATCTACCATAATTAAACCTCCTTCAATTTATTGATATAATTTATTATTTCTTTTTCACTATTTATAAATTTAATTTCTATATTTTTATTTAATTGTTTACAGGTTAATATTGGAAACCAATATTCTCCTTCTACTTCATAACTTGTTATCTTTGGATCGCAAAATATAACTATTTTCTTTTGTTTAAATGCAGCATAAATAATTTCTGTTACTGAAGCTATCGCTGAATATTTTGTTAAATTAGCAACAACTAAATCACTCCTATCTATTTCTTTTAATTCTTCACTTACTACATTTTCACAAACTGTTTTATTTTTATCTTGTTTTTCGTAGTAAAATCCTCCAATATACATAACATTTTTATTCTTTTTTATAATTACACCATCAGAAGCATAAACTGTATCTTTAACATTTCCAACAATTTTACTTCGTATATCATCTTCTAGCATTTCTAATACATTTTCTTTATTAATCGTTTCATGTCTAACTTTGTATGTTCCTGAATAAAATAATTTAATCATTTTATTATTGTCCTTTCATAATTTTATCCCAATTTATATAAGATCCCAGTGCCATAAATGTCCAAATGATATTTAATGCAAATAAGTATAATGCTTGATTAGGAAGAATAAAATATTCTACTGCATAAAAAATATCATTAATAAACCAAATTATCCAAGTATCTATTTTCTTTTTTATCATATAATAAGTAGCAATTAAACTAGATATTGTTGTAAATGAATCAAGTAATGGTAATGGATCGTCTGTATTTTTAAGAACTATTCCTAAAATAATTGTACATAGAGCAATTAACAAAATGTAAATTATTCTTTCCTTTGTACTTGCCTTAGTTATTTTGTTAGAATCTTTGTTATTATTCCAAAGTATAAATCCTACTATACCCATAACTAAATAAATAATATTATTAGCAATATCTCCATATAAGTGGTTTAAAGTTGAAAATATTATTAAGAATATCATCTGTAAGATATAGAATATCCAGTTACACCTTTTATTTAGCATTACTAATATTCCTTGTATCAGTCCGAATACTGTAGCTCCTATTTCAAAAAACATCTAAATCATCTCCTTACATATAGTAAGTTACACTATATGTAATCATTTGTCAATACATTTATGGTATTTTTTACTATATGTTTGTGTAAAAAAAAACACTTAATCTTTAAGTGACTTTATATTCTTATATTTATTTTCAAATTCGTATAATATTTCCTTTAGATCTTCTTCTAAGAATTCTATTGCTTTGTCTCTTATTTCTCTTGGCACTCCATAGAATATTCCTGCTATTCCACCTGTAATCGCAGCTATTGTGTCACTATCTCCACCTATTGAAATAGCATTTCTAATAGCATCTTCAAAACTGTTTGATTCAAAAAATGCTTCAAAGGCTTGAGGAACACTCCCTTGACAAGTTACATCAAAACGATATTTTTCTCTAATTTCATCTAGTGTAAAGTCTATTTTATAATAATTAGAATCTATATATTCTCTTATTTTTTCTTTACTCCATCCAGTTTTTGCTAAAAATATGGCAACTGCTACTGATTCTGCTCCTTTTAGTCCTTCTTCGTGATTATGAGATATTTCGGTTACCTTTCTTGATAAATCTTTTGCTTCTTCTATACTTTTTGCAACTATTCCGCATGCACTTACTCGCATTGCTGCTCCATTTCCAAAGCTATTATATGGTTCATGTTTATCTGTTAAAATCCATTTATAAAATGTTTCACCATATCCACAGCTAGGATATTTTCTTCCAATCTTAACCATGTTATTTATGGTTATTTCTTTTAGGTTTTCAAAATTATCTTTACAGTCTAATAATGACTTAGCTACTGCTAATGTCATGACAGAGTCATCTGTAAAGCTACATTCAAATTTGTTAAATAATTCAAATTCTTTACTTTTATGATTAAATATTTCAAATCTAGAACCTACTATATCCCCTATTATTGCTCCTATCATTTTATCCCTCCTATTACTATTTTAGTATAATAATATAAAATAATCCACATTTCTGTGGATTATTTACTTTACATTATTTTTTTATATTTACAGAAATATACAGTAAACTATTTAAGATTCATTATAGTGTTATTTTCTTTTCCATCTCTTATATAAGTTATTTTTATGTTATCGTTTTTTTGATGCTTAAATAGGTAATAATTAAAATAAGCTTTATTTTTTATTTCAATATTATCTATTTTTTTAATAATATCTCCTTTTTTTAAGCCAGCCTTTTCGGATATTCCTTTTTCTTTTGTATCTATTATTACTACTCCTTTTGTTATTTTTTTATCTATTTTTATTTTGCTTTTATCTAAATTATCATTATCTATATCTACAGTTGTTGCATCAATTGATGGTCTTTCTATTTCTTCATTTTTTTCTAGTTTTTCTATATACTTTTGAGCTATTTCTATAGGAGTTGCAAAACCCATCCCTTCAATATTACTATCAACTAATTTCATTGTACATATTCCAATTACTTCTCCATTTATATTTACAAGAGGTCCTCCACTATTTCCAGGATTAATTGGAGCATCTATCTGTATAGCATCCATAATATAATCTTCTTTTGTTGTTGATAAAGAAGTAGATACTAATCTGTTTTTTCCTGAGATTATGCCAGATGTTACTGTACCTCTATATTCATAGCCTATTGGAGAACCTATTGTTATGATTGTATCTCCAACATTTGATTCTTCACTCTTTCCAAATGTTGCCGCTAAAAGAACTTTACTTTTATTAATTTTTAAAACAGCTAAATCTAAGTATTCATCTTTACCTATGACTTTAGCAATTTCATTTTCATTATTTGAAAAAGTTACTTTTACTTCTTTTTCATTTGTAATAACATGTTCATTTGTTAATATATATGCCTCTTTATTGTCTACTTTATATATAAATCCGGCTCCTGTTGAATTAGATGATGTTTCATCTACATTTTCTATTAGAACAACAGAGTTATATACTTTATCAATGGCTTCTTTTAAAGAGCTTTTTTCATATACTTTTGTATTGTTTTTATTATGATAGTTATACGTTATATCTTTTCTAAGAAATGGAAAATAGCTTATATAGTACATTACCATTCCACCTATAAAGAAAGAAGAGATGATTAATATCATTTCTTTTCTTTTTTGCTTATTCATTATCAATACTCTCTCTTTCTATGTTGGCTAAATCCTTCCAATTTTTTGGAAATCCCATTCTTTCTAAAACCTTATCTATTTTTATTGTATATAAATTATAATTTAATGTTTCTATAACATTATCTAATTCTAATGTCATATTTTTAAATTCTTCATAAGAAAGAATCTGTTTCATAATAATTATTAAGGCAAATAAATCATTTTTTCCTTGAATATATTCATCATCTTTTTTTTCTATTTTTAATAATTGATGATATACCGTATCTTCAATACATTTTTGGGTTTTATTTTCATATAAAATATCTTCATGGGCACATAAATTTCGATAATTTGCTAAAATCGGTAAATATACTGTTAATGTTTCTGCATCTAACTCATAGATTTTCGCAATATCTTTTTTATCTTCATCTTTTAATATTTGGAACATTTCACTTACTATACCGAATGATAGTACTTTTACTAAAATCCATAGTGGAATATATCCATAATTAGATACATAATGTAAAGTTGCAGAGTGTTGAGAGCCATTTACTCGTATTTGTCTTTTCATTTTCTTTAATAAGTCATTTAATTGAGACTGTTTGTCTGGTCTTTGGGTAAAATTCTTTTCCTTAAGATAATCTCTTTCTCTGTATCCATATTTTTTAGATAATTGATATGATATAATAGATTTTAAATTATTTTCAATAACTAATAAATATTTAAATATAACATTTCTAAATGAACGATCAAATAAGAATAGACTATACATTTCTTCAAATGTTGTTCCTTCCTTAAAGTGTCTATCTTCATCTGATTTTAAAAACAAATGACGATATCCATTTAAAAAGAAATAATTTTCACGTAATAACACCTTTTTTGTGTAATTATCGTCTCTTATAATCATCCCTTTATGTTTTAATATCTCTAATTGTTCATTTAAGTTCTTAAAGTTCTTTTCTATCATATTCTCACCTAACATATATTATAGCATATTCTTCGTTAAATAACTTTAAAACTTTTTATTATATAGTATAATTTACAACAACTATATTCGGTGTTAAAATATATTTAATTGTTATTTTTAGGAGGGGAAGAGTATGCCATCAACAATTGTTCACTCTTATTTCGTAAAAGATGTATTAGATATATTGCCAGATAAAATAAGAACAAAACTTGATGCAGATAGATGTAGAATGTTTGGACAGAGCGTTGATAGCTTAATGTTTTATAATCTTTTTTCTTTTTTTCCGGGTAAAAAAATAAGAAAATTTCATGATACATTTCATACACAGAAAACAAAAGATTTTTTTATAAATCTTTTAAATATCATATCAACTAATCATATAGATGATATAGATACCTATTCTTTTTTGGTAGGATTTATTTGTCATTATGTATTAGATTCAAATGCTCATCCGTATATTTTTTATAAAACAGGTGTTTTTCATAAAAATGAAAGAAATACTTATAAATACAATAATGTTCATGCCTTTATGGAATCTTTTTTAGATATGGATATGATTGCAAGAAGAGAAAATGTTAATCCATATCACTATAACTTTGACTCTTTTTGTTTCAATTGTAGAAAGTTTTCTGATGATTTAAATTCTATTATTGATTCTGTTTTTTTTGATACTTTCCAAATTTCTGGT
The DNA here is from genome assembly GCA_946628005.1 of uncultured Caryophanales bacterium. Lineage (GTDB taxonomy): Bacteria > Bacillota_I > Bacilli_A > RF39 > UBA660 > UBA3789. Next base: position 43,266 of record CAMOWA010000009.1, read on the forward strand.
ATGCATAAAATCTATTTTAAATCTTTAAAACAAATGAGAAAAGCCTTATTATTATTTCGTAGAGATCCTTATGGAGTCAAAAAAAATATTTATAAATTAGTTGATACTTTTACTCCTAAGAGATGCTATCGTTTTGAAGCAATTAGTTATCATTATCCATTAGAAGATAAACATAATTTTTTGAATAGTAATCATTCGTTATGGAGAAATCCTGTTGACTATAATATGATTAGTCATGATTCTTTTGTGGATATTTATTTAAAAGCTGTTAAACAAGCAAAAGTTTTTATATGTGCTAGTTTTGATTTTTTAGATGGAAAGGAAATTGACTTAGATCAAGTTTTTTTAAATACTAGTTATTGTACAGGATTAGATTGTAATATTGATAAGCGAATGAAATTTTTCGAATATTAGTATAAAAGATTTAATTATAGACATACTATTTTTAGGTGATTATTGTGTTTTACAATTATGATATTAAAAATGGTAGTCTTTTTTTATACTTAAATATGAAATATGAGTATGCTAATGAGTTTTCTATTAACAATGATATTGATCTAGCTAGAAGAGTAAAAAATTTTATTAAGAATAATAATATTCCATACCGAGGAAATCATATATATTTGGTTGTTGATGGAGTTGTAGTTAAAAGTTTAAATTTGAAAAATATTGATTATAATACTTTTTCCTTGTCTTCTGACTATGATTGTGATTCTTTTATGATTAACATTAAGCTTAAAAATGGAGCAATTTGTGAGATGAGTCTCAGAGAGTATTTGCAAAACGTATTATGTTCCTTTTATACGTATGATTTAGAAGATGAAGTATTAAAATCAATTGGAGTTTTATATAATACTTATGCCTATAAATCTATGAAAGATAATAATTATATAGATGAAAATGATTATTTTGTACGCTTTAATTATTTGTCTTTTTATAAAGATGAAATTCCAAATTACGATAATTATTTATTAAAAATCAATTCTATAATTACAAATATTAATTGTATTTATTTAGCATATGAAAACAATTATATTCTTCCATTTTTACATTTTTCTAACTATGGAAAAACTCTATCAAATAAACATTACAAATACTTATCAAGCGTTGATAGTATTTGGGATTTACTATCTCCTAATCTTATCACCTATAAAGATTATACATATAAACAGTTAGAAAATATATTTAATATTTCCTTTAGTAAAAATACAACATTTAGAATAATAAAAAAAGATAATAGGCAGTTTATTTCTATTGATAATCATCTATTCACCTTGGAGGAAATAGAAAATAAACTATACTTTTGTTCTTCTAAGTATTACTTATTATTTTATAATGATTTTTTAAGAATTATAAATGTTGGAAATGGTCATTTTTATGGACTTAGTTTATTTGGTTCTAATGAAATGGCAAAAAATGGAGTTAAATTTTATGATATATTAAAATACTATTTTCCTAAAGTGAAGTTATTTCAATATAATAAAAAGCTTTCTTGATTAGAAAGCTTTTTTAAAGATTATTTTTTAATTCCTCTAATGCTTTATCTGCATCTTTATATAATTCTACTGTATTATTTAGAAATTTACAATAACCTTCTATAGTTGCTGCAAAGTCTGTTAATTCATTTATATTTCTATTTTTTATTAAGTTTTCTATTATTTGGGCTTGTTGGTGTAAATCGCTAGCAATTGCTGTTATTTCATCATATTTCAGTTTATCAATCATTTCCTAAAACCTCCAAGTTATTAGACTTATTATTATCATGATTTTGAGGTGTTTTAAAAATATTAGCATTTGCTACTACTACACTTTTATACTCTTCTATGCTCTCAATATAATTTAAGTTATCTTGATCATTCCATCCTGCTTTCATTTTATTAACGTAGTCAAAAACTTTGTTTATCGCGGTTACAAATTTATTATAATCTGACATATATCCTCCTATAATAATATGATTCGTGATCCATTTTTTAAGTCTGTTTCTCTCACTGTTTGATTAACATCATATATTGTACCATTATCCTTACTATAAAGATTTGAATCTTCTTTTATAATATAAGCATTATCAGATAATTCTGTTAAGGCTTCTTCGAGAAGCCTTTTTATTGTTCCTACTTTTTTATTAATAGGTATAAATAAATCATATTTTTTTTCAATTAATGGTATTTCTAATTCAATTAGTATTTTATTCTTATTCATAATTACTCCTATTCATCTGCCATTAGCTTTATTAGGGCAGCTTTTCCTTTATTAATTATATATCCAAAGCCAGGAGCAACTTCTGCTCTTAATATTCTAGCATTTGTTGTAACTTTTAATGTAAACTGATTTCCTATACCATTTCCTATCCAAATACCTTCTGATAAATCGACATTGCCTTTAAACCAAGGCTCAAAATTAATACTCTTAATAGCATCAATTGTATCTGCAATTATAAATCTTATATTTCCATTTTTCTTTGAGTCGTTTATTAATGTTGTAAATTTTTCTTTTTCTATTGTACTTAATTTATTTAACATAGAGTTTATATTAAGACAAAAACAGATATATGTTTTTTCAGGATTGTTTTCTATAAATACACTATTTAATTTATCAATTGAATCATAACATGTATCATTACTGTATGTTATTTTTTCTTCAGAAAATTCATTTAATAAACTATTAGAATCAAATACAATACATTCTGCATTTTCAATTTGAATGAAGTTATGAATCATACCTCTTATAAAGTTTGGTTCAGATGATATGTCATCTCCTGTAATACAATACATATATTTATCTCTAAAGTTTACTTTTGCTACATCTAATGTTTCTTTTTCTACTCCGAATGGAATTGATGTTATTGTACCTAAATAATTACTTACAAATTCTCTATTTACAATATCTGGCAAGATTGGTATTTTTTGAGCTTTAAAATCACAAATATTATTTAATTTTTTAGAAATTATCCTAATATAATCACTCATTTTTTCTTCTGTATAAGCATATGCTGTTTGAAATTCATAAACATTATCTAATAATATTAATCCTCTTCCGTATACTTTAGATGGCTCTTTTTTTCTTACACCAGGGATTACGGATGAATAATCCATTGGGTCATTAAATTGTAGGCAAACATTTTGTTTGAAATTTTGTCTTAATCGGTATCTTACTGTATTAGGGCCATTTGTTGAAAATATAAATATTATTCCATATTTTAAAGAATCTCTAGTCATTTGACCAATAATTTCTTCATAGTCATTGTATGTTTCTAAGAAGGCTTCTATATTATTAATAACTACTACAATTAATGGAATTTGTTTTCCTCCGTGATGAATGTAAAAGTCATATGAACCATTATAGTCTATAAACACTTTTTTTCTTTCTTCTATCATAGTAGTTAACATTTTAAATAAATTAGCAATTTTTTCAGCATCTGATGATAATATTACTTCTCCTACATGTGGAGCTTTTCTAAACATGGTTAATGTTTCTGCACCAAAATCCATAATATAAAAATTTATTTCTCTAGAATCATGAGTAGTTATACATGAATATATTATACTAGAAAGCATTAATTCTTTTCCGTTTCCGGCCGAACCAAATACAATTGTATTACCTTCAGCCGATAAAGGAAGAGTTAAAATATATTGTCTTTGATTATCTGGATCGTCATATTCTCCAATAATTGGATTTATTACATTTTTTTGTGTTTTGTAGTGATATTTTTGCTTTAATTTATCAATATAGATGATATCTGGTATTCTATCAAGCCATAGTTGATCAATAGATATGTTTTCTTTTTTGGCTTGTTCTACTATATATCTAATTATATTTGTAATCTCTTCTCCTTTAGATGGCACTATTACATCGTTTTGCTTTGTATCTAAAGATTTTATTATTGATCCAACATTATCTATTATACTAATTGTTTGATCAACTTTCTTTTTTCTTTTTTCAGTAGGATAATATTGAGCACCTGCCCATGCAGCTTGCCCCATTGCAAATAATTCGTTATATCCTACTTGTAAGTAAAATCGTCCTGTTGTTTTCAACTCTGCGGCATCTGGGCACTTTATCATATCCATACTATCAGATTTATCTTGTACTCTTAAACAAATGCGAAATTTGGAGTTAGACCATATTTGGTCATTTACTACACCACTTGGCTTTTGAGTTGCTAAAATAAGATGCACTCCAAGGGAACGTCCTATACGAGCGGTTGATATTAGTTGATCCATAAATTCTGGTCTTTGGTCTTTTAATTCCGCAAACTCATCAGATATGATAAATAAATGAGAAATTGGTTTTTCAACTAGGCCTCTTCTGTACAGGCTTTGATATTTATATATATCTATTGTACTTTCATCTAATTTATCTCTTGCTTCATTAAACATTCTTTGTCTTTTTCTTAATTCTGACTGAATTGATGCTAAAGAGCGATTCATTTCAACTGTATCTAAGTTTGTAATTGTTCCTGCTAAGTGAGGTAGTTTTACTCCAGTCTCTCTGTTTTCAAATGCTCCAGTTAATCCTCCACCTTTATAGTCAATTAGTATAAATGATACTTCATATGGATGATAGTTTAAGGCCATTGATAAAATATAACTAATTATAAATTCTGATTTACCAGAACCAGTCATTCCAGCAATAAGGCCGTGTGGTCCATGTGCTTTTTCATGTAAATCCAATTTAAATAATTCTCTTGATTTATCAATTCCAACGGGGGTTTGTAATGATTTTGTTGGATCATTTGTTTTCCATCTATTTAAGATATTTAATTGCTCAACCATTCCAACATTGTACATTTCCAAAAATGATACACAAGATGGTAGGCTTCTATTTTCTTTAGCTATATCTATTGGAATATTTGCTAATATTTTACAGCACTCTTGCATATTTAAAGTTGCATCAAAATCAGCGATGAATTCCTTTTGTTTATTTGAAACTAGTTCATTTTCAAATACTCCGGATTTTCTGTCTCCAATACTTATAAATGTCTTACATTCATTTGGAATATTTACAAGTCTTGGACTTATTACTATTAAACTAAATCCATAATTAATTGGCATTTCGCATACATCTTTTAGCATCTCAATATCACGTAATGATTTATAATCATCCGTAATTATTAAGTAATATGGTTTATATTTATGATAGTCTACTCCACTTAATTCCATTTTCCCATTATTATCTTTATATTTTCTAGATTGAATTTCTTTTTCCAATTCTAAAGATATGATCTTGGCTTCATCTAGATTTGTTGCAAAATATCTAATAGAATGATCATTACTCCAATTATGGGGAGCTGTTTTTATATAATTCCAATTTTCTTCATTTTGTTCGTTTGTTAAAACAATAATTTTTAAATCTTCATAACTATGGTATGCAAGAGCTTGTAGCATCAATCCTTCAATTATTTGTTTTTTGTTTTCTGCAGTTCCTATAATTGCAACTATATTTTTTTGAACAAAATTTAATGCTACTGGTACATTTTCTAATACTCTTGAAGTTGCTCCGATTGCATACACTTCTTTTAATAATTCATCGTCTTTCAAAGAAAAATGTTCTTCTGGAATACTAATTTTTCCTTTTAATTCAGCTGTTCCAACTCCAAGACGTAAATTTAGGAAATCTTCTTGATCAATTTCACGCTCCCATAAATTTCTTTTCTTTTGATAAATTATTTCTTTAATCTGAGATAATGGTAAATAATTATCAATTAATATTTGTCGTTGAATATTCATCTCAGATTGAATTTTTTCTTTTTTTTCTGCTAAATATTCTCTATATTTAGTTGTGCGCAAAGCTTCATTTTTCTTTCTTTGTTTTTTCTGATATCTGCGTTGCATGCTTGGCCATAATATCATAGTTGCCAGCATGGTTCCAGACATAATCAAAGTTGGAAGAGCTGCACTTATATCCATCGTTCCATTTAATACTCCATTAAGTGATGTAAGTCCAGTAGACATTGACATCATTGCCATTGTTAACATTGGTCCTATCGTATATATTAAAGGTGTTTTATCTTCTTCCTCTGCCCCTGGTGGAGGCTCAATTGTAATTATAGCTTCTTCTATTCCTGTTTTAAAACGTGGTGCTCTATAAAAATAATCGTCTTCTTTATAAAACTCAATATTTTCTTCATCGGGATTGTCAAATTCGGTTTGTTTTTGAACAACGCTTGCAACTGTTTGAAAAGAACCGCCATCTATTCTAAGATATGTTGGAATATTATTTAAAACTAGTGTGTCTTTCATTACAATAATTTTTAATCCCATTGTAAAAATAATATCGCCATATTCTAGTTGTTTAGCTGTAACAGCAACGTTGTTGACATATGTTCCATATTTACTATTTAAATCCTGAATTACCCATGTTCCATTATTATATATTAGTCTAGCTTGCTGGCGAGATATAAGTGGATAGTTATAATATATTTCGGCTCTATTATCAGTTCCAATTAATATTTCTTTTTTATTTTCTACTTTCAATTTAAGAATTTCTTTTTCTATAGAAGGAGAGCAATACAAAATTACAAATTCATTATCTGTATTTATTTTTAAAAAGTATAAACTATAATCTTTTAATATTGCTGATTCTACTTCTCTATCTCCGGCCATTATTTTTGTTTCAAAGTCGCTTTTTATTTTCCATTGGCCTTGGTATTCTTCAACATTTATAAGGTTTCTAGCATTCCCAAAATAATCAATGTCGGTTATCCAATAGTTTCCACTTATTTTAGTGGGTAAAATAAAATTGTAAATTTTCTTTTTTTTGATCAATCTTACAATCACTAGAATCACCCCAGCACTTTCCTATTCTAAGTTTTATTATATCTTTTTTTTGATATTTTTACAACTTATTTTATAGTTTTT
>CAMOWA010000010.1 GCA_946628005.1 uncultured Caryophanales bacterium
TCCTGCTTCTAATTTTGGTTTTATTTTTATTTCATTATCTTTAATATATTTATTTAGATGTTTTCTACTACTTGAGGAAGAGTTTGGAAAAATTACTGAAAGATTTACTAATTTATTTATATCGTTATTTGCTAAATCATAATATTTTTTATTTCCTACAAAGATATCTTGTACTTTAGTGATTGTTGTTAATTTTAAGTCTTTATGATCTTCTGTTGGTGTGAATAATATTAATATATCTAAATTACCATTTCTTAACTCTTTAATTAAATTATTTGATGTATTATTGTTTATTTGGATATCTATATTTGGGTATTTTTGATGAAATTTTTCTAAGTAGGGCATTAATATATATCTACATATTGTTGTTGATGCACCTATTCTTATTGTCCCATAGTCTAAGTTTCTTAAATTAGAAATAATATTTTCTCCATTTTTTATATTATTTATTATTATATCTAGGTTTTATTAAAGAATATTTTTTTTTAATATAGCCTTTTGGATTTTGTATTTGATTATTTACTTGTTGTTTTTTTCTTTTTCTTATCCTTTGTCTATTATCGTAATTATCTCTTAAGTACCAATCTTCAAAGTTCCATGATTTAGCGGTATTATACATTTCCATAAAAGCATACATTCTCATGTGAGCAGGTAATGAGAAAAGTTTCTTTTTAGTACTATTACTTAGATTAATTTTCATTAATAAAATATAATCTTCGATTGATTTTTTAAAATCTTTTATTATTATTTCTGAACATCTATTAATAAGTAAATTTAATAGTTTTTCGTGATATTCATAATTATTATGTATGTTTTTTTGAAATGCTTTTATTTTTATTTTTTCTAAATTAGAATCAATTGTATCTAGATTATATAATGGTTTGAGTAGTTTATCAGAATCATCAATATTATCATCCCATTTCCAATCCCATTCACAATTATTTATTATTTCATATAATTCAGTTTGAAATTCTTTCTTTACAATATTATCCAAACTTTCATAAAATTCTTTCAGTTTGTTAATCTGAATAGTTTTAGTAGATATTTGTTTAAGAAGATAAAACCATCTTCTATAATTATCATCATTCATCATAATTAATTCGTTGATGTATTTAACTCTTTCTTCTAGTGATTTATTTCTAAAATTTTCAATACTCTTTTCAAGATTTTCTTTTTGAATCCTATTTAATAATTCTTTATTTTGCATATTCTTCTCCTTTTGGTTTATTATTTTATCAATTTATTATAATTTGTCAATTTCAGCTTAATAACATTTATCATTATAAGTAATATTATCTTTTTCAATAATTTTCTTGTAAAAAAAATCAATCCTAAATTAGAATTGATTGTCTATTTATTATTTGATACTTTATAAGTTTGAATATAATTTCTAATAGTGGGAGTGGTTAAGTTATTTCAAACTTTTACTCACAAACTAGATATTTCATAGTTTTATATCAATTTATAATAACATTTTACCAAAGAATAGAAAAAGTAGCAATAATTTTATGTCTTTTTTAATACTGGACCTTTTTCTTCTTTTGTATCTTCTGAAATAGGTTCTTCTTCATTAAATCCAAATGTTGAAATTCTTTCGATATTCTCTTTTAATGCCTTTAAATCACTTAATGAATATTTATCAATGTTATTAATATTAAATGGTTGTTTATTTTTACTTCTTTGTAGTTCTATTTCTTTAACTGCTTTTTTACTAACACTCAATATCATGTTTTCACTTTTTTCAATACTTTCATTTAATTTTTTTTTATTATCTAAAAAATAGTTTAGTTTTTTAATATCTCTTTTCTTAATTGCATTTGTTATCGCTTTTGCTGGATAATAAATTGCTCCTCCAGCAATAATTGCAAGAATCATACAATAAAACCATCCATCATTATTTATTAAATTCATAATAGCAATTGGTAATAATAATGGGTGGCTTATTGCTAATATTTTATCACTTGATTTAAGTGGTTTTGGTTGTGCATTTCTAGCTTGTTCTTCCATTCTAGATATTATTTTATTTTCATTTTCTTCTGAATATGGAACTATGTATAATTCCCCACTTGCTAATTTTGCAACAATTTTTCCATTTTCTATTTTATAAGATAATATAAATTTTTTAGAATCATTATAATTTAATGAATAATCTTTCATTATATTTTTCCCCTCTCAAAAAGTCGATTATTATTGTAGTGTTTTCTCAATAAAAAATCAAGACATACTATACTCCTTTATTTTGCTTTTATTTCCTTTTGTTCTAAATATAATCAATGAAATCATAACATTTTTTATCGTTCTAATTCATCATCAAACTCTAATTCTTTCTTTACAATATTAATCATTTAAATCTGTCCTTTCTTTAATTAACAAAAAAATACCAACTTCTTTTAGAAATTGATACTTTCTATATTAAGTCCAAAACTTTAAAAGTCTGGACAGATTTTTAAATGGTGTGAGTGGTTAAGTTATTTCAAACTTTTACTCACAAACTAGATATTTCATAGTTTTATATCAATTTATAATAATATTCTACCTTAAATTTACTTATTTTAGAACTCTTTTTTTATCATCTTTTTTACTTTTATCGTGTTCAATAATAAATTTTTCTAAATTCTCCTGTAAATGAGGTAGTGGTATTTCACCTTTAATTTGTTTTACAAAATTAATTGCTTGCGTTTCAGAATCCATAAGATTTGAAATTATTGTTTCATTCATTGTTGAAATAGATTGTTTTTTATAAATATTGGCTTTATTATTAACAATTGGAATAACTTTTCTTATCAATTCATCTATTAATTCAATTGTAAGTTTTCCATCAACTATTGTAGAAAATAATTCCTCTTCATTTTTTGAAATTGCTTCTGAAAAATCTCTATATCTATTTCCTTTGCGACTAATAAATCTTATTGAAATTTTATCATAGTATCGTTGCGGTGTTATTCTTAAAGCATATAAACCATTAATCTTGCCATTATTTTTATGAGTTCTAAAATCTACATAACAATTTTTAATTTCATCTTGTTCATCTGTCCAAAGTTCTATAGCTATTGATGAATTATCTACTACAGGAGTAGTATAATTAATTCTTTTTCTTTTACCTTCTTTAAAATGTAATATATTTAATTGCTCTGTTTTAATATTTGTAAAATATGAGTTTTCATCAATATCTAAACTTTGTTTTTTTGAATCCTTATGACTTTTACTTTTTAAACTAAAACTATTGCTTAAGATATTGTATGCAAATTCATAATCTATTCCATTTTCCCAATCATGAGAATTCTTTGAAAATTTTATATTTCCATTTCTTGAAAAACTTATACTTCTAGATGATTTTGCAGAGTTAATTTTTGTCCACAATAATGTTTCAACTTTACTAAATAATTCTGGTAAAGTAATAGTACCTTTATCAATTTCACTCATTAATTCTAAATCGAAATCATAGTATAATTCATGACTACCAATACTTTGCCACCAAGATTGTCCCCAATCTGTTAAAGATTTTTCTGTTCTACTTACTTCTTCAACTAATTTAGGAATTAATGAATTATTTCTTTTATTTGTACAAGTATAGGTTGTTAAATTTTTATCATAAACTCTTTTATGATATTTAAAAGAATTTATTTTAGATAAATCAATATTGTTAATTAAATTAATTTCAATATTTTCTTTATCAAAGAAATACAATTTTAAAGATTCAACAAGTTGCTCTACAACTTCAACAATTTCTTGTTGTGAACTAAAATATTTTTCATTTAGTTGTACTTCAATTTCTAGATTTCTTTCATCAGTAGATGTTCCAATATTAATTGCACCTACACATCTACATTTACCTTGAAAAATCATATAACTTTGATGTTCACTTAATTCACTATAAATTTTTGGACATTGTTCAACTGAATCTGCAAGGTTTTTGTTCATATTTCTTAAATCTACCAAATAATCTTTATATTTATCATTATATTTTACTAAACTATAATGCCAGCCTTTATTACCATTCAAACTAATACTTCTATATTTCATAAAGTACAAACCTCCCTTTGTTAGTCAATTATTATAGCACATATTTTTAATTTTTTTACAGAATTTATTTATTTTCAATTAAATATTTGTTATTTTGATTAACTTGTTGTTGTAATACTTCTAATTCTTTAAGATTTTTATTATTTTTTAATGCTTCCATTTGATTTCTAGCTGTTTTATTCATTCTGATTAATTCTGCATTAGTATTCTCTAGATTATTCAATATTATTAAATGAAGTAAATCAGTATAATCTCTCATATTACCATTTTTATCAATTCCCTGTTTAGGGAATAAGTAGTATCTTTAAGAAGTTGGTATATAAATATTTTAAGTTAATTGCTTTATAAATGACTCTAATTCGTTTATTTCAAGTTTGTTTGATAAATTATCTACATATATAGTTTTTGAGTAATTAAAGGCTAAAAATGTTATTCCTTTAATAATTATTCTATGTGGTTCAATGTATGATAGATTAGTTCTATCAATCTTTCTTATATTACCATTTATTATTGTTGGTGTAGTATTACAAAATCCACATATAAACTCTATTTTCTTTTTTAATTCATCATCAAACTCTATTTTTTTCTTTACAATATTAATCATTTAACCTGTCCTTTCTTTAATTAACAAAAAAATACCAACTTCTTTTAGAAATTGATATTTTCTATATTAAGTCCAAAACTTTAAAAGTCTGGACAGATTTTTAAATGGTGCCTCAGGCCGGACTCGAACCGGCACGTTATTGCTAACACTGGATTTTGAGTCCAGCGCGTCTACCAATTCCGCCACTAAGGCATTACATATTGATTATAACATATTTTTTTTATTTTGTGTCTTTTTTCTTTGTTTTAGGTATAATTTTTATTTTTTTTATAATTCTAATAGTAAATAATGTGTAAGGTTTTGTAAAAAAAGTTTTTTTCGTATTGATTTAATTATTTAATATGGATATAATTATTGTAGACATAGTAGGAAAGGTGGCATAGTGTACGGATAAGTATAGAATCAAGTGGTGATTGAATGAAAAATGAAGTTGAAGTAAAAGCACAAAAAATTTATAAATGGGATTTATATAAAAAGTTTATTAAAATCACATTTCTATTATTACTCATTGTAATATCAATTGTTTATTTGGTTTTATATATTGTTTATCAAGGTGGTAGGTTTACTGTTACTCTTGACAAAAATTTGTCAAATAGAAAAAGCGTATATCTAACTGAGGATGGTAAAATATCTGGTAGGACAAGAGAATTAAGAGCAGATACTATTGACTATATGGATAATATTTCTATTAATTGGTTGCCAGAAAATATTGATTCTGTAAAAGATGGTTCCCATAATGGAGATAATTATATTGCTTATACTTTTTATGTTATTAATTCTGGGAATGAAGATGTTCATTATTGGTATGAAATTGATATTGATGATACTATTTTAAATGTAGATGAAGCAATAAGAATTATGATAATAAAGAATGGAGAAAGAGTAGTTTACGCAAAGAAAAGTAGAGTAACTGGTGGGGCTGAAGCTGGTACGAAAGCGTTTGTTTCAAATTCTATGGCTGTTTTGGAACAAAGAACAAACTTTAAACCTAAATCTAAAGACAAATTTACTGTTGTTGTTTGGATTGAAGGAGATGACCCTGAATGTAAAAATGATTTACTTGGAGGGGAAATTAAGTTGCACATGGATATTACCGAAGAACATGTCGATAATAATAAAAAATTAAAGATAAAGGAGTAAAATAATATGACAAAGAAAGAAGCAAGAAAAAATAGAAAAAGAAGAAGAAAAGTATTTTTAGCTTTCATTATGATTTTGTTCTTAGCACTTGTGCTTACTGCATCAACATATGCATGGTTTACTGCTAATAGAACAGTTACTGTTGAAAGTATTGATGTTAATGTTTCAACATCTAAAGGTTTACAGATATCTACAGATGCTACATCTTGGAAATCAATTGTAACCAACAATGATATTACTACAGCAAATTGGACTGGAGTAAAAAATCAACTTCCAAAAGGAACAAATACAATGGTTCCAGTATCAACAGTAGGTACTGTTGATAGTAGTACTGGTTATATGGATATGTATCGTGGTACAGTTGAGACTGATCTTACAACTGGTAATAATATCTTAGTTGCTGAAAAATCAACTGAAGCTAATGGTACTTCTGGAGACTTTGTAGCATTTGATTTGTTTTTCCAATCTTCACAGGCTCAGACAGTTTATTTAACATCTAATTCTTCAGTTGTTGCTAGTGGAACGGATAAAGGTATTCAAAATGCTGCTCGTGTTGCATTTATTAAAGAGGGTAGTGTTGCATATGGATTAACTCCTGCAGATGCTCAAGCTTTAAAAGGTGAAATTTCTAAATTAGTATGGGAACCAAATTATGATGTTCATACTGCATCAGGTGTTGCTAATGCGCAAAGTGTTTACGATATAACAGTTGGACAAACTGGTGGATCTAAACTTGCTTATAAAGGGGTTAAAGCACCTATTGCTGAGGCTACTAAAGTTGCTTTAGATAGCGAAGATTCTAATTATTTTGGGGATATTACTACTGTTGGAAGTGTAGCGGGTGGTATTCCTACTACTGCATATATTAATGCATTTGATGTTGCTGAAGGAGTTACTAAAGTTCGTATTTATATGTGGATTGAAGGTCAAGACGTTGATTGTGAAGACCATGCATCAGGAAGTGCTTTAACTTATAATTTACAATTTAGTATTGATTCAAGTGCTTCTTAAGATTTGTATTGATTATAATTATGAAAGCCTTCTTTTTTAGGAGGCTTTTTATTCTATGAGGTGTTACTATGGAAAAAGATTTCAATTTTATAAAAGAATTAGGGGATAAAGAATTATTAGATTTATATGATAAAATTGTTGAACATATTCAATATTTGAAGGAAAATATCATTGTTATATCAGATGGGGGGGATTCTTCTAATGTCTCAAATTGATGATTTTTATAGTTTAATGGAAAACGATAAAACTTATGTTGATAATTTTGTTTTAGAAACTCATGAAGGTACGAAACGTTTAAAAGAAAAGTTTCATTTGAATGCATCTTTAGAAAGAAATAATTATATAGAGAAAAAGATTGTTGATTATAATCATTCTTTAGAAGTTATTAAGGATGAAATGAAAAATCGCTTTTCACAATTAATGCCTAGAGATCGTAGTTTAGAATATGAAAAAGAACTTGATAAGATTGATGCTTATATTAATTTAGTTAAACTCGACTTAGATATTTCTAGTTCTTTTAAACTTAATATTTCTTTTGTTTTATCATCTATTCAAGATGATACTTCTTTGGATGATTTAAATTTAGCACTATCTAAGTTTATAGATTTATTTCATCAGTATGGTATTTCTCTTTCTATTGAAGATTTTAAGTATACTATGTTTACTGAAGAATATATGAGATCTTTTTTTAGTAATGCAGATCAAGAAACTTTTAAAAGAGTTTTTGAAAAAATATTTTTTACTTGTCCAGATTTAAAAATGCAATTAAAAATGAATTTAATTGATATAATTTCTAAGTATCAAAAGAAGTTAGATCAATTTGTTTCTTTATATAAGAAGGAGTTATATGAGAAATATTCTGTTAATTCTTCTGATGTTGTTTCAAAATATGTATCTTATCGGGGAGAAGTGGGACAACGTATTGCGATGGATGAGTATTATAATACTAAATTGTTTTTAGATTCTAAAAAGAAAATTGAAGATTATATGGATAGTTCTCCTATTCGTGAGAAAAATTATAATCTTTTTACTACTACTAAGTATAGTGATTTAGATGAGTTAAAAAAGAAAAATTTTAATGATTCTATTATGGATTTTTATTTGACTTTGAACGAGTTAAAAAAGTATTATCGATATGAATTTATAATTAAAGATTTAATTGAAAGATATAAAAATAAGGATAGTGTAAAGAATGAATTTCTTTCTAAGAAAAAAGAAATAGAAAAAGAAGAAAAAACTAGACTTTCTATTTATAAAGATTATTTAAAGGCTTGTGGAATTGGTTTGTTTTCTCATAAAAATTCTAATAAGATGAAAGAATGTATGTTAAAAATGAATGATCAAGTAAAGAAATTAAATCAATTATATTCTGAATTTAATGATATAGAGATTACTTATTATTTGTCTTCTATTAATAATTCAGCAAGTATTTATGATTTATTTATGATATCTTTAAAATCATTTCCTTTTTTAGAAAAATGTTTTTTGAATAGAGAAGATTTTATTGATGAGTCATTTCCAAAAGTTATAGATGAATTTTTTAGATTTTTGTATAATCCAAATAATAGTATTCTTAGAGAAATTAATGTATTTACTGATTATGATTTAGTAGATGTAATTGCTTCTAAATATCGTTTATTAAATTTAAATGTAACAAATGAATCTATTCAACCTGAGACTATTGATTCTACTTTAGAGAGTTTAAGATTTATAAATTTGATTCAAAATGTTGAAAATAGTAATACTTCTTTTTCAAATATTTACATTTTATGTAGAATGAAAGATATTTTAAAAAATGAGGAAGAATCTTAAAAAAATGGGTATACTATTTTTATAAAATATTTACTATAAAAACTTTTATAGTTTTTTTTTCTATGATATAATGTATATTGAGGATAGATTGGTGGTGACTTAGGTGAAAAAAGCTAAGAATATTTTTAAATTTTCTGCTACTGCTTTTTTAGTAATGTTAGTTTTATTATGCATTTATACCTTTGTTGTTACTGATATAATGAAAAAAGATTATGTAAATGTTTTTGGATATTCGTACTTTGTTGTTGCGACTGGTTCAATGTCTGGGACAATAGAAGTTGATGATATTATTTTTGTTAAAATTACTAAAGATGTTAAAGTGAATGATGTTGTTACTTTTAAAAATAAGGATGGAGATATTATTACGCATCGTCTAATAAAACTTGATGGTGCTCGTTACATTACAAAAGGTGATGTTAATAATGCAAGTGATGAAGCTATCTCAAAAGACCAGATTATTGGACGAGTATCGTTTGTTGTTTCACCTAGTTTTATTTTAAAATGTATTGCAATTTTTTTGATAATATTTATTTTTTTAGCTTTAGTTAATTTTGATAATATTATTAAAAAGTTTATTATTGGTGATAGTAATAATAAAGAGCCAGTTTTACAAAAAAAAGGATTTAATATTAAACAAGATTTAAAAACTACTCAAAGTATTTCTAATGATAATGTGTCTATTGAGAAAAATGAAAATAAAAATGATTCAAAGACAAAAAACATACAATCTTCTTTAAGAAATGATTCTACTATTGAATTGTTAGAAGATTCTGTTCCTACTAATTCAAATCGTTTACCTGATGATATTTTTAAAAATCCTAAAAAGAGATTTGAGGAACCTTCGTCTGGTCTTACGGTAACTATTTCTATTGATGAAATGGAAGAGCTTGATAAAATTCATTCAAGGGAAGTTCTTCAAAAAGAAAGGGAAGAGTTGGTAGAAAATTATGATGATTATCAATTTTCTTATACTCCGATGAAGAAGAAGAATAAGAATCTTCGTGAAAAAGAGACTATAGATTTTGTTGTATCTATTCTTAAATGCAAGAATAATAGTATTGCTAAAGCTAGAATGAATAAGAAATGGTTAGAAAGATATAGATATGTATATAAGTTATGTTTCTTATTATTAACTGGTAGTACTGAATTATTAAATGATGAGATTGAGAGACCTCCTTTTAAAGAGATTTATGATTATGATTTAGATAAAGTTGGTTTAACTCAGTCTATTAGGAATCGTATATATGATATGCCAATTTATGTTTTTTTAAGAATTTTAACTTATTCTGTTTTATATAATGATGATGAGATGTTTGATGGTATTTATAAAATTTTAAAGTATAAGGCTATGATTGATCCTAACAAAGAATTTACTCAATTAAGTCGTTCTGATAAAGAGGCTTTTAAACAGGTAAATACATTAATTTCTTTTATGAAAAAAGTATCTAATAAATTTGATAATAAACATGTTTTTGAACTTGAAAAAATAGAAAGAATGGTTCAAATAGGGAAGTATTAGTTTAGGAAGTGAGAGTTATGATAAGTTTAGTTAAGCAAAAAAAAATCTATACTTTTTTTATCATTGCTCTTTTTTTAACTGTTTTTTCTTTTGGATTATATTCTTTTATTACAGGTGTTATTTCCTTTGGTGAATTAGAGGATAAATGGGATGGGGAAAGTGTTGCTACTTCATTTCATTCTGGTAATGGAACAGAAGATAATCCTTATGTAATAAATGATGCTTCTGAGTTTATTTATTTTCAATCTTTAATAGAAGGGGAACATTATAAAGACTATCAAGATAAGTTTTATATTTTAGGGAAAGATATTGATTTTAATAATCATGAAATAACTCCTATTGGTAAAATAATTGATGAGGAAGAGAGATATTTTAAGGGTAATTTTAATGGAGATGGATTTTCATTATTAAACTTTAAAATTACTTCTTCTACTGTAATAGATAAGATATCTTATTATTCTTTGTTTTCTATTATAGAAAATTCTACTATTCAAAATATTGGATTAAGAGATTTTAATATTTCATCTTCTATGAATAATGATGATTTATCTTACTTGTCAATTTTAATTGGAAAAGATTATTCTACTATTGATGAAAAATCTATTTTAAAAAATATTTTTATAGATGGTTTTACTATAGATACTAATCTTTTTACTAATAAAGATAATAAGATAAATTTACTAGGAATTTTTGATTATTCAGAAATTACTAATCTTACTATTTTTGGAGAAGTAAAAAGTGAATTTAATTATCAACTAGGGGATTTTTCTACTAATTCATCTATTTCTAATATAGTTGATGGGGTTTTATATTCTGATAAAGTTGATTTAAAAATAAATAACTATTATGTATATAAAGATAATAAATTTTATTTAAATGATGAAGAAATTTCTTATGATTCAATTCTTTCTAATTTAAATGAAAATTATGGTATTGTTTATTATTGGGATTATATTGATAATGATTTTATAATTAAAAAGTATGAAGAGAGAAAAAAGGTAGATGTACCTATTTCTTCTAAGAGTTTTTCTTTCTCTATTCGTAGTGTGGGTGCAATTAATTTACATGATTCTGGTACAGAGGGTACTAGTATTTATGTTAATGATTTAGATAAGGATTATAATTATTACATGGGTTTAAATTATGCTTCTTCTTCTGATGGAAGTTTGCCTACAAGAGATAATAAGAATCTTTATTCTACTTCTAATTTAGCTAAGGTTTATATTCATTATGATAGTCGTGATTATAGTGATGATTCTATTTATGGAACAGTTAGTTTAACTGAGAGTTATACGGATTATTATTATTATAAATATTATCCTATTATTGATGGGTATGTTACTTTTGATTTGATTGATAATCCTTGGGCAAATCGACCTAATGGACTTGCTTTTAATGGTTGGGTTACTGATTATCAAGGGGCTGTTGTTAGTTTGGATAATAGTTATTATGTTAGACAGGTTCGTATTCCAGCTAGTAGTTTTATTTCTATAGAGTTTAAAACTTCTTGGATTCCAGCAACAATTGTTAATGGTAATAGTTTTTCAGGGCTTAATAGTGCTGGTATGGAATTGTATGAGCCGATTGTAAATGTAGATTATGGTGATGTTTCTGAGTATTATGTTTTACGTACTCAACAAGCTTATACTAATTATCCTACTGGGAGACCTATTTATAATTTAAATGGTAATCAAATTAATAATAGAAGATGTACTAATTTTTTTGGTTGTCAATATTTGATACAAAGTGATTCTTCTGTTGCAGAAGATGGTGTCAGTTATTATCGGTTAACTTTTGCGAATGGAAATTATTCTTATGCTACTTCTGTAGAAGAAGTTGAGCCTACTATCACTACTACTGCACCTTTTGATGAAGGAGAGTTAGTTGCTGGTAATTTTGAGCAGGTAATAATATCAAATGGTTCTAGCATAGATGGTTATTATGATGAAGATGGTAATATTCTTAGTGGTAGTTGTACTAGAGGACCTTGTACTGTTTATAAATATCTTCAGTTTTATGATGAATTAGGAAATGTTAATATTGTTGATTTATCTAAGAATTATTATTATTTGGTTACTAGAGATACTAATATTATGGTTTTAACTGGTAATATTTCTGGACTTACTGTTTCTAAACCTGTTACTGTTACTGGTATTAATAATGGTGTTGATTATGGTGGTAGTATTACTATTAGTCGTTCTAGTATTGTTTTGAATTCTGATTGTAGAATTGAACAACTATACATTGATAGTAGTTCATATAGTAGTGCTTCTTTGACAACTAATTCATATTATATTGGTTATAATTTAATAGTTGCTAATTATCATAATTTAAAAATTGGTAGAGGAATTGAAGTTGCTAATAATCGTAAGATTTCTGGTATTTTTGGAGGAACTGCTCTAAGAAATGGTCCAACTTATGGTAGTGCATCTAATCCATATCATTATTCTTTAATAGTTGAATCTGGTTTTTATAATAATATATATTTTTCTGAATCATTTTATGGTGCTGGTACTATGTATTTATATGGTTTATGTACACTTGGTAATGATTTAGATAGAGTTAGTGGGAATAATGACAATTTGGATGTTTACTATTCTTTTCAAGGCAATGCTGGTAGTTCTTTAACGATGAGAGGACAAAATGATATTGATCGAATTTACGATATCTTTGTTAAAAGTGGTAAGTTTGGTTCTAGTAAGTCTGATTTATATACTGGTATTTATGTTGGTGGACGTGGTGGAAATATTTATGGTAATAGGGCTATAACTATCGAAGGTGGTTATGTCTACACGATAATAGGTGGATTGGGTTCTATATCTAGTCAACAAGATTTGAATTCTGTTTATATTTATATGAAAGCTGGTAGTGTAGATGCTATTTTTGGTGGTAGTGGTTCTGCAGCAACATATGGTAATAGAATTATAAGCGTTACTGGTGGTACTGTTAATTATTCTATTTTTGGTGGAAGTAATGGTTCAACGATAAATGAATCTAGCAGTGATACTGGTATTCTATATGGAGACTCTTATATTTATGTTGGCGGTAATTCTATTATTGGAGTGGAATCTGGTACATTATTTGGAGCAAATTCAGGATCAGTATTTGGTGCTGGTGCTGGTAATGATAACAAAGATGGATTAGGTTCTGTTGATAATTCTAATATTGTTATTGGGCTTGATACAACTATTAATGGTTCTGTATATGGTGGTGGAAATTATGGTTCTGTTGGAGCTCAAAGTACTTCTTCTACTTCTACAACTAATATTAAGGTTTTAGGTGGAACAATTAAGGAATCCATTTATGGTGGTGGTAATAATAATGGTAGTGGTAACTCTAATAGTGTAACTTCTACTATAAATATTGAATTTGATGGAGGAACTGTTAATAATTCTATATATGGTGGTTCTCGTACAAATGGTACAATTTATGGAACTGTAAATCTTTCTGTTAATGGGGGAAAAGTTTTAAAAGATGTATATGGTGGTGGTGAAGGAGGTTATACTTCTTCTAGCTCTTCAGGTACTTATGTACGAGATGATGTTAATGTTGTTATTAATGATGGTACTATAGATGGTTCTGTTTATGGTGGTAGTGCATTTGGTACAGTTAATGCTGTTAATGAAAATACTTCATCTTCAACTCATACCACTAATGTTTCTGTACATGGAGGAGTTGTTAAAAAGAATGTTTTTGGTGGTGGAAAAGGTGATGAAGATTATACTCCAAAAGTTGTTGGAGATATAACTGTTTTAGTTGACGGTGGAAATGTTGGCAGTGTTTTTGGAGGATTTGATGCTTCTGGAAAGCCTAGTAATGGTGATGTTGTTTACCTAAATGGTGGAACAATTGGTAATGCTTATGGAGGAGGAAATAATGCTAATCAAGATGTAACGGATATTCGTTTACAAGGATCAACTATTACGGAAAATTTATATGGTGGTTCAAATTTATTAGGAACCGTTACTTCTTCTAATGTAACTGTTACATCTGGTAGTGTTAAGGATGTTTTTGGCGGAAATAATATGGATGGTTTAACCATAACTTCTCATGTTAATATAAATGGTTCTACAATTACTGGTAATGTATATGGAGGTGGAAATCAAGCTGATACGACAACTACTAATGTTACTATTAATAGTGGTACTTTAAACGATGTATATGGTGGAGGATATTCTGCTGGAGTTCAAGATGAAACGAATATAACTATTTTAAATGGTACTATGGGAAATGTATTTGGTGGAAGTAATACGCTTGGAGATGTTGGGGACACAAATATTACTATTAATTCTACTAATCCTTCTAAAAGTATTTCTGCTGTATATGGTGGTAATAATTTAGGAGGAACTACTAGTACTTCTGATATTGATATTACTGCTGGAGTTATAGGCAATGTGTATGGCGGAGGAAATAAAGTTGGGCTTACTACATCAGATATAACTGCTGTGGGAGGAAAAATTGATTCTATATTTGGTGGAAGTAATCAAGCAGGAGATGTTACTACTAGCAATGTTGTTGTTGGAGGTGATTCTTCTTCTGTTGAAGTAGGCTCTGTATATGGTGGTAATAATGAAGGTGGAGTGACTGATACTACTCATGTTACGATTCATTCTGGTACTATTCAAAATGTATATGGTGGTGGTAATGAAGCGGATGTTAATAGTACTACTGTTATTGTAAATAATGGAAATATTATTGATGTATATGGTGGTGGTAATGCTGCTAGTGTGCTTGGTAGTACTTCATTAGATATAAATGGTGGTATTATTTCTAATAATGTATATGGTGGTGGTAATGAAGGAATTGTTTCTGAAAGTACTAATGTTACTATTACAAATGCTAATATTCAAGGAAATGCCTTTGCTGGAGGAAATGGTTCTACTGCAGTTGTATATAAGAACTCAACTATTACTATTGATGGAACGACAATAATTGGAACGGACTCATCTACTGCTCCAGATGATGGATGTGTATTTGGTTCTGGAAATGCAGCATCTACTGGATTAGAAACAGAGAATAATTCTATCGCAACTGTAAATATTGTTGGTGGCATAATCCATGGTAATGTTTATGGTGGCCCTAAGATGGCAGTTGTTTATGGTACTACTGAGACTAATATTGGTAGTGCTACTGTTAATAATTCTTCTCTTAATGAAAGTGATATTCATATTTATGGAACAGTATTTGGTGGTGGAGAAAGTAATGCTAGCGGTAGCGAAACATATGATTGGACCTTTATTTCTGTTACGGAAGGAATTAATGTTCATATAGATGGTACGAATTATATAAGTCATAATCATGATTTTATTATAAATGGTAGTATTTTTGGTTCTGGAAATGCTTCTAGTTCTTCTGGAACATCAAATATTTATGTTAAAAATCTAGGTTCAAAAGAATTACCTAATCAAGCAATTTCTATTCAAAGGGCTAATTATTTAGAAATTGATTCTTCTGTTATGGAGTTAGCAGGTACTACTGATAGAACTAATGAGTATTCTGATATTTTATATTCTTTCAATATGATTGATAAAATGGTTATTAAAAATGGTACAACTCTTTTATTAAAACACAATGCTAATATGTTAAAAGAATTGTATAGTGGTGTTGATAGTGGAGGAGAATTAGTACCAGCTGTTGTTGATATTGATGATGAAAATAAAACTGTTACTAAAAATGTTGACAATCGTATTTATATGATTCCTGGTCAAAATTTAAATGTTACTATTAATCAAAGTGCTACAGCATATGGTAAGGTAACTGGAATGACTTTCTTTGGAATGTATAATTCTTTTGAAGGTGGTGGTTATCGTTATGGTTTATATGATGATAGTATTCAGTATGGTGATAGTGGAAACGCTAGTTTAGCTATTGTTGGTGGTAGTTATGTTATGGGACTTCGACATGAAAACCATGATATAACGAAAGATGGATTTTATTCTAACTTTTTGGATGAAGATACTCATGATGAAATTACTACTGCTTATATAGACCCTAGTAGAATTGGTGAAAAAGGATATCGTTGGATTATTGGATTTGAAGCAATTAATTATGAGTTTACTTTAACTGCTTCTAGATATTCTTCTTTAGGAACATATGAATTACAAATGATTCATTTTGCTGAAGGAGATACTAAATTTACTGTATTAGGATTTGATAGTAGTGGTTTAAAATCTGGTTTAAGCTTTGTTGATTCAACTAGTGTTCCAAGAGTTGGTCGAACAGAAGAGGAAGCTAATAATATATTAGGTTTATCTATGAAATCTGAAACTCAGGAGTGGACAGGTTATGGTACTACAAAATTACTAAGTACTGGTGGAGGAGATTTTACTGGAGATTCAGATTATCGTACTGATAGTAGGAAACTTCCTCCTTCTCTTATGTTTTATTTATATCATGCTAAAAATATAACTAGAGTAGGACCAATGGGAACTGTTGTTGTGACTCTTCAAGCTGCTGTTCCAAAAAACGCTATTGAAGATGATATAAAGTTTATTACAATAACGATTCATTTAACTGCTGTTAATGTTGATTCTGATAGTTATGACGCTTCAATTACTTATGATAAGAGATATGAAATGCCTTCTTCAACTTCTGTTAATATTACTAATAAGAGTCAATTTAGTGCTTATTATTCTTTGACAGCATGGAAAGATAAATTTGAGTCTATTTATGGAAAAAATAATGATTATGTACATGTTTTAGTTTCAAATCATGTTTTACCTGTTAATACAATGATTACTATGTTAGATTATGGAGCAAATCCTAATCGACCGGAGTATTATTATTTTAAAGTTACAGATAGTATTTATCAGGATTCTTTAAATCAACTTTCTCAGTATAATGAAGTTACTTATAGGTTAAGCAATTTTATTAAAATGGATAGTACTAGTACGGATAATACGTATGATGATGCTTCTAATAATTTAATTTATTATGATTCTGAGGCTGGTTTAGTTGATGAAGAGTTTATGTTTATTTTTGATTTTAAGGAATGTGAAGTGGAAGGGAATCATTTAAATAATACTATGTTATTTGAACTTCGTAATTCAGAAGAGCGTACTATTTATAGTGTTTTTGGTATTCGTGAAGGATTAATGGTTTACAATACATTTGAAAGTAGTAATGTGGTTTTAAATCAACAATTTAATAATATGGATTCTTATTTATATTATAATATTCCTGATGAGTTTTCTTATTCTACTCAGATTCAATATAATGAAACTGAAAATAGGGAATCTGTAATTGATACGAATTATGAGTCTAGTAAAATGGGTTTGAATGTTGTTTTATTCAATCATGAAGGAGAACAGGTTAGTTCAAGTCTGTTGGTTGGTACAAGTATTTATATAGGTAATCAGGAGTATTTTGCTGATGGAGATGGTGTTTTTAGAATTAAACTTGCTAATAAGGTGTCTAATTTGAATCGAGTAGCTAAAATAGTTGTTAATAAAGATTTACCTGCTGGAAGTTATACTATTCGTTATACTTTATTTGCTTCTGATGATGGTCTTCATAATTCATCAGTTGAAAATTCTGTTACTCGTGAATTTCCTGTTGTTGTTGTAAGTGCTGACAATTCTATTATGGTAGATTGTGATGATGGTGTAAAATTAGTTGATGGAGCTACCTCATTAAATTATAATGGAGTTGATACAAATAAGTATACTGTTAAGTATCATTCTCAATTATCCAATCCTAATTTTAGGATAGAAATATTTAAAAGAGATACAACTACAATAGATTCTACACAGTTTTCTTCTGTTAGCTTTCAATCTTTATTTCAGAATTCTCTTCCTATTGTAAGTGGAAATGAAGTTTCTATTTCAATGGGGAATGATACTGAAAAAGAGTTTGAATTTAAATTACAAGATTCATTAATTAGTGGTACTTATCGTATTGCTTTTAAACTATATGATAATGATCAACTTATTGATGAAGAATATAAGTATGTAATTGTACAGAAAAAAATAGAATAATAATTTGAATTTATAAAAATATTATGTTATTATTAGGATGGTGATAGTAGATGAAGAATGTTTTAAGGTGGATTTGGTCAGTATTAGAGGTTTTTATTGTTATTTATGTTATTTTAATTACTTCTTTAATTTTGAATAAAAATAAATATGGTTATACTGAGTTTTTTGGATGTACTCTTCATAATGTTAATTTAATTGATGAGAATAATATTAAAAATGCTCATAAGGGAGAATTATTAGTCGTTAAAAAAAGTAATGATATTGAGGTTGGAGATTTAATATATTATTATGTTGCTTATAATGATAGTTATCTTATTAGAAGTGATTATGTTACTAAGATTGTTCGTGATGATTTGAGTGCTTTGTATACGGTTCATAGAGGAAATGATGACTTTAGTATAGCAAGTGAAAGAGTTCTTGGAAAATATGCTAATTTGTATCCAACAATAGGTGGTATTTTAGAAGTTGTTGAAAGTCGAATTGGTTTCTTATTTTTAGTTTTACTTCCAATTATGATTGTGTTTATCTATCAAGTATATGAGTTTATTGTTGTTTTACATTATGAAGATGTTACGGAAGATGATGATAGTGACAATGATAAAGATAACAAAAAAACTACTAAGCTTGAGAAGACTAAAAGTGATAAATTTAAGTTTTCTGATAATGACGTTGAAATTTTGTAAAAGGGTTATTTAAAATAACTCTTTTTTTTGTTATAATGAGTAAAGATAGGTGAGTTTAATGAATAAGAAGATTGCTATTATGTTTTTATTATTAACAATTGGATGTTTTTTTTATTTAAGTTCTAAGAGTACATATACTTCTTATGAGTCTAATACTACTGGTAAGGTAAAAGCAAATACTGCAGGTATACACTTATCTATAAATGGGTTTAATGTAATGAATAGTGGAGGGGTATTGGATAATCGTATTATTTTGGAAAATACTACTTGGGAGTCTACTCACACACGTGAGAAAAAAATATCTCCTGGTTCTAGTGGAACAATTGATTTAGAAGTTGATCCTACTTCAAGTGATGTAGCAATTCTTTATGAGTTTCGATTTGTTGATAAAGTTATAGATGAAGAGAAACTATTAAATTTTGGAACTATTGTATCTGATGATACATCATTTGTTAAAACAGGTGTAGATACTTATACAGGTGTGTTTACTTTAGATGATATTAATGATGGGAAAAAAACAAATATTCATGTTGATTTTTATTTTGATTATTTAAATGATATTGAAGGAATTACAGAAGATAATCAAGAATTTGATGATTTATTTGAGATTCATTTTCATGCTATACAATATAGAGGAGAAGAAATAGTACCATATTCTGGAGGATGATTTTATGATAAATTCTTTTCGTGATAAAATCTTATCTATTCGATATTTTAAGGAAAAGACAAAATTAATTCTATTTTTATTGGGTTTAATACTTATTTTGTTTTTTGCTCGTTATTTGTTTGGACTTGCTTATTCTAGGTATGAAGTTCGGGCAAAGATTAATGCTAACATAGATAAGGCTTTATATATTTTTGAAGATGAAAAGATAAGTTTTAATTTGGATCCTAATGGAATTATTCCTAGAGACGATCCATATACTTATAAATTTAGTGTTTCTAATTTTAATGCTTCTAAAGAGAGT
The DNA here is from genome assembly GCA_946628005.1 of uncultured Caryophanales bacterium. GTDB lineage: Bacteria > Bacillota_I > Bacilli_A > RF39 > UBA660 > UBA3789. The sequence goes on from CAMOWA010000010.1 coordinate 19,737, forward strand.
GATGTTGATATTTCTTATAAGGTATCTATTCGTACTACAACTAATTTACCAATACAGCTTAAACTTTATCGTAATGAATTATATGACAGTGAAACTTCAGTTAATCTTTTAAATGGTAGTTCCGTTGTTCAAGATGAGGATAGTGCTTGGTATCGTGTTTATAATGTCACTGATGAGTTTGAGTTTCTTTATACGTCTAAAAGTACAGATGTTTTTACTTTAGTTATTAATTTTCCTTCTGTTTATTCTGAAAACCCAATTTATGCTGATTATATTGAAAATATTGAAGTTACTTTAGAGTCTAAACAAATAATATAATATTGGAGGTAATATTTTGAAATATATACGTGAACATAAAAAAATTAGTATTTGTATCTTAATTGTTCTTATTATATTTTTAACAATTACTGTTACTTTTGGTAGATATATTAAAAATATTGTAAATAATTTTATTTTAGAAACAAAGGCTTTTTATTTTAATAGTAGTATATTGTCTATAAATGGTAAAAATTATTCTATTGTTAATTGGGATGGTGTTAACTCTTATAGTTTGAACATTGATTTAAATAATAGAAAAAATGATGAGAGATATACTAAAACGGATATTGTATATTCTATTAATGTTGATTGTCCAAATACTGTTCAATGCAGTTTAAATAAAAGTTCTGGTACGATTCATCCAGAGGATGAATCAGATAGTTATGTTATTACGGTTAGTCCAAAACAAAATTTTTATGAGGGGGATAGTGTTGTTGTAAAAACTGAAGTAGAATCTTCTTTACCATATCGTAAAAAGATGAGTGCATCTTATACTATTGGGGTTGAAAAAAGTGATTTTTCTTATGATATTGTGGATAGTGTAAATTCTAAGTTTTTAACAATTAATTTTACTAATTCTATTACTTATTATCAAGTGAGTGAAGCTTTTGGTTCTTATTCTGTTGGAGATCAAATTGGTTTAGATGATTATAGTTCTTTACAAGATAGTGAAAAAGATAAGTGCTTTTCAGCTATTATAACAGTTGAGTATGATCCAAATAAATTATTAGTTGATATGACTAACGATTTATATTTGAATCGTTTAAGTACGAATTATCATGAAGAGATTATTAATGGATATTCTTATGTTTCTAAGTTTAGTTTTAAGGTACCTGCTAGTTCTAATAGTTCTATTATTTTTTATAAAGACGATATTACTAAAAATTATACATATCCTATTGTAAATAATGATTCTATTATTGATGTTTCTGTTGTAAAAGCAAATTAATCATATATTTTCTATTTTATTTATGTTATAATTTATATGTTAAGGTAGGTGATTTAATTGAAAAATTTCATTAATGTTTATATGGATTATAAAGTTAATTGCCTAATTCGTATTGGTATTTTCTTCTTGAAAAAAGATAATTCTTTTATAAAAAGAGTATTTAGAGGATATTTTTATACTTACATAGATAATTATTATTATAAGATTTTTAATACTATTGATGGGGAAAAGTTTACTTTAAAAAATTTAAAATTAGAATTTGATGGTATTATGTTAGAAATGTTAGATGATTATAAAGAATATGAATTAATTGATGATAATCGTACTTATCAAGAAAATTGTAATTTAATTCGAAAACTAAATAGTTTTTGTTATGAGATTGTTCGCTTAGATTTATTAAAATATTCTTCTAAAGGAGATATTGCTAGAGAAGTAGAAGATTTTGTTCATAATAATAGAGTATTATCTTCTTATGTTACAGGTTCTCTTTCTGAGTTGATTTCTATTGTTCGAGAAAAATATACTAATTATAATAAACTATTAGAATTTGATGATCAGTATTTTAATTTAGATAAGAAGAAATTTGAGAATGATTCTAATATTCTATTTTGGGAGTTGGTTCCTAATATTAAAGTGTTAGATATTTATAGAGATAGTCTAGTTAAAAAAGTTTTTCAAGAAAATAAATTATTAAAATTGAAGATGAAATGTCTTATTGAGAAAATAAGTATTTATTTGTTAAAAAGTGTTTTAAATAGAGAAGATATTAATCCTATTATTATAAAATTGAATTCTAATTTTATTAGTAGAGGTACTATTAATGAAGATTTATTAGATTTAATGGATAATCCTTTATTTCAAAAATATGTTATTTTGGGAGTGGATTACTCTATTTATCAGAGTCAAAGAAGTGCATTTTTAGCGGATTATCAATTTGCTTGTATTCAAGATTTTACTCATATTAATGATGTTTATCAAAAAACAGATTCTATTTATAAAGAAGGAGTCTTTAATTATTTAATAGTTGAGGATTGTAAGTATCGTGATAGAGATTATTTCTTGGATTATAATAGTGATGTTTTAAAGATCTTATTATTTGAGGAGGATTAGTATGAATACTTATATTCGATTTTTATTTGAGTTTATGTCCGTATTTTTTAAAGGAATTGGTATGATTGTAGGTGGTTTCTTTAAAGGTATTATTCAAATGTTTAGTATTCAGGATTATTTATATGTAATTGAATTTTATAGAAAAGATTTTAAAGTTGCTGAATGGATACTAGTAGTTGTTGCTGTTATAGTGATGCTTATTATGTTATCTTTGATTGTTTTATTAATTGTTCTTTTTATACGTAAGTATTTTAAATTTCGTAAGACATTAGTTGAACAAGAATCTATGTTAAAAGAAATTGGAGAATTAAATAGAGAAGTAGCAACTCTTGTTGAAGAAAAAGAAAAAATTCTAGCTATGAAAGTTTCTCAACTTGGTTTAAAACCGGGAGAAGAAGCTACTATTACTAGTGAAGAAGATGTTAATACTGGAGAATCTGATAATTTAGATGGAGATTTAGATAGTTATCGATTTAGTAAATTACACGCTATTGATTTAGAATATCGTGATTATAAAGTTCAACAATATGGAAATACTTTTACTTTAGAAGAGTTAGTTGAATTGTTTCGTAATTTTGCAGCTTCTAAGTTAAAACTTTATTATACATCAAATATGATACGTTTATTTATATCTGGTTTATCAGCAACTAAATTAGTTATTTTACAGGGTATTTCTGGTACTGGTAAAACTTCTCTTGCTTATGCATGGGGAAAATTTATTAAAAATGATGCTATTATAGCTTCTGTACAACCTTCATGGAGAGATCGTACTGAATTATTTGGTTATTTTAATGAGTTTACTAAGAAGTTTAATGAAACAGAAGTATTAAAGGGGCTATATGTAGCTGGATATACAGATGATGTTTATGTTACTGTTTTGGATGAAATGAACATTGCTCGTGTTGAGTATTATTTTGCTGAAATGTTATCTATTTTGGAAATGCCTTCTCGTGATGAATGGATTATTGAACTTGTTCCAAGTGTTTGGGATAATGATCCTAAAATGTTAAAAGGTGGAAAATTACAAATACCTGGTAATATGTGGTATATTGGTACAATTAATAATGATGATTCAACTTTTGCTGTTACGGATAAAGTTTATGACCGTGCTATGCCTATAGATATTAATGATAAAGGACAAGTGTTTGAACCAATTGATACGGATAGTATGAATATTAATAGTTCTTATTTAGAAGGATTGTTTGCAGATGCTAAAGCTAAATATCCTTTAACTAGTGAAATGGAGAAAAAAATAAATGATATGGATGACTATGTTATAAAACATTTTCGTATAGCTTTTGGTAACCGTATTGTTAAACAGATGAAAGATTTTGTTGCTACTTATGTTGCTTGTGGTGGTACAGAAGTAGATGGAGTGGATTATTATATTGCTCGTAAGATTTTACGTAAATTTGAACAATTAAACTTAGCATATATACGTGATGAAATTGATCCTTTTATTGATTTTTTAGATAAAAGTTTTGGAAAAGAACATTTTAATGAATGTAAAGATTATTTATTAAGACTTAAGAAGATGGTTTAATAGGGGGATTTATGGAAGAAGAAGAGATATTAGATGATGATGAGTTATTTTTACATAATTTAAATTCTACTTTATATGTAAAAAAAGATTATGATTTAAAAGATTTTGATTATGAATGGTTAGATATTTTAGAAGATTGTATTCCATATATTGATAATATTTTAAGAAATCCTAAAAGGTTTATTATTAATGAAGAAGAGATTGTTAAAGTTGAGTTGGCAAGAAAAGTAACAGTTGAGTCTGTTATTCATCTTACTCAACATACTAATTTAATTCAAAAAATAGAGGATAATGGAGATGTAAAACCTTCTAAAATTTTAAATATTAATAAAGAAGAAAGTATGGATACTTATGAAAATAGATTTATTTATACTTTAATTAATGATTTAAGAATGTTTTTTGAAAAAAGAGTAGAGTCAACAAGTGGATCAAGTTATTGTTTGGATAAGAATATTCTAAAGTATGAGGCTAATACTAAAGTTTATGGAGAAGATTTAAAAATTAGTATGGATATTAGTGATATAACTAGAAATGTAAAGGAGCATTCTGGGGATAGAGGAAGCATGACATTAGAAGAACGTCTAAGAAGAGCAAAAACTCAGATTGATGGTTTCTTCGGTACTGAATTAATGCAAATACTTTCTAAGTTACATGTTTCTCCTGTTAGAAGTCCAATTAAAAAGACTAATGTAATTTTAAAAAATCCTAATTTTAGAAAAGCAGAAGAGTTATGGAATTATATACAGACATTTGAAAGTAAGGATAAAAAAGAGAAGGAAAAAAGAGATTTCTTTGATCGTGGGGTATTAAAAAATGAGTATGATCAAGCATTTTTAATGGCTTTTATTGCTAATCGTAATTTTATTAGTAGTAGTACTAATTCTACGGAATTAAATATGATTTATCAGATGATTGGAAGATTAGTTGATAATTTATTAGATACAGATGAAGATTTAACAGAAGATAAAATTGAAGAAATATTTCATAAAGAAATAAAAAAAATTAAGGAAAAGAATAAGAGGAGATCTCATTCTATATATGGAATTTTAAAAGATAGATTAGAAAGAGAAAATGGTAAAATAGATGATTTTCTTCGAAGTTTAGGATAAAGGAGTTTACTATGTCTAAAATATTACATAATAAATATTTTTCTATAATATATACTATTATTCGTGATATCTTCTTCTTTGTAGTTGTCTTATATTTAGCTTTTATTCTTATGCAGAGGATAAGTGGAAATAATAGTATTTTTGGATATCGTTTATTTACGGTTGCTACGGGATCAATGTCTGGAGTATATGAAATAAATGATGTGATTGCTGTAAAAGATTATGATGTTTTAAAGTTAAAAGTTGGAGATGATATTGCTTATCGTGGTTCACGTGGAGGATTAGAAGGAAAGCTTATTACTCATAGAATTATTCGTATTACAGAATCAGATCATGGTAGAGTGTATGTTACTCGAGGAGTTAATGCTCCAGTAGAGGATCCTTCTATTGAAAGTTATCAAATACTTGGAAAAGTTATTGGAGTTGTACCAATTATCACGACTTTAAATCATGTTATAAAAAGTCAATTAGGTTTTTTTGCACTTGTATTTTGTCCTTTAGTAATTGTTATAGTATTAGAAGTATTACAAACTATTACTGATATAAGATTAGAAAAAGAAGAAATTAGAGAAATTAATCATAATGATATTGAAGAAAAAGAAATTAAAAAAAATAATGATATAGAAATTTTTTAGGAGAGGCTATGAAAAAGCAAATAGATAGAGAAAAAATTCGTCTTTTGAATAAAAAACTTAAAAAGCAAAAATATATTAGTCTTCTTTTAGCACTTTTTACTTTTGGTGTTAATATTTTTGCGTGGTTTGCTTTTTCTGCAAATGCTGGTTTAGGTATTGATGCTACTGTTGCAGCATGGGATGTTGAGTTTAAAGATAATGGTGAAATATCTAGAAATATGTTTATTGAAGTCGCTAAAATGAAACCTGGGATGAGTGATTTTATAAGAACAATAGAAGTAAATAATAAAAGTGATGTAGTTGCTAAATTTTCTTATGAGTTTGTTTCAATGTCTTTACTTGGTCATGTAATTAATATATCTAGTATTGATGATATGAATGAATATTTATCTAGTTTTTATCCGTTTTCTGTTCATTTTACTCCTTCTAGTGATGAAATTGCTGCTAATGGTTCTATTACTTTTGATGTTCGTGTTACTTGGCCTTTTGAAGATGTTGATGGAACTACTACTTATTATAAACAAAATGATGTTTATGATTATAATGATACTTTCTTGTATTATACTAAAACTGGTGAGAGATATGACTTATTTAATGTAGCATCTTCAAGTGTATATAATTCAAATAAAAGTAGTTTATATTTAGAAAAAGATGATGCTGATACGTATTTTGGTATGGCTTGTCATCATTATGAAGAAGAGTCTGGGCAACCTTGTCTTACAATGAATTTGCGTTTACTTGTTGAACAAAAGATTGATGCATAAGGGTAAGATTGAGTTTTTTAGTTTAATTGAGAGGATTATCTGAAAATCATTTTGCTGGTACAATACTAGCCAATTGTATATCTTTTGAAGGAAATAGTGAAGCACATTTTTATTCATTACAACTTGATAATTTGCCATATATTTCAAGTCTTGATTATCATAATGTAGATTATAAATTAGATGAAAGTAGGGGAACTATAAGTTATAGTGAGTGACTAAATCCACAAGAATTACAAGAAGGCATGGTCGTAAAGTTCAAAGTTAATACCAAACTAGGTTACCAAGTATCTAATATTATAATAAAAGATGAAGAAGGAAATATAATAGAATATAGAAAAGTATCAGATAATGAATATGAATTTACCATGCCAGCAACTAATGTAATGATAAATCCAACATTTGAAAAAAAGGAAGTAATTGATTTGATAACGAATCCAGAAACAGCGTTGAAAATATCTATTTTTCTAATAGCAATTATTTCTTTAGGAACAGGAATATATGTATATCAAAAGAAAGAATCTAAAAAAATATAGATTCTTTTTTAGATAAGTTGAATCAAAATTTAGTTAATGTTAGAATAAAACATATAAAGTTTTGGAGTTGTTATTATGAAAAATATTAAGAAATATATGTATTATTTTTCACTTATTACTACCATTATCTATATTCTATTTAGAATATTTTGTACTTTACCAAGAGTATTTGATGTATCTTTGTTATTTGCGCTTATTGTACTATTAGTAGAAATAATTGATTCTGTTTTTTTTGCTATATATACTCTTAATATATTAGTAAAAGAATCTAAAATACCAATCATTTCAAAAGTACTAAAAAAAGATTATCCTGAACTAGATGTTTTTATTGCAACTATTAATGAAGAAACAAAACTTGTTGAAGAAACAATAAAAGCATGTAAGGAAATGAAATATCCTGATAAAAGAAAGATACATATATATTTATGTGATGATGGAAGAAGAAAAGAAATGGAAGATCTTTGTAAAAAAATGAAAATTAATTACATTGATCGTAAAAATAATAAGAATGCTAAAGCAGGTAATTACAATAATGCATTAAAAAAGACAAAATCTCCATATATAGTGGTATTTGATGCAGATATGAAACCTACAAAAGATTTTTTAATGAAAACTATACCTTATTTATTCTGTGATGAAAAAATTGGTTTTGTACAATTACCTCAAAGTTTTTCAAATGAAGACATATATCAAAAAAGATTTAAGTTATGGAATTATATTCCTTTTGAGCAAGACTATTTTTATCATAGAATCCAGTTATCAAAAAATAATAATAACTCTGTAATTTTTTGTGGAACAAATGCTATCCTCTCAAGAAAGGCATTAGAAGATATTGGCGGTTTTGCTACTGAAACTATTACAGAAGATTTTGCAACAGGTTTATTGATGGAAAGAAAAGGCTATAAAGGGATTGCTTTACCATATGATGAAGCTTATGGAAAAAATGTTGAAAGTATATCTTCCTTAATAAAACAGCGAATAAGATGGTGTAGAGGATGTATTCAAACATATAAAAACTATAAAATTCTTCATAATAGTGGTTTGAACTTTATTCAAAAAACTGATTATTTGTCTGGAATATATTATTGGTTTTTTGGTATACGAAATACTATTTTTTTGCTTGTACCATTGTTGTTTGCATATTTTAATATTAGAATTATTCAAGGAAATGCTATATTATTTATTATTTTCTTTTTAATACAATATATATTAAAAAGATTTGTAATTGATAAATTAGAAAATAATAAAGTGTCTTCAACTTGGAATAGAATATATGAAGTAATTTTATCTCCAATTATTTTTATTGAATCTTTATTAGAAATAATAGGTATAAGAAAGAAAAAATTTGAAGTAACTTTAAAAAAGAATAGTAACCATAAATCAATTAAGTATTATTATTTAGTTTTATCTCATTCGTTCTTATTTATACTTAATATAACTGGTTTATATATTTCTATAGAAAAAACACTAATATATGATTATATAGAATTTATAATCCCAATATTTTGGTTAAGTACAAATTGTATTTATTTATTATTTGCTTTAATTTTTGATTTTAGTAATAGTGAAAGTATTAATGAAATTGAAAATAATAGAAATACTTATTCATTATCTTCTACGTTTATTCTGATTTATAAGTTTATTAAAGAAGAGATTAAAGTAAAAAGATTAGCTATTATTTCTTTTATAATATTTATATTTTGTTTTGGATTAATAATAAATAATTATTATCAATATAGAAAAAGTATAATAATAAATCCAGAGTCTTTAGTTTCTTATAATGGAAAATTATCGATTGATAATGGAATTATTGTGAACGAAAAGAAAGAGATAGTAAAACTAAAAGGAATAAGTTCGCATAATTTATATTGGTATAAAAGAATTTATACAAAAGAAAATTTAAAAGAAATTAGAGATACATGGGGAATAAATACTTTTAGAATTGCATTATATACCAATCCAGAAGAAGATGGCTATATAATTAATAAAGAGCAAATAAAAGAGGTTGAAAGGATAATTGATTATTGTATTGATTTAGATATTTATGTAATAGTAGATTGGCATATTCTGAAGGATAATAATCCAAACATATATAAAGAAGAGGCAATAGATTTCTTTAATAAAATATCAAAAAAATATAAAGATAGTCCAAATGTTATTTATGAAATATGTAATGAGCCAAATGGAGAAGAAGTAACTTGGAATGAAGATATAAAACCATATGCAGAAGAGGTTATTGGAGTAATAAGAAAGAATAGTAAAAATTCTTTAATAATTGTTGGTTTAGCTGATTGGTGTAAAGATATTAATTCTGCTAAAAACAATTTATTAGAAGATAAAAATATAATCTATTCTGTTCATTTCTATGCGGGAGCTCAGAATATTCAATTAAAAGAAGAAATATCTTCTGCAGTAAAAGAAAAGATGCCATTAATTGTTACAGAATGTGGAGCAACTAATGAATCAGGAGACGGTAAACTATATAAAAAAGAATTTATAAACTGGATAGAATATCTAGAAAATAATAATATTAGTTGGATAGTTTGGCAGTTATCAGAAAAAGAAGAATCATCTTCCCTAGTAATAAAAAAGGAAGTACAAGATAGGCTGGATTTTTTATATGAAAAGTATACAGAAAAAGAATTAAAACGAAAGAAATATCATATTAATGATTATCTTTCTGATACTGGTAAATTTATGAAAGAAATATTTATAAAACATTGAAAAAATAATCAAAATTAGTTATACTTTTATTGTAGGAGAGTGTACATATGAAAAAGAATAAAATAATAATAATATTTTTATTAATAGTATCATTATCATTTATTACAGTTAATGTTTATGCTGATGATTATTCAGATGATATTTATGATGGGGATTATTCAATTGAAGATATGTTAAATAACTATAATGTTATTACATTTGGAAAAAAAGATTTAGATAGTCATATGACTCAAAACAACTTTTCAAAGGGAGATGCTAAATTATTTCATATTAATTCACAATTCTTAATAAATGGAACTCTTAGATTAACTCGTGGGACATTTTTCTATTATTATCTTGGCAATCGACTTGATGAAGGACGACTAGATCTTAACAGGTCAGTTGATAATCTAAATTCGTCATTTCTTTATATTGATTTTCCTAAGGCATATTCCCCTTCACCAGCATCAAGAATATATTCAATAAATGGAGGAGAAATAGAGTTGAATTATGTTATTGCATCAGAATACAATTATCCTAAAGTTTCTCTTAATAATTCTTTATATATGAATTTTAATCGACTATATGATTCTATAATAGCTGAACAAAATAAAATAAAAAAGGGTAGAAATGTAACTTCAGAAGATGGAATGGTCCACGTTGAAACTGGTGGAGAATACTATATTGATGATATAAATAATATAAATGAAATTGTATTTGATAATTTTGAAGATAATAAAGATGATTTAACAATTATCACAATTAATAATACAGGAAGTATTACATTTCCTAAAATTTATAACTCTACAAGCAATGGAGAAAATAGTTTAATTCCAACTAACGATTTCCTTGGTATGAATAGACCAGGGAGTGATTATGAGAGATACTATGTTACTGAAAAATATTATGGAAACATTATTTGGAATGTACCAAATGCAACTTATATAGAATTACCATCAGCTCCTTTTATTGGACACTTAGTTGCTCCAAAAGCTGATGTTTATGGACCAGAACTTCATTATGCAGGAGCATTCTTAGTAAATAGTTTATATTTAGAAGGTAATAGTGAAGCACATTACTATCCATTAACTAATACTAATATTCCATATAGAAGTAATCCAGAACCAGTAAAAGCAATATTTAATATAAAAAGAAATCAAGGAAATATCAAATTTAATAATAATATAAATAATGAGAATTTAGAAGAAGGAATGGTAGTATCCTTTAGAGTAGAAGTAGAAAATGATTATTTATTCTCTGGAATTGAAATAAAAGATGAAGATGGAAATATTATTGAATTTAAAAAAGTAGGAGATAATGAATATGAATTCACAATGCCAGCAACCAATGTTACAATTACTCCAAAATTTGTGGAAAGAAATATAAAAAACACAATTGAGCAAATTATCACTAATCCAAAGACTAAAAATAATTTCTTTATTCTTTTAGGAATTATAATTGTTAGTTTTATTGTTGGATATAAGAAAATAAAAAAAGAAAATAAAATTTAATAGTATAATGTTGTTTTGATTTTTTATAAAAAGAGTAGGAAATGATGTATTATGAAAAATATTATTATAATTACTTTATGTATATTTTTATTTATATTATTTATTCCTTTTGTGGTAAATGCAGAAAATTGTAGAACAAATAGTATTAAAATAAAATCTATCTCTATGAAGAATAAATCAAAGAACACAGAAGAATTATCTAAAGTAACAATAGAAAATAATAAAATTAATTTGAACCTTAAAATGTATGATGTAGGAGATTTTATTGAATATAAATTAGTTTTAGATAATATAACTGATGAGGTATATTATTTTGATAAAGATTCTTTTAATATTGATTCAAATTATTTTGATTATGAAATTATTTATAGAGATGATTCTCGTAGAATAGAACCAAATAGTAAAAATATAGTATATTTAAGAATAGTATATAAGAAGGAAGTAGAAAATCCAAAATTTTTAAGTGGCATATATTTAGATAAAAAAAATATATCTTTCAATTTGTCTAATTTAAATCCAATTTTTGTTAATCCATTAACTATGAACAATAAATTATTATTATTTATAATTCTATTTGTAGTTTTTTTTACAATTATTTATTTAAATAAAAATGATAAATTAAAATATAGTATAATAATGTTATTAATAGTTTTTTTACCTATTCAAGTTTTTGCTATATGTAGAACTAAAATTGAGATTAATTCTAATATAATGATTGGTAAAGTTACTCCTAATCCTTGTATATATGATGGTGAGTTAGTTCAAGGAGCAGAATATACTAATGGGCAATATACTTATAGATATATGCAAGAAGGATATAGTGATGAATGGAAAGATATAGATAATGATGGATGGGGAGTAGTATTAACAAATAAAGATTCAACAGAAGATGTTACAACTAAGTTATGTACTAGTATTAATAAAAAAGCTATTGTTTCTATGTCTAGTATGTTTTATGGTAGTAAAACCTCGAAAATTGATTTAAGTAGTTTTGATACAAGTAATGTTGTAAATATGTCAGGTATGTTTAATTCTTGTACTAATATAAATAAATTAAATTTATCGAATTTTGATACTTCAAAAGTTTTGTATATGTTTACAATGTTTTATAGTGCAACTTCATTAGAAGAAGTAAACTTAGATGGATTTGATTTAACTTCTTCAACAAGTGGAAGCAATATACTTGGAGGCATGTTTTCTGGTGCTAATAATTTAAAGCGCGTTTCTATGAAAAACTGGAAAATACCAGAAACATTTACTAATGCAATAGGATGTAGAACATCATCGCTATGTTCTGAAAGCTTAGAATATATTGATGTAACAGATTGGGATTTAAGTAAAACAAAAAATTTAAATGGGTTATTTGGAAACCTATATGCGAAAGAAATTAAGGGATTAGAAACATGGGATACACAAAATATTGCACATATGGGAAACATGTTTGGAGCTGCAAAAAATTTAAAAAGTTTAAATTTAAGTAGTTTTAACACTTCAAAAGTTACAAATATGTCGTCAATGTTTTCCGATGCAACTTCGTTAGAAGAAGTAAAATTAGATGGATTTGATTTAACATCTTCAACAAGTGGAAGCAATATACTTGGAGGCATGTTTTCTGGTGCTAATAATATAAAGCGCGTTTCTATGAAAAAATGGAAAATACCAGAAACATTTTTTAATGCAATAGGATGTAGAACATCATCGTTATGTTCTGAAAACTTAGAATATATTGATGTAAAAGATTGGAATTTAAGTAAAACAAAAAATTTAAATGGGTTATTTGGAAACCTAAATGCGAAAGAAATTAAGGGATTAGAAACATGGGATACACAAAATATTGCACATATGGGAAACATGTTTGGAGCTGCAAAAAATTTAAAAAGTTTAAATTTAAGTAGTTTTAACACTTCAAAAGTTACAAATATGTCGTCAATGTTTTCCGATGCAACTTCGTTAGAAGAAGTAAAATTAGATGGATTTGATTTAACATCTTCAACAAGTGGAAGCAGTATACTTGGAGACATGTTTTTTGGTGCTAATAATTTAAAGCGCGTTTCTATGAAAAAATGGAAAATACCAGAAGCATTTACTAATGCAATAGGATGTAGAGCATCATCGTTATGTTCTGAAAGCTTAGAATATATTGATGTAACAGATTGGGATTTAAGTAAAACAAAAAATTTAAATGGGTTATTTGGAAACCTATATGCGAAAGAAATTAAGGGATTAGAAACATGGGATACACAAAATATTACAGATATGGGAATTATGTTTGGAACTGCAAAAAATTTAAAAAGTTTAAATTTAAGTAGCTTTGATACTTCAAATGTAACTAATATGTCGGCAATGTTTTTTGGTGCTGAGAGTATAAAAGAGTTAGATTTAAGTAATTTTAATACAAAAAAAGTAACTAGTTTTGGTGGAATGTTTAGTGGATGTACTAATTTAAAAAAATTAAATCTAAGTAATATAGATGCTAATAATGCATCTTATACAAGTAGCGTTTTTGAAGGAGTTCCGAGTTTAGATGAATTAGATATGAGTAATTGGGATTTTAGAAGGCATGATTTAAAAGGTAATGGTCCAATTATTAATAGAGTATTAGGTGATGGAGTTTATAATATAAAAAAATTAAAAGTAGATAATTCTATATTTGGTAGTGATATGACTTATGCGTTTGGAGGACTAAGTAATTTAGAAGATTTATCATTAAAAAACGTAGATACAACAAATGTAACTAATATGTATGTAATGTTTTCTGGTTTATCTAAAATAAAGTCATTGGATTTAAGTAGCTTTGATACTTCAAATGTAACTAATATGTCGTCAATGTTTTCTGGTGCTAAGAGTATAAAAGAGTTAGATTTAAGTAGCTTTGATACTTCAAATGTAACTAATATGTCGTCAATGTTTTCTGGTGCTGAGAGTATAAAAGAGTTAGATTTAAGTAATTTTAATACAAAAAAAGTAACTAGTTTTGGTGGAATGTTTAGTGGATGTACTAATTTAAAAAAATTAAATCTAAGTAATATAGATGCTAATAATGCATCTTATACAAGTAGCGTTTTTGGAGGAGTTCCGAGTTTAGATGAATTAGATATGAGTAATTGGGATTTTAGAAGGTATGATTTAAAAGGTAATGGTTCAATTGTTAATAGAGTATTAGGTGATGGAGCTTATAATATAAAAAAGATAAAAGTAGATAATTCTTTATTTGGTAGTGATTTGACTTATGCGTTTGGAGGACTAAGTGAATTAGAAGATTTATCATTAAAAAACGTAGATACAACAAATGTAACTGATATGTCTGTAATGTTTTCTGGTTTATCTAAAATAAAGTCATTGGATTTAAGTAGCTTTGATACTTCAAATGTAACTGATATGTCGTCAATGTTTTCTAATTGTTCAAGTTTAAAAACAATTTTAGTTAGTGATAAGTTTAAGGTAAAACAAGTTGTTATTTCTCATTCAATGTTTTATAATTCACCTTTATTAGTTGGAGGCAATGGTACAACATATAATGCTAATCATACTGATAAAGAATATGCTAGGATAGATACTCCTGGAGCTTTAGGATATTTTACTAGGAAGTAAAAATAATACATTTTTTTAGAAAGAAAACCATCGGGTAGTCCGATGGTTTTAGTATAATTTTTCTTTTGGTTCTTTTTGTTTTTTATGTAGATTTTTTTTGTATGAAGTGTATTGAAACATTTATTTTTGTTATTTCGTTATCTTCATCTATTGCGTATTCTGTGTCTGCTTGATTATTCATTGTATTTGTATTATCATCATTCCATTTAAAGAATATTTTTAGATTGGTATCTCCGGTATTTTTTTCTAAGTCTCCAGTTACTGTTTTGCTTCCTTCTTCGTAATTATGTCTTGTTCCGTTTAATTCGTATCCTGTTAGGACTAAATCTTCTAGTGGAGTAGATTCATCTACTAGTGTTGTTATTTCATATGTAAAGTCTACATCTACATTTTCAGCATTAATTGTTAATTCAAAATATCCTGTACTTCCTGGAGCAATTACTCCATCATTTACATATTCATTTTCATCAAATATTGGAATTATTTCATTTGTTAAAGTATCTTTATTTTCGATGTTTTCGTTATTTACTTTAATTAACCAACTTGCAATTCTTGTTTGTACTGATCCATCTAGTTTTTTTCTATACTTAGCATATGATGATTGGAATAAATAATAAAAACAGAACATTACAATTATTATAAATATTATTATAAATTTTTTATCATTTTTTATCATATTTATCTCTTTTCTTATTCTTTATATTATCATTTTAACATAATATATTTTTTTTTAGTAGTATTTATTTTGAGATTTGTGTTAAGATTAGTTTAGGTGGTTATTATGGAATTAATTGATCAGTTTCGTTATTTAGTTGGTGGTTATTATGGAGTTTCATTAGTAGATGAATATCCATTAAAAGAATATATATTAAAGGATATAGAAAACTATATACGTGATTTTATAGAGGTTAATCCTATAGATGATTTTGACTATAAAAAGGAAGCTTTAGAAGTAAAAGATACAGTTTCTGAAAAAGTAAAATTACAAGATGCTTTACTTGTATTAAATCGTATTAATGGACCTATGGATTTAGTATTTATGATAAAGAATAAGTTAAAAAAGTATTCTCATAAATAATTCATTGTGTTTCTATTATTTTTTTAATATAATATTTATTACGAGGTGAGTCTATGGGGTTATTAGGTTGGTTTTTTTATTTATTTTTAGGAATTGTTTTATTTATATTTATACTTTATTTTACTCAGAAATATTCTATTACAAAACTTGAAAAATTAGTTATTTCAAATATATTTTTATTAGTTATTTCTGGTATATTTAAACGTTTTGGTATTCATTATACTGATAATATTTTTTTGATATTTTTATTTTTATTTATGATTGACGCTATATATTGTAGTTATTTTAAAGATTTAGATTTTTTTGATCGAGTGGATAATAATATTAAGTATTATTTTGTATTAATAATTATGGGTTTTTTTATTAATCAAGCTTTTATTAATAGAGTGGAATCTGTATTTTTAACAGGAGAAGATTTAAGGTTAATTATTTGGAGTTTTGTTCTATTATTTCTATATTATTTTTGTCGAAATAAAAATATTTTTACAAGTACTTCTAAAAATGAATCGATTCCTATGAGTGTAGATAGAGTGCTTTCTAGTTATGCTAAATTAAAATATCGTTATTTTGATGAGTGTGATGTTGCAGAGAAAGATTTATCAAATGTTTTATATTCTATTATGATTTATCATAATTATCATAGAAGTAAATTTCTTAGAAGATTAGATTATATTCGGTTTCGTTTAAATGGACAAAAGCAAAAACTTGGTATTATGCAAATTGAGAGTAATAAATTTATAACTGACTCTGAAAGTATTCTTATTACTTATAAAAAAATATTGAAATTATATGAAAAAGAAAAAAGTTCTAGGAAGAAAAATAAAGAGGAAGAAATTATTAAAAATTATTGTAAGGGTTATTCAGATGATGTAATTTATATTTTTAATATTATAAAAAAATTCTAGTTTCCTTTCTCTTTATTTTATGATATATTTTAGATAAAGGTAGGGATATTATGATGAAAAAGAATATTACTAAATTTATGTGTTTATTTTTATTTATTTTTTTATTAACTGGATGTAATGGAAGTGTTACTAGGAATATAAGACATGCTGGATTTAATGTTGGTGGTAAATTTATTTGTAATGAATTTTATCCAAAAGATAAAGAAGATACTAGTTATAAAAAAATATTATTTATGACTGGTTCTCATTTGATTAATACAGATGGTGATATCTATGAATTATCTTTGTCTAAAACTTATCAAGATGGGGAAAATTGTAAAGATGCAGATACTTCTTTAAAAGTTAAAGCTATTTATGATAATAGTATTATTAAAGCTACTGATAACAAATATTATTATTTAGGTGGACAAAGAGAGGTTCCTGCATATTCAGAAGTATTAACAGAAGATCGATCATATGCACTAATTAATGAATTATTAAAAGGTGAAGATGTACTTAAAGTTCAGACTGTTGATAGTAGTGCGGGTTTATATTATGTTTTAAAAACAGATGGAAATGTTTATGCTAATGTTGTTATTTCTCCTGATAGAAATTCTCTTCCTCAATTAATAAGTTCACAGATTGTTTATTCTAGAGATGATTATGGTGCTTATATTGAAGATTTTAATTATGCTGGAGATTCTTTAAATACTTTTGTTCGAACAGATGATAAGTTGTTTAGAATGAGAGTAAAAAATAATGAAGAATGTTCGAAGTATGCTGATATTTCTTGTAAATATGAAATGGAAGAAGATCCAATTTATGTTCAATATAGAGATCGTATTATTACTTTTAATGGTAGTATGTTGATTACTGATTATAAACAGATATTTAATGTTGCTTTTTAAAAAACTATTTATAGTTTTTTCTTTTGATGTAAAAATATTTTTAGGAGGAAATATGGTTTTAGCTAATGAATGGGAAGATTATGAGTTAATTGATGCTTCTTTAGGAATGAAATATGAGAGATGGGGAAATATTTATTTATTGAGACCAGATCCTCAAGTGTTATGGGATAATGGAAATTTATTGGAGAAATATAGTGGAAAGATAGATGCTGTATATCATAGAAGTTCAAAAGGTGGAGGAAGTTGGGAAAATTTAAAAAATGTTCCATCTTCTTGGATGATTCGTTATAAAACTCTCTCTTTTCATATTAAACAAATGGGTTTTAAACATACTGGTTTATTTCCTGAACAGGCTGTTAATTGGAATTTTATGATAAAAAAAATAAAAAATGCTAATCGTCCAATTAAGGTTTTAAACTTATTTGCATATACTGGAGGTGCAACTGTTGCTTGTTTATCTGCTGGAGCCCATGTAACTCATGTAGATTCTTCACGGGGAATGGTTGATTGGTGTCGTGAAAATGTTATAAGTAGTGGGTATCAAGGAAAGAATATTCGTTATTTAGTTGATGATGTTGTTAAATTTGTTCAAAGGGAAATTAGACGTGGAAACCATTATGATGCTATTGTTATGGATCCTCCTAGTTATGGAAGAGGGGCAAATGGTGAAGTATGGGATATTATGAAAAATTTAAATTATTTAATTTCCATATGTTGTGATATTTTAAGTGATAATCCTTTGTTTTTTTTAATTAATTCATATACTACAGGGATGAGTCCAATTGTTCTTGAAAATTTATTAAAGTCTCATGTATTAAAAAAGTATCCCGGAATGATTTCATCTGGAGAAGTTGGATTATCTATTTCATGTAATGATTTTATTTTACCATGTGGGATTTATGGAAGATGGGAAGCTAATGAATAAATTAAATGTTTTGTATGAGGATAATCACGTTATTGTAGTTGTAAAACCTGCTAATGTTCTTAGTCAAGGAGATAGTACTGGTGATTTATCTATTATGGATATTGTTAAAGACTATATAAAGAAAAAGTATCATAAACCAGGGAATGTATATTTAGGTCTTGTTCATCGTTTGGATAGACCTGTTGGTGGAATAATGGTATTTGCTAGGAGTAGTAAAGCTGCTTCAAGATTAACAAAGTATTTTCAAGAACATAAGGTTATTAAAAAGTATTATGCTATTATTCATGGAAAAATGGAATCAAAATGTGGAAGATTGGTTGATTACATTGAAAAAGGAAAAGATGGTAATAGTTTTATCTCTAGTAATGGAAAAAAAGCAGTTTTAAATTATGAAGTAATAAAATATTATTCTAAAAGTGATTGTAGTTTAGTGTCGATAGTATTAGAAACTGGAAGACATCATCAAATACGTGTTCAATTTTCTAGTAGGGGACATACGTTGCTTGGTGATCAACGTTATGGAAAACTTGATTATACGCAAATTGCCTTGTTTTGTTACTATTTATCTTTTCCCCATCCAATTACAAAAGAGTATTTAACTTTTAGTCTAGCTATTCCAAATGAAGGCTATTGGACAAAATTTACAGTGTAAAAAAAATGTATAAAAAATAAAATGTTTGCATTTAATTATTTTTTTTGTTATCATGATATTAGATTATAAGAATAGAGGGAGAAGATAAAATGAGTTTTGATTTATCTTGGTTTACTTCTGCTGGTGGTCTTTTAATTACTGGTGGAGTAATATTATTAACCATTGCTTTAATTATTTTAATTGTTACAGGCAAAAAGCCTAAGAAAGATAAAAATGCTGCTCCGACTGATAATTCGGTACAAGTTGCTAGTGCACCAGCTGCTATGGATCCAAATATAGTTCAACAAAATGTTGTACAACCTGTTGTTACTGGAACTGAACAATCTACTATGAATGGTGGTATGATGGTTAGTCCTATGCCTTCAACACCGGTTGATGCTGTTTCTATGCCAGCTGCTAACCCTTTAGTAAATGCTCAAGTACCAGCAAGTCCAATGGGTGGAGATGTTATTTCTCCAGCACCAGTAGAGGCTATTTCTATGCCAACTGTTGAAGCAATGCCGGTTACTAGTCCTGTAGCAAATGCTCAAGTGCCAGTAAGTCCAATGGGTGGAGATGTTATTTCTCCAGCACCAGTAGAGGCTGTTTCTATGCCAACTGTTGAAGCAATGCCAGTTACTAGTCCTTTAGAAAATGCTCAAGTGCCAGCTAGCCCAATTGGTGGAGATGTTGTTTCTCCGGCACCAGTAGAGTCTGTTTCTATGCCAACTGTTGATGCGATGCCAGTTGTTGAAGCAACTAATGGTATGTCAATGCCAGAGAATCCATCTGTTGTTTCTGAACCAGTTTCTTTAGAAACTCCACAAATTCCTGTAGTTGATTCTATTAATCCTGTTGCTCCAATCGCTCCAGAAGTTAATTCACAACCTGTTATGCAGACTGTGGAAACACCTACATCTTCTACAGAACCTGTTATTTATGGTGGTGCAAGTCCAATTGTACCGGATATTAATTTTAATCAAAATACAAATCATCAAATTTATGGCGGTGCAGATCCTTTGCAAAATACTCAAACTATACCTGCTGTAAATCCTGCACCTGTAGAAGTTGTTCCTCAACAACCTGAAATATTAACACAACCTGAAATGAGGCCTGTTGTTTCTACAGAAATACCTACTGTGCCAGTGGCTTCAGCTCCAGTTATGTCTGTTGAGCCTATTGCTCCTGTAGCCCCTGTTGAAGCTCCGACTCAGGTAGTTCCAAATCAAGTTGTACCTGTAGTTTCAGTACCATCTGTTACACCAGTTGCTCCTGTAACACCAGTTCAACCACAATAAAAAATAATAAGCATTTTGAAATGCTTTTTTTTTATCTAATTTTTTGTTATAATTTTATTATATTTAAGAAGGTGTTTATATGAGACAAAGGGTAATGTTTATTTCTTCTACTGGTGGTCATTTAAATGAACTTTTACAATTAAAAGATTTATTTTCCTTGTATGATTATACAATTATTACTGAAAAGATGAAATCTAATTTATATTTGAAAAAACAATATCCTAATAAAGTTCATTTTTTAATTTATGGGACTAAGCATCATTTATTAACTTATCCTTTTAAATTATTATTAAATTGTTTTATAAGTTTATTTTATTATTTAAAGTATCGACCTAATTATATTATAACTACTGGTGTTCATACTGCTGGTCCTATGTGCTGTATTGGAAAGATTTTGGGGAGTAGAATAATTTATATTGAAACTTTTGCTAATATGGTTAGTAAAACTTCTACAGGGAAGCTTTTATATCCTATTAGTGATATGTTTATTGTTCAATGGGAAAGTATGAAAAAAATATATCCTAATTCTGTTTATGGGGGGTGGATTTTTTAATGATTCTCGTTGTTTTAGGAACTCAAGATAAACAATTTCCACGATTGTTGAAAGCTGTAGATGAAGCTATTTCATCTGGTTTTATAAATGAAAGAGTGGTTGTTCAAGCAGGACAGACTGATTATCAATCTTCTAATATGGAAATATTTGATTTTTTATCAGCTCCTGAATTTGATAAATTAATGGATGATGCAGATTTGATTATTACTCATGGGGGTGCTGGGACAATTTTAAGTGCGATTAAAAAAGGAAAAAAAGTAATTGCGGCACCACGTTTATCTAAGTATATGGAACACCATAATGATCATCAAAAACAGATTATTTCTGAATTTTCTAAAGATGGATATATTTTGCCTTTATATGATTTTTCTAAATTGGGTAAATTAATTATTAAAAGTAAAAATTTTCATCCTAGAAAATTTGAAAGTAATACTAAAAATATGGATAATTTAATAGAAAACTATATTTTATCAGATAATCATACATCTTGGTTTAATAAGTGTTTTGAAGGAATTTCATACTTGTTTTTTGGATTTTGTACAACACTTCTTAATTTTTTAGTTTTTTATCTTTTAAGATTAGTTGGTTGTTCTATTTTTATAAGTAATACTTTTGCTTGGATTTTATCAGTATTATTTGCTTTTTTTACTAATAAATTTTTTGTGTTTAGAAGTATTAATAAATCTAAGAAAGATACTTTTTTGGAAGGTAGTTTGTTTTTTATTTGTAGAATTATATCTTATTTTTTTGATATTGGTTTTTTATATTTATTTGTTTATTATTTTCATATATCTGATTTAATATCCAAGATTATTTCAAATATTATTGTTATTATTGTAAATTATTTATTTAGTAAAATATTTATTTTTAAGGGAGAGAAAAAATTATATGAATAAAAATGGTTTTACTTTAGTTGAATTATTAGCTGTTGTTGTTATACTTGGAATTTTAAGTGTTTATGCAATTCCTCATTTAGTTGGAATGCTCTCTACTAGTAGAAATAAGATGTATATTTCAGATGCTGGTAAATTTGTTTCGGAAATTGAACTTGCTCTTCGTGCAAAAAGTTCTGAGATAGAAAAGCCTGATGATGGAGAAGCAGTCGTTTTTGGATTAGGATTTATAGATTCTACTGAATTTGAAAGTACTCCTAATGGGGGAGAATATGATATAAACAGAAGTTACGTTATTGTAAAAAATAATGCTTCACAGTTACAGTATTCTGTTTGCTTGGTTGAGCATACGAAGAATGGAGATTATATTGGACTTGATTTAACATTAGATGAGGCTTTAGAACAAAAAAATAGTTATAGTAGAGTTACTACACTAAAAACTGCTGATTTGATAGATGTTTCTTCTATTACGGCAGATAAGGTTAATAATAAATTAGGTGCGGGTTATTTACAAAATGATACAAAAATTTTACAAGTTTATTTAACCTCTTTAGATTAATATAGTAAAGAAATAGTAAAGTTTGAAAAAACTTTTTTTCTTTTCTATACTTTTTTTCTCTTCTTTGCTAAAATCTTTATAGGATAGGTGATAATGGTATGAGTCTTCAAATAAGAAAAATTGCATATAGTATGATGACTATTAGTTTTATTTTTATTATGGCTGGTGCTGTATATACATTTATTCTTGGTTTAAAACAAGATCAAAATGAAGTTAGTTATCGTTTTTCTGAAGTACAGACTGTTTTTGAGTCTTTTAGTACGAATACTTCTTTATTTGAAAACTATCGAGAAAAGTTATTTAATGGTATTTTATCAAATACTTATTATGATGCTTTTTATAGACAAGATTCTGTTATTAAAAATAATTTGTCAAATTATGAGGAAATAGTAAATGATATTGAAAAAAATGTAGAGGAATTGAAAGAATTATGTGATGATATTTATTATAATGATGCTTCTGTTAATTCTCAATGTAGCAATTATAAAAATATTTATGAACAAGTTATTAATTATTTTGTTGGAGATATTAAATTGTATAATGATAATGTATTAAAATATAATGAATATCAAAAATCTATCCATTCATCTTTATTGGTTAATAATTATGTTACTGATAAAAATTATATTGATTATAATGGAGATAAAAAATATGAGGGGAAAGAAAACTAATAATAGATCTTTATTTTGTAAATTTATTAGATTTTGGTGTTTCGTATATATTATCTTTTTTTGTTCTTTTCTTTTTTTATTTTATGGTCCTTTCACTGAATTTCAAGAGTTTTGGATTACGAGTGCAATGACAACTAAGTCTCATAGATTTCTTGCTACATGGTTGTATTCTGATAAACGTATTAAAAAAGTATTAGAAAATAATATAATTGTTGAGGTTAATGAGATTAGTGATCCAAATCTTATTCATTTTCGGAAATATACAACTTCAATTTATCGAAACGAATATGAGAAACAGTTATTAGAAAGAAATGATGATGATCTTTATAAGTTAATTCCTGTAAAAGGTCATGGCTATCAAGGATATTTAGTTGCTATATATGATGCATCACGTATCCATATTGCAACAACGCAGTATTTAGGAGAAAAAGGAGAGTCTATTTTAGATGTTAGTAAAAGAGAAAATGCTCTAGTAGCAATCAACGCTGGGGGTTTTTATGATCCTAACTGGAATGGTAATGGTGCGCTTCCTCATGGAACGGTTATTTCCAATGGAAAGATTGTTAGTGATTATAAAGATGCTTTTATGAGTGGTGGATTTATTGGATTTAATCAAGATAATAAATTAGTCCTTGGAAGTATGAGTATGGAAGAAGCACTAAAAATTGGATTAAGAGATGCTGTTGAATTTGGACCATTTCTAATTGTAAATGGTAAAAGAAGTTTTGTAAAAGGAAATGGTGGATGGGGGATTGCTCCTAGAACGGCTATTGGTCAGAGAAGAGATGGTATTGTTTTATTGCTTGTTATTAATGGGAGACTTCCTTCTAGTATTGGAGCTGACATGATTGATTTATGTGATGTTATGGAACAGTTTGGTGCTTATAATGCTGCTAATTTAGACGGTGGAAGTTCTTCGGAACTTGTTATTCAAAATAAAATTACTAATATTCCAGTTGCAGGAGGTAAGGATGGATTAAGAGATATGCCTACCTTTTGGGTTGTTAAGTAATATATTGAAAACTAAGTCTTGTACTTAGTCTTTTATTTTGGTATAATCGTTTAAGATGGAGTAAAGTGATATGGCTAAAAAGAAAAGTAAAAAGAAAAAAGAAAAAAAATATTTAGGTAAACATGAATTTGTATTTAATTTTTTTAGTTTAGTTATTTTAATAGGAATTGGTGTTTATTTTGGATATAGAAGTTTGTATTACTATAGTAAACAAAATCAAAAAATAGAGCAGGAAGCTGCTACTTTAAGTGGTATGATTATTCAAAATAATCCTCCTACTACAGGTAGTAATGCAGGTCTTCATAAAGATTCTTCTGGTTATTTTTATAAGGGTAATGTTACAAATAATTATATTTTATTTCAAAATAGAATTTTTCGTATAATTAGAATTAATAAAGATAATACTATTAAAGTAATTAGTGAGGACTTTGTTGCTAGTTTTCCTTTTGGAGAGAGTTCAGATTATCAAAAATCAAATGTTCGTAATTGGTTAGATAAAACAGAGAATAATTATTCTGGTATTTATGCTAATACTTTTGTTGATTTGGATAAGTACTTTGTTAAAACTACTTATCATGAGGATATTTTAAATGGTAATGAAGTAGAAGATGATAAAGAAGAAAAAAAATCTATGTTTTCTATTTTAACTATTAAAGATTATATATTAGCTGGTGGAAAAAGTAGTTACTTAAATAATGGAAAATTGTTTTTTTTACTAGGTAAAAATAAATTTAATGAAAATTTATATGTAGATGATGATGGAAGTATACAAAAATGTGATTATTTAAATGGTTTTGGAATTAGACCTGTTTTTACTTTAAAAAGTAATGTTTCTACTTTATCTGGAGATGGTACAAAAGATAAACCTTATGTAATAAATACTGGAAATACGAAAAATTATATAGATACTTATGTTTTACTAGGTGGAGAAAAATGGAGAGTTTATGAAGATAAAAATAATATTTTAAGACTTTATATTTATGGATATTTATTATATAATGGTGTTGAATATGTTAGAAATTATAGTGATTCTAATAGTGTATTTGATTTAACTAATAAAAATAATATTGCTTATTTTTTAAATACTAGTTATTTATCTAATTTGCCTTTTAAAAATTATTTATTAGATAATGATTTCTATATTGGTGAAATAAGTGATGATGTTGGTTATCAGTATCAAAATATTTATTCAAATAAAGTTACTTGCAAAGTTGGATTAATGAATATATTTGATTATAATTCTAATAATTATTTTAATGATTATTTTCATTTAAATACTACTTCTTTAGTAGGAGGTATGCAATATAATATATATTCAAATGGTTTATTAGAAGAGGCTGATGTTCGTGAGGAAAAACATATTGTTCCTTCCATATCTATATCTAAAAATAGTATAAAAGGTGGGGCAGGAACACTTGATAATCCTTATGTTTTGGAGTGATAGTAATGAAAAAAATTAAGAAGAAAGTTCGTTTAAAAAGATTAAATAAATTTACCATACTTGTAATTTTATTAGATTTAATTGTAATAGATGGATTAATTGTTATTCAAAATGATAAGTTTAAAGCATTTTGGATTCCTACTGCTATGACAACGATGTCACATCAGTATTTAGCTTATACTTTGTATAATGAGGATACTGTTAATAAAGTTATGAGTGAAAATTTTATTGAACAAAATGATGAAGAAATGAATTTAGATGAGATTACGATTGGTAGTGTAAAGGAAAATACACATTATTCTAATAAGTATGAAAAAGAGTTATTTACCAAAGATCCTGGAAATGAAGTTTATAAAACTATTAGAATAATTGAACAAAAATATAAGGCTTGGTTAATTGCGGTATATGATCCGAGTGATGTTGAACTTGCTGTTTCATCTAAATTAGGTAAAGCAGGTCAATCTGTTAATACTTTAGTTAAGAATAATAATGCTTTAGTAGGTATTAACGGTGGGGGATTTGAAGATTTAGATGGATGGGGGAATGGTTCTATTCCTTATGGTGCTATTATAAAAGATGGACAACTTATATGGGAACATGCAGGTGGTTCAGGAGGTTTAATTGGATTTACTAAAGATCATAAGATGTATTTAACAACAAAATCTCCACAAGAAGCAATTTTAGATGGTATGAGTGATGCTGTTGATTTTGGACCATTTTTAATAGTTAATGGTAAAACAAGTAAAATACATGGTGATGGTGGTTGGGGAACAGCCCCAAGAAGTGTTATAGCTCAAAGAAAAGATGGAGTAGTTTTAATTTTATGTATAGAAGGTAGATTACCTGGATATAGTATAGGTGCTACTATGAATGATGTAATTGATATTTTACTTCGTTATAAAGCTTATAATGCTGCTAATTTAGATGGTGGAGCTTCTAGTACACTTAGTGTTGAAGGAAAACTTTGGAATAAGCCTAGTGCTGGAGCTGAGTATGGTGGTAGAACTGTATCCAATGCTTGGATAGTTACAAATAAACAAAATAAGCCTGCTACTGCACCAATTAAGAATAACTATAAATAAGGAAATATGATTTATATTTTCTTTTTTTTGTATCTTTTTTATTTACTATATTATATAATATGCTTAATTTGGAGG
>CAMOWA010000011.1 GCA_946628005.1 uncultured Caryophanales bacterium
ATCTAGCACATCCTTGTATACATTATATCTTAATATCATAAAAATTAAAATAAATAGTTTCCCATTTAATAAAAAAAGTATTAAAAATGTAAAGTAAAAAAGAAGTATTAGATTAATTAAAAGGATAATTTTATAAAGAAAAAATCGAACTATAAAAGTCCGACTATATCACATATTGGTACGGATAAATAGTATATCCGAAACATTAGGAATAGTTGATAAACAACTAATCACTAAATACATTTTACCATATATATAATTTATTTTTGAGGTTTTTGTAACTTTTTAATTAAAACATTAGGACTAGAATTTGAACCATTATTGATTATAGGCAAATTTTCTTGGGCAAATTGTTGTTGTTCTAGATAATTATGTAATTGTAATGTACGATTTATACCTCTTTCATATTTGCTTTGTTTATTAACTTCTAAATTACTAAAAGTAGATGCTATAAAATCATGTATTTCATTAAGTATAATTCTATTGTTAAGTTCTCCAATAGCTTCAATTTCAATCATTCTATCAGTTGAAGAAATTTCATTTAATGCATGATTAGTATATAGACTATTATCAAAAGATAAACATACTTGAACTCCATTTTTATCTAATACAATATCTTTTCTTTTTGTACGAGAATTTAAAATAGGAAATTTTAATATGTCATTAAAATTAACTGTTACCCCTGAATCAACCATCTTTTGCATAAATGTTTCAAAACTATCATCTGATAAAGTTTCTTCAATTTCACTTCTTGATGAATAAACCTCACCTTTTTTTAGTGGCATTTTGCAAGTGGCTTTTATTTTTTCTTTACCTTTTTGTTCAATCTTTCTTATTCGTAATGAGCCACCATTTTTATATAAATCTAAATTTCTTGTATCATAATATTCATCATTATTTTCTTTTTCTGTTACTGAAACAACTCTAAATCCATTAGATGTAAATATTGAAATTATTTGATTAAGCAAAGTTTCTTGATCTAACGATTTTTCTTCATTAGGATTTTCGTTAATAATATATTTTAGTTCAAATTCTTCAGGTTTTTTATTTAATTCCTCAATCATTTTTCTTACCTCACTTTCATATTTTCTAAATTCTATATCACTTAAACCAAGCTCCAACCCCAACAATTGGGGGTTAAAGAAAACATATGTATCTTCTAATATTTCTTGTGGTCTTATTAAATTAGTACATTCTGTTAAATCCATAATTCTGTTTCCATTTTGAATATTTAATTTTTGTTCTTTTTTATATAGTTTTGTTTTAGTTCCAATACTAATTATCGATAGTTTATTATCTAAATTTATATTACCAAATATCTCTCTTAATTTTGTTTTAATTTTTTCTATTGAAATATCATTTTTTATTAAAATATAATCTTTTATATTATCAAAATCACATAAGTAAGACATAATAGGATCTAAGTTTGATTCGGATAGCAATTTAAAAGAAACCTTAAAATCTTCATCTTTCATCGATAAAAAATCATTTAAATTATTTACTCTTGAATCAGTAGCCAATATTTTAAAACTTGATGAAACAGGCATAGTGTGTAATTTCATAGTATTTCTATATCGTTCAATTATTTTTTCAAAGATATAATCACCTAAAACAGAAACTGGACTTAAATATACATCTCGGTACATTTGATATCTTTGTAACAATACATTTTCTATGCTTGCTAGTCCTTTTCTATCAATTAATAGTTCATATTCTTGATTGTTATTTACGACTACATTCACACTCGAAATAATTCTTTTTAAATCTATTGCAGAAGATATTCCAACATAATGTGCATCACGAATCAAATAATCAATTCTATCTGCATCTAATTGATAGGAAACTAAATTATTAAGTAATTTTGTAAAACTATCTTTTCCTAATTCTTGACTATCATTAATTTCTGCTATAAAACTAGCAATTTTTTTAACTTTTTGCTTTCCAAAGAAATTTGTAATTACTTTGTTTACTTCTGTATCGCCAAGTAAAATATCTATAGTTCGTTTCTCATGTGAGTAATTAGTTACTAGTTCTAATGAATGAGAAAATGGGCCATGTCCTATATCGTGTAAAAGCATAGAACATAGTGCAATATCTTTATCATCTTCACTAAGTTTTATATTAAAATTTTTCAAAATTTCTTCCAATCTTTTTAAAAATAAAGACATTACATAAAAAGCTCCAACACTATGACTTAATCTATCATTATTTTCAAGTCCTTTAAATTCCAATTGTGAAAAACCATTTTGTGAAATACCTGATAGTCTTTGCATTTCTTTTGTTAAAACTATTTCAGAAAAAGGATAAGGAACAATTATTTTTCCATAAATTGGGTCCTCTACTACTAATGAATCATTTTTATCTTTACTATATATAAATGCCATTTTTAACCTCCTATTAATTATTTGCTTATCATAAGTTGTGGATATCTTTTTTGTTCTATATTATTTAAATTTAACCCTAAATTTCTACTGTCCTTTAACAGATTATCATATTCATCAAAGAAATCATTTATAGTTCCCTTTACTTCAATTTCAATAAAATATTCTAAATTATCGACTTTATCTAAAGAAACCTCATATTTATTTTGATAAGAATAAATCATTCTTTCTTTTTTTACCTCAGTGATGTTCTTTAAACCAATAAAATCAAGTATTTTCATCATATTATTACTATTATCAATTTCAACTTCATATTCTTCATAGTACATATTGTTGTTATATGTTTTATAAGTTAATACTTTTTTATTACCACTTAATCTAAGTCTTAAAAATTTATTACTGTCACTAATGAAATAATCTGACCCGTAATATATATCTTGTTGATTACTTTGAAGTAAAAATTTGCCAATTGATTTCATCATTTTTTTCATTTTTTCGTATTCTTCTTTGGTTAATTTAATTTTAATTTCCATTTCAATGTTATCTTTGAAATTATCGCCATATAATAAATAACTAGCACTTCATTCTAATATTTCAGATAACTTAATAATCATTTCTAAACTAGGTTCAGTTCTATTTGATTCCCAACTAGAAATAGTTTTATCTGTTACATATAATTTTGATGCTAATTCTTTTTGAGTAATATTTTTACTTTGCCTAAGTTTACTAATTCTTTCACCATAACTCATACATTAATTCCTCCCTCAAAAAAATTCTAACATAATTATCTTGCCTTTTTTCTCTACATTTTGTAGAAGTATTACTATTATTTAATTATCTTTCAAAATCATCTTTTTCTTTGCTTAAATCTAATTCTTCAATATCAAACTATATTAACAACCATGATTTCAACCATAATAAATCCTTACAATTTAATAAATACGTTTATCGTTATAACCAAGTTTTTGGTTTGATTTTGCAAGTGCAAAATGAGTTTGCCCCTATGAAAAAACTAGTGTTTATATGGGTTTGAATAGTTTAAAGGGATAATCTTTTAACTCATGAGTTAGATCATTTAGATGGAATTTTACATATGGATATAGCAGAACAAGTTTTAAATATGCCAAAAGAAAAAAGAAAAGAATTTAGAGAACAACATCCCTATGAAATTATTTCTAAAACTTGCGATTATGATGATAATATTAAAAAACTATTTAAAACAAAGTAAAACTATATTATAAATTAGTTAAATCTTACTTATATTCAATAGTTATTGTGAATAAATTATTATTATTGGAAATACTATATAATGTAGTACAAAAATGTCCATGGATTGACTTTATATAGAATTTGTGCTACAATTCAATTACTCAATGACCAAGAGTTATATGAGTCCTGGAGACGCAACTTTTAAAAGTTGCGTTATCCGTTTATACTAAAATGAAAAGCCTCTTAATTTGTTTAAGAGACTTTTTTATATTTATTATATTCTTTTAATACATTTTGCAAATATCCTGGTTCATCAATTAAATATGAACTTATAATATACATATCATTTTTGTTTCTTTCAAGAATTATTATATAACTATATAAATCATTACTATACAATAATTTAGTTCTTTTAGTGTTTTTATATGGAGCAGTCCATATTTTTATTTTGCTACATTCCAAATCATCACAAGTAAGACAATTTAAATAGTTTTTTATCATTGGAGCAACATAATTAATAAAATATGCACGAGGTTCTTTCATTCTAATTTTTATTCCAAAATTTTTCTGCGTTTTAGTAGTCAGATGAAAGAATCCTTGCATTCTATTATCTTCAAATGGTGCAGTAAATACTTTGATTTTCATTCCATTTATTTTTAAATCACCGTAATATATATTTTTTATAAAATAATCATATAATTCATCATCTGTAGTAGTTTCAGGTAGTGGACCATCTAATCCACATTTGTTTTTAAAGGGTATCATCTCTTGATCTCCAAATAAATATATTAAACTTGGTATTACTACAATATGATGTTTCATTCAAATCATTTTGATATAATTTTTTAATTTCATTAATAATATTTAGTTTTACGCTATTACTAGAAAGATTCCTATAATAATATGATAATGCCCCAATCATAATATCATTAATTTGTAGTATTGGTGCTTCATAAGATCTAATTGGTTGCACTTTCCTAATAGTCTTTTTATTTGTATCTTGCATTTTAATTCTTAAATAATCAAGCATTACTTGATGATAATAATATGAATTAGTATCTTTTATATCAGGATATATATTATATGAATTACCTGGAATAATAATATATTTTAACATTTCATAATATGCTTTGTGATAGAATTCATTTTCCGTTTGATTATATTTTTCATGGTCTAATTTTGTTTTATCAATAACAATAACTCTAAATTTTAAATCATCATTATTAAAAAAATAATTAATAATATCTAAATATAATTTTTCGGTTTTTTTATCAATTTTATTCCATTTTAATTCTATTTTATTAGAAATATTATAATTTTCCTTTAAATGTTCAATATATTCATTTACCTTTTTTACTTTAATCTTTGGACAATAAACTGCTCCAATTAACATATATTTGCTGTCATTACTTACTAGATGGCAACTTTCATCGCAATAAATATTGTATTCCATATGAATCCTCCTTTGGATTATTTATTATATCACCAATATTTTATTTTTAATATTAATTTATATTTTTATAGCAAAAAAAATCGAACTATAATAGTTCGAGTAAATTACAATATTGGTAGCGAAGGAGGGGATCGAACCCCCGACCTTTCGGGTATGAACCGAACGCTCTAGCCAGCTGAGCTACTTCGCCATAACAAACTGCAAATTAATAATATCAAATTAGCTTTAAAAAATCAAGTTTTTTTAAAAAATCTTTACAAGAAAATTAAACCATTCTATAATAAACTAAGAAGAAAGAAGGAAAACATTATGAAAATAACTTATATTGGGCCAATACATATATTAAAAATAAACTCTATAACATTAAAGAAACAACCCCTATCCTTATATTGGAACACAACAGAAGAAAAAATAAAACCTGATGAAGAATATATCCGTGTTTTAGGGATATACATAAGTACAGAATATAAAACAAAATTAGCAGATAAAGAAGAGGCATCTGATTATTTGAATAGTCAATTAAATAATAAAGAAAAAGAAATAATTGAACATATGACATCAAATAATATTACTCATATAGATCAAAATAATGAATACCTAAACAATTTAAACGGAAAATGTTCTTGTATATTTTATAAAGAAAAAGAAATAAAACAAATACAAAAAAGAAAGAAATAAATCTTT
Organism: uncultured Caryophanales bacterium; assembly: GCA_946628005.1. GTDB lineage: Bacteria > Bacillota_I > Bacilli_A > RF39 > UBA660 > UBA3789. The sequence continues at coordinate 5,728 of CAMOWA010000011.1, forward strand.
CTTTTTTTAATGTACACTACTCGTAAACTGCTCAACAATATCTTTAATTTTATCTGTAACATTCCTTATCTTATTAGCAGTAATTCCCTTCATAATCTTTTGATTAGAATATTTCATTTCTAAATCAAGAATCTCCTTTAAATATTGTATTAATTCTTGAAAAGCACCTTTTCTACCAACAATATTATCAAACCACTTTTTAATTTCTAAAACATCACCAGTTAATCTGAGTTTTTCTAAAGTAGATAAGAAAGTACGATTATTTAACAAATCACGACACACATAAGTTTGTAAGGAATAAGCATCAGAATAATACTTATTATTTGTTTCATTATTAATAGCGTAAATAGTATTTTGAATAGAAAAATCATTAGACTTGAATTTCTTTATAATATTAATAATATCAGAAGTTTGCTTAGTATTAATAATCTCCTCTAATATATATGAATCTTGTTTTTTTATAAATGATAAATTACTTTTATTATAAATACGAAAAGTTAAACCTGTACGAAGATATATATACTTATCTCTTACAATAATTTCATTTACATAAGAATTAATTGCATGATTAAACTCATGTATCAAATTATCTAATAATTCTACTAAATGAATTTTATCATAATTTTGAATTACCATTACTTTCTTTGATAAATACTTGCCATTATGAAAAAAAAGAGAACTAGAATAAAATGCTCTTACATAACTACTTTTTTTATTACTATGTATAATTTGAATATCTCGAAAAACATCAAGAATTAACTTTTCATTAGAAATACCATATTTTATAATAAAAGCCGGTATCATTAAATATAGTAAATGACTAATATTATTATCATAACCATATAAATTACAAATATCTTGTATTACCTTCTTTTCTCTTTCAATAATATCTTCACTATTCATATATCCCCCATTATAAATAATTACTTATTAAATCAGAATATTCCTCACAAAATGAATCAACAACATCTACAACAAATCTTTCTAAATCATCTGGTTCAAAAATCATCATTTCATCAGTTATTTTATTTTTAAGTATCCTTTCAATTTTATCAAAAACATCATAAATCTTAGTTATTTTAATTTCTTCCACATAGCAATTATAAGAGTATTTTTTTACATATCTACGTAATAAATCCACATTGATTTTTAAATGATATTTATTTATTAAAAAAGAATCACACTTAGAATATTCCTTATATAACCCTTGACTACTTAATTTACTAAAAAAAGTTTTAGCTTTAAGTATTTTGTTATTTTTTAAGATTTTGACATAATAAAAATTATCTCTTTCATCTACTTCTTCCATTTCATAATTATAAAACTTAATTACTTTAGGAAGAAAAAACTTAAAATAATAATGATCTGTATATAAATGAAAAAGATAAGCAAAAGTTTCAATATGTTCTTTAGAATCTTCCCTATATTTTTCTAAGAATATTCTTAAATGAGGATATTCTAAAATTTTATTCGTATTTTTTCTAAAATGAGTAACTCTTTTACTTTTTTGAATATTTTTTTTATTGACAAATTCATCTAATGTATAATCAATATCTACTTGTTTAATATCGGGAACAATATTTCCAATAATAAATTTTATTTGATCTTCATGAGAAATATTTAATTTTGAAAGTAATAGTTTTGCTGTTGTAATATGTCCAATATAAGATGGCATAATCCCCCTCCTATTCTAATTTCTACACTCCCATCGTCAAAGTTTCTGGAAGAGTACTCCCTCCATCAATAACAATGCCCTGAGCAGTAATATAGCTAGCTTCATCACTTGCTAAGAAAGCACACAATTCCCCTAATTCTTCTATAGTTCCAAGTCTTTTCATTGGGATAGCTGAAGCAATTCCATCAACAACTGCCTCAGGATTATCAGGAGAAGAAAGACGAGCCATATTATCAACCATAGGTGTATGAATATAACCAGGCATAATAGCATTAACTCGAATATCATCACTAACAACTTCAGCAGCTAAGCTCTTAGTAAATCCTAAAATTGCAGCTTTTGTAGTAGCATAAGCAACCTCTCCACTATCAGCAACCATAGGACCAGTAACACTTGATAAATTAACAATAGATGCATGATGATTTTTCATAAAAGGTAAAAATGCTTTAGTAACATTCCACGTACCTAAAATATTAATATCAAAATGATAATCTCTATCCTCATCTGACATATCTAAGAACTTAACAAGTTTACACACTCCTGCGTTATTTACCAAGATATCAACTCTACCAAATTTAGAAGAAATTTCTGAAGCAATTTCTAAAAGTCTACTCTTATCCCTTATATCTACCCTATAACCGAATACATTTGAATTATTTAAAGTAGAAATAGTATCATCTATTTGATTTGAATAGTCTAAAATAATAACCTTAGCCCCATACTTTAAAAAGACTTTTACAATTCCAAGCCCATTTCCCATTGCTCCACCAGTTACAACAGCAATTTTTCCATCTAATTTCATATTAATTATCCTCTCTTTCTAAACTTTTAAAACAATCAGAATCATGAGAAAAAATAATACCAATTGCTTGTAAATAGGAATAAATAATTGTACTTCCAACAAATTTCATTCCTCTACTAATTAAATCTTTTGAAATAGAATCAGATAAATCATTAGTAGTACAATTCCTTTCTATAATAACTTTACCATTAGTAAAATTAAGTAAATAATTAGAAAAACTTCCAAACTCTTTTTGAATACTTTTAAAAACTTTAGCATTTTCTATACTAGCCTTAATTTTTAAACGATTCCGTACAATTGAAGAATTTTCTCTTAATTCAGCAATTTTATCATCATCATACAAAACAACTTTATCAATATCAAAATAATCATAAGCCTTACAAAAAGCATCTCTTTTATTTAAAATACATTCCCAAGAAAGTCCAGCTTGAAAAGATTCTAGAATAAGCATTTCAAATAAATATTGTTCATCTAAACATAAAACTCCCCACTCCTGATCATGATAAGTAACATACTTTTCATTTTTTAAATTACACCAACTACATCTATTCATATTAGTCCTTTATCTTGATTTAGCAAGTATATTAGCCTGAAAAGAAAAACTCTTGGTAGAAACAGGTAATGTAGAAGGCATGTAATAGGCTGTTACTTTATATTCTATTTCTTCTTTAGGAGGAATAATCTTTCCCTTTAAATCAGTGGTGGTAACCTCAACTGAAGCAATTTGTTTTTTAAAATCACTATTTACATAATCAGGAGATAATATAACATCAACTATTTCACAAGATGTATCACTATTATTTTTAATAGTCGCTAAAAAAGTTATTTCATCATGAATAGAAGATAAAGAAAAATCAAAATTTAAACCCATTTTTTGATTAATAATCTCTGCTTTTCCAAAAGGTTCTTTAGAAGAACCTTTTACAGAGCTAGACTTCTCTACATTTTCAAAATTAACTTGAAAAACGAAATCAGCTTCCTTCTCTTTTTTTAACTCAATAGAAAGAATAGAAAATCCAATACATAAAACAATAATAGTAGTACATAAAATTACAATAATATTATTACGAACATTAATTTTATTTAACATAAAATTCCCCCTATTCTATTGTATATTTAGGCATAAGAGATAAATTAATTTCCATTCCCTCTGTTATAGGAGTTCCCTCGGGAATAGATTGATTAACAACATATCCAACTCCATCTAGATTTACCTTAACATTTAATTGTTCTAAAATACTCTTTGCCACTTTAGAAGAAAGTCCTAATACATTAGGAATAGTAATATTAGAATCATTCGTAATTAAATAAACAACATCTCCTGATGTGATTATATCATTTGCATATGGAGTCTGTCTCATAACTTTATCTCCATTTCCTAACAAAATATATCTTACTCCATTTGCTTGTAATAAAGTAGTAACTTTTTCCACTTTTTGATTGATAAAATTATCTACTTTATAATCTTGAATAACTAAACTTGAGGTATCAGAATCTTGATTACCAAAATACTTTGAGATGTTAGTCACAATTTCTTTTACTGTATTACTAACTGGTTTTTGACTACCACCACTAGGTTTAGCAACAGACGCATAAATAATAATTTGAGGATTGCTTTTTGGATAAATACCTGAAAAAGATGAAATAATATCTTCTTTTCCAGAAAGATACCCCCCTCTTTTCTCATTAGCAATCTGAGCAGTTCCAGTCTTTCCTATTAATTCTCCACTATCAATGCGATATCCACTACCAGTATTTCCAATACCATTAACACAATCACTCATTAATTCAATCATTTTTTGGACAGTTGTAGTAGAAGCAACTCTCTCTAATTCTTCTCTTTTATTATCTAAAACAACTTCACCAGTATCTGAATTAACTATTTTTGATACGATAAATGGTTTTAAAAGCATCCCATCATTAGTAAGAGGAGTCATAGCTTTAACATTTTGAATTGGAGTAGTAGTAATACCTTGACCAAAACCAGCATTATATATTTCAGTTTCATATTTAAATTCTAGATTACCCTTAGATTCGTTAGGTAACTCAATACCACTCTTTCTGCCAAATCCAAGTTTTCTAAAATATTGACGAAGCATAACACTAGACATATGCCTATTAATAATATTTATAACCCCAACATTACTACTCATAGCATATCCTTTATCAAAACTAATAACACCCCAACCATTACGATTCCAATCTCCTATTTCAGTTCCATCGGATGTAGTATAGACACCAGACTTATAAGTTTCACTACCATTATAAACACCATTTTCCATAGCAGCCATATAAGTAAATGTTTTCATTGTACTTCCTGGCTCATAAGGAGATGATATCAATAAATCTAAATAATTAGTTATATTTCTTTTATTAGGATCAAACGAAGGAGAAGCAGAAGTAGCAAGAATTGCCCCAGTCTTAGCATCCATAATAGTTACAGTAAACCATTGCCAATCATATTCCTTATCGGCATTATGCATAGCTTGTTCAACAAAAAACTGAATATTAGAGTCAATCGTTAAATAGATATCTTTTCCTTGTACAGCATCTTTTACTTCAATAGGAGTATTTGGTATCTTATATCCTTGCAAATCCTTTTGATATCTACTATAACCATCCTCTCCTTTTAATAATTCATTGTATTCCTTTTCAATACCCATTTCACCTTTAATGGTATTATCCTCATCACTAGACTCTTTTGTATAACCAATTGTATAAGAGGCAAAATCTCCTTTAGGATAATATCTTTTAAAGCTTTCATAAAAAGCAAGTCCCGGTAAATTTAAATCATCTATTTGTTTCTTTACTAATTCTGATAATCCCTTACCTTTTACACCAAACTCTGTTTGATAAACATTTTCTTTACTTAAATATCTTAAAACCTCAGCCTCTTCCATTCCTAAAATAGGAGCAAGTTTTCTAGCAGTATCTTCTTTATCAACTACATGCTGAGGCTTTTTCTTATTAGTCGTCCTTTTAGGATCCAAATATGCAATCAATTTATAAGAGGAAACATTTTGAGCTAGAATATCACCATTTACAGAATAAATAGAACCTCTTTTAGCCGATACCACATCTGTTTTAGTAGTTCTACGACTCGCTAATTCTTGTAAATTAACACCATCTATTTCTTTAGAAGTAGCAATTTGAGATACTCTACCAATCATAAGACAAAACAAAAAAAGAGAAATTACTATAAATAATTTCGAATATTTAATACTATTTTTTCTCTTTTTTGACTTCAAAATATCACATCCTAATTAGTTATCCTCAACAACTGACTTTATATTACTATTATTATAACTCAATCCTTGTTCTTCTGCAACTTCTTGAATTTTTGTTAAGGATGCTAATTCATCAATTGTCATTTCTAATGATTCATTTGTTTTCTTTTGCTTTTCAATCTCTTTCTTTTGTTTTTCTACTTCAAAATTAATTTTAGAAAGCGTTGCTTTTGAAAAAACAATACAGATAGGAGAAGCCAATAACAAAATAATAGCAAAAGAATATAACAATTTTTCAAACTTAGACATTTTTACTTTTTTCTTTACTTTTTTCATATTTCCCTCCTATTTTATTCTTTGTATAACCCTAAGTTTAGCACTTCTTGCTCTAGGGTTTTCTTCTATTTCTAAATTGCTAGGTAAGATTGGTTTAGTAGTAACCAAAGAAAAATCTGGTAAATACTCATTAGGAATATTAGGCATACCTTTTAATTTAGGATCTACCATACATTTTTCTTTAAAATAATTTTTTACCAATCGATCTTCTAAAGAATGGAATGTTATAACTGCAACCCTACCTCCAACTTTCAATAATGAAAGAGCTTGTTCCAATGCCGGCTCAATAACATCTAATTCATGATTTACTTCAATACGAATTGCTTGAAAAATTTGTTTTGCCGGATGCTTATCCAAGCGAAATTTCATAGGTACTGCACTTTTTACTATATCAACTAATTCTAATGTAGTCTCAATTGGTTTATTATCACGATACTCAACAATCTTTTTAGCAATATTATTAGCAAATTTATCTTCACCATATTTTTTAAATATTCTACTTAATTCATCCTTAGTATAAGTGTTAACAACATCATAAGCAGATAGATTTTGACTCTGATCCATTCTCATATCAAGTTTAGCATCTTGATGATAAGAAAAACCTCGTTCTTTGTCATCTAACTGTGGAGAGGAAACTCCTAAGTCAAATAAAACACCATCTACTTTTTCTACACCTAATTCTAATAATTTTTCTCTCATATTAAAAAAATTACTTTTTATGATAGTGAAGTTAGTACCAATCTTAGAGAGACGACTGGTACTATGCCGAATTGCTTCACTATCTTGGTCAAAGGCGAATAAGTAACCCTTTTTTATTCTATCCAAGATGTAACTACTATGTCCTCCATAGCCTAGTGTAGCATCTACTATTATATCATTATCTTTCAAATTTAGGGAGGAAATTGCTTCCTGTAATAATACACTTTTATGTTTTTCCATTAAAAGCTCACACTCTCATCAAATAAATTTTCGGCTATATCTGACATATTTTCTTTCGTAGAATCAAAGAAACTCATCCATTCATCAAGAGCCCATATTTCTAATCTGTCTCCTGTTCCAATAATTACGCATTCTTTTTCTAACTTTGCATATTGAACTAATGGAGCTAAAATATTAATCCGTCCTTGTTTATCTAATTCTACGTTCGTAGCGCCTGACATAAAGAAACGATTAAAAGTTCTCGCATCTTTTTTAGTAAAAGGTAAAGCATTAAGTTTAGTAGTAATCATATCCCATTTCTCATTTGAGTATACAAATAAACAATTATCAATTCCACGAGTAACAATAAAATTATTACCTAGTTCTTCACGAAACTTAGCTGGAATAATAATTCTACCCTTTTCATCAATTGTATGGTGATATTCTCCTATAAACATATAATCCCCCACTTTTTACCACTATCTACCACTACTTACCCATATAATACAAAAAACAAGAATTATTGTAAAGATAGATTAAACTATTTTTTTAAATGTTTACAATTAATTGACAAAAAAACAGTATAAAAATATACCGTCTTATAAAACTCTTTGTAAATCTTTAAATTCAGTTATTGTAGCATCCGAACAATTAATAATATTCATTATCTCTTCTGTAATATTTTCAGGTAATAATCCATATTTTAGATAAATATTTTTAAGTCCTAAACTTTTACTAGGCACATCTACTAAAGAATCTCCTACATGACAAATATATCTAGGATCAAAACCAATATTTCTATAAAACCTATCAAAACCATATTTATGTTTTAAAGAGAAATTGTCAGAAGCATAAACTTTTGAAAAATACTTATCCAAATGATGTATTTGTAATTTTTTAATTGCTTGATCATAAAACCAATTCGTAAAACAAAATAATTTCTCATATTTTTTATATAAATATTCCAATGTTTCAATACAATCTTCTGTAATATAAGTATAATCAGCTTCTCTTTTAAACATAGCTTCAACTAACTCATAGCCACTTCTATGATGGAGTCTAAGAGCATCCACATTATCTTCCAAGCACCAACTGTAATTGTGAATACCATAATCACCAGAAATCATTCCAATTAATTCTCTATCATGCATAGCTTTAAAGATTTGTCCTTTCATTTCATCAGAATAACTAATTCCAAGCTCTTTTAAAGATAATTCAAAAAATTCATCAATATTCTTCCATCTAGTAATTGTTTCATCAATATCAAAACTAATACACTCTATATCAACAAAATGATTACTTATAGATAAAACTATCAATATATCACATCCTATAGATTAACATAAAATACTATTTTCTAGAATAAGTCTTTGGCCTTTCATCCTCTAAATTAGTTTCAGAACGACTTATAGAATCAATATAAGAATCTAAAAAAGCATCTACATAAGTATTATTACTTTGAGATACATTTTGATTACTCAAATTATTGCTAGAAATCTTTGAATTTTTATCGTTAGATATCTTTGAAGGTTTACTCTTGTTTTTATTTTTAGAAATCATTTCCTCATAAAAACAATTATCAAAACTAATCTTATTAATATCAATTCTAGTCTTATTATAATCTTTACATAATTTAAACAATTTTACGAAGTATGAAATAGCAATAATAGCGGAAACTCCACCAAAGGCTCCTACACAAAATAAAAATGAAGATATATTTATAAAATCATGAACTAATAAAGACAAACAAAATAATAAAAGAGACAAAATCAAAGAATTAGTATTTTGATTAATTTTCTTATCCAAATCTTTTTCCTTTTTTTCTAAATTTTCTTGTTTTCTTTTGTTTTTGTTATAATTATTTTCAATACTATTATTATTAGAAGAAGACAAATCAATAGATGAAGTTTTTTCTACATGTTTAAGAAAATCTTTCGCACTTCTTCCATTTACTAGAGAAGATTCCAAATAAAAAAACGATAAAATAGCATAAAGAAATAATAAAGGAGATGATTGAATAAAAAAAATAACAAAACATCCCATATTCATAATAAAACACATAAAGGAAAAGTTAGCAGATTTTAAATCATCTTTCAGATGTTTTTTTACTTCTTCAACCTTTTTCTCATAACTAATATCTTTTTCAAAAATATCTTTTAACCAATCACTCATTGCTTTTCCCCCATTAATCAGTGCATATTGTACTACAAAATCAAGTAAAAGTAAAGAAAAACATGCTAAAGGGCATGTTTTTTAAATTAAACTTTTTCTAGTAAAAGAATCAATTTCCTTATCCATATAAATATCTATAACACCTTTATTAACTATTTTAATAAACCCTAATCCATTAATAACTAAATCTTCATCATACTTCATTTGATAAGTAGTTTTATTTTTATCCTTTAAATCTTCATTATTAAATAAATTTAGAAGTCTTTTTACTTTTAAATCATTAGAAATAAAACAAGTGAAACTATTTTTTTCTCCTTCAACATAATCAATACGAATAAAATCTTCTATAATAAGAGATTGATTCTTTCTTAATTGATAAGTACGAGGTTTAATTTCCTTCTTAGGAGATATCTTTTTTACCATTTCCGGACTAACTCTATTTAAAATAGAACCCATATCGACAAGTCCTGGTGTATCTATTAAAGTTAAATAATCATTTATTTGAATACTAACAGTATTTAAAGTTGTAGAAGGAAGAGGAGACATTGTTAATTCTTGAGAATTATCAGAATAATTTTTAATAAGTTTATTAATTAAACTACTTTTACCAGCATTCGTATGTCCTATTACATAAACATTTTTACTAGTCTGATAAGTTTTTATTCTTTTAAGTAAATAATCAATATTATAATTTTTATTTACTGATATAACGATTACTTCTTCAAATTTTATATTTTTTTCTTCTAAATATTTAATAAGTTTAGTCTCTTTTACTGATTTTGGTAAAACATCTTTTTTATTTAATACTAAAATCATTTTATTAGAAATAATATTTCTTATCTCTTCAATATTCTCTTCTAGATTTAATAAATCAGTAATATATAAAACTAAATCTTTTGTTTTAGAAACATCTTCTAATATTTTAATATACTCATCATTTGATTTTGTAATTACTTGATAATCACCATAGTTTTTCATACGGAAACATCTTTGGCAAATATCATTTTCTAAATTAGTAGTATACCCCTCTTGCAGGACATTCTCATCTTGTAAAACCACTCCACAACCTTTACATCTTTTTTCACTATTCATAATACCTTCCTCTTTCAAACAAACCTTTTTTTTCATAATGCTTTATTATTAATTTTTCTATTTTTCGATTTAATCCAGTAATCTTTAAATCTTTTTTACCTAATGGATCAACTAATATAGTTTTAATTCGAAAACGGTTTCCCGCTAAAATATCTGTAACAATCTGATCACCAATAATACACATTTCTTTTTTCTTAAAATGATATTTAGTCTTCAAGTATATTAAAGACTTAATAGAAGGTTTCATACTCCACGATAACCCCTCAATACCAAGTTCATCTAAATATGGTTTTATTCTTTTTTTAGTATTGTTAGAACAAATAAAAACCATAAAATCTTTTTTTAATTTTTTAATTAATTTCTTTGTTTCTGGTGGACATTTCTTATGAGACATTAAACCTAAAGTATTATCTAAATCAAATATTAAACATTTTACTCCCGATTCTTTTAATTTATCATAATTAATATCTTGAATATTTTTCTTATAGATTTTTGGACGAAATAATCCCATGAAATCACTTCCTAATATATTATACAATATAACTAAAAAAAAGTCCAAAACTTTGGACATTTATCAATTATTAACACGCTGAGTTATCATTTCTGTTTCCATAGTAATTTTTTCAAAAGAATAACCATTTTCTTTTCCATAATGGATAATATCTCGAAGAGCATCTCGAGTATATGATTTAATATCATGCATTAATACCATGTTTACTCTATCATGACTAAGGTTTGAAATAACATTATTATATACTCCACTAGCCTCAGTTGTAGAACCCGCATCCCCACTACTTAAATTCCAATCATAATATTTAAATCCTCTGTTTAATACTTCTTTAGTAATTCTACTCATAATTCCACTAGAATACCTTCTACTAACTGTATTACTACTACCTCCAGGGAAGCGAATAATCTTACTTTCAAATCCAGTTATTCTTTTTACTCGATCTTGTACACTATATAAATCATTAAAATAAGCTTCATCTGATGCATATAAAGTAGCATAATCATGAGAAGCTGTATGAAGAGCAACAGTATGTCCCTCATCATATTCTCTTTTTATTAAATCATCTGGTCCCTTATTTGTAACAAAGAATGTAGCTTTAACATTTTCTTCTTTTAAAATATCTAAAATAACATTAGTAGTACCACTATTTGGACCATCATCAAAAGTTAAATAAATTGTGCCGTTCTTTCCTCTTTCACTAACAACAACATTTCTATTTATAGACACTTCGTTACCAAATGAATCTTTAACAGAATAAGTAATACTATATTCTCCAGGTTTACTAGTATCCACTTCTCCAGTACGAATAACTTTTGAAGAAAGATCATCATCACAATTATCTGAAACTTCTATTCCAGGATCCTTCCACTCATCTCCAACAAATAAGAAAAGTGTTTCATTACCAATTAACTTCAAAATAGGCTTTTCAATATCCTTATAAATAATCTTTTTAGAAACTTCTGAAAGATTACCACTTTTATCTCGAACACGATATATAATAGAATCATTACCCTTACCAATAATATGTTCAACCTTACTACTTAAATCTCCATCATAATTATCAGTAGCAGAAACTTTTTCTGGGACAACCTCATCTCCAGGACATAAATAAATATCTGAAGAATCAATATTAATAATTGGTTTTTTTGTATCTCTTACATGAATAACTCGAACAGTTTTCTTATGAAGAGGTCCAACTGAAACATGATAAATTATCTTATAAGTTCCTAATTTTTTTTCATTTACTTTTCCATGAACATCTACATCTTTTGTAATATCTTTTCCAAAAAAACTTGCTTCATATCCCTTTTCAACATATTTTTCTTTATAAGATAAAGTAGTATTATGGTGCCCCTTTAAATGAATTTGTGGAAGAAAAACATTTTGAATAAGAATAAAAACAAGTATAAAACAGAAAAAGACCCCTCCAATCATTTTTAACATCTTCTTAGTTAAAATTTGATTTTCAAGCATCCTTCTAATTTTTCTCTTAGACCATAATTTAACACTCATACAACCACTCTCTTTATAAATTATATAAAATAATATAATATTTGTAAAGTAAATCGTCTAAGTTTATTTATTACCCAAAAAAACAATTTTATACTTCTTTATTATTCTTTAAAAACTCTCTTAATAACTTTGTAATAGCTCTTTTTTCAATACGAGAAACATAACTTCTAGAAATACCCATCTTTTTAGATATTTTTTTTTGTGTTGTTTCATCTTTATTATATAACCCATATCGATTCTCTATAATTTTTCTTTCTCTAGGAGTGAGAATATCCATATACTGATATAAACATTTAATTTTATCTTTTAAATCAATATCTTCACTAAAATCTTTATAATCAGTAATTAAAATATCTTCTATTTCTATCTCATTTCCATCTTTATCAAATCCAATAGATTCATTAATAGAAACATCTTTAGAATATTTATTATTCTTTCTAAAATACATAAGTATTTCATTTTCAATACACCTAGCACAATAAGTAGTAATTTTAACATTCTTATCTGGAGAAAATGTATCTACTCCCTTAATTAGACCTATTGTACCAATACTTATTAAATCATCTTGTTCAACATATTTAGATTCATATTTCTTAGCAATATGAGCAACTAACCTTAAATTATGTTCTATTAATTTATTTCTTGCAACCTTATCCCCATTCATCTTTTTTTGAATACAAACATCCTCTTCTTCTTTAGAAAGTGGTTCTAAAAACACATCATTAGAATAACTACCAGTAAAGAAAAACAATTTATGAAATAGTTCAAATAAAAACATATAATCACCTAAGTCATTATATGTCGAATTATAAAGATTATACTCTTTTTTTTATTTTAGAAAATATACTTTTCTTAATAGACAACAATAAATCTTTATTAATAATAATAGCATAAATACAAGCTAAAATTAAGCTAAATATTTTTAAGTACAAATTAGAATTATAATAGAAAAATATAGAAATAATAAACATACAAATCGTCTTTAAAATTAATCCATTTTCTATTTTAATTGTTACATATTTTTTCAATTCAAAATGACGATAAATCATCATAACAAAATAAGAAATCATTGTAGAGATAGCCGCTGCATAAAGACCAATTTTTTTAATAAATAAAACATTTATAACAATATTAATAATTGCTCCCATAATAGTAGTTGAAGCTACTTTTTTAGACAATTTTTTAGCTAAATAAACCTGACTATATAAACAGATTACTACATTAAAAACACATCCTAAGACTAAATAAGGAATATACTGATATGCTTCCTGAAACTTAGAATGAATAAAAAGAGGAAATACAAAAGGCATACAGGCAATCATACCAATTCCAAGAGAAGTAAAAAGTTTAATTACAGTATTCGTAATATCAGAAAAAAACTCATCTCGATCAGGACTATCTATATGTAAGGCAGCACTTTCACTCCAACTAAGATTAAATACACCTGTTAAGCTTGAAATAATAGTTGGAAATTTGTTACTAATAGCATATAATCCATTTGCTCCAGAACCTAAAACAAAAGAAACAATACTCCTATCACTAGCATTAACTATCCACCAACTAATTCCATTAGGAATTAAAGGAATAGAATACTTATTCATTTCTTTAATTAACTTTTTATCTACTAATTTAAATTGAACATATTGCCACATTTTTAATCGAAGAAACAAATAAAGAGAGCAGACAAAATTAGCAAGCATCATCGAAAAAATCATACCCTCTGCACCCATTTTAAAAACACAGATAGTAATAATATTAGAAAGAATAGTAACTACTCCAGTTAAAATACAACTAATAGAATAATCAATTGTACGACCAAACCCCCTTGTAATTTGTAAAAAGTTCCCTGATAAAACACAAACTATTATGTCTAAAAGAATTAACCATCTAAATGGAATAGATATAAAACTTGTAAAAATAATATATAAAATACTAAATAATCCTAAAGAAATACCTAAAATATAAAAATTATTACTCATTAAAACCTTAGTATTTTTCTCTTTTCCTCTTGAATCAATTAAATAACGAAAAATACTCATTTCTAATTCTAATGTTATTACAGGTACTAATAAAGTAACATAAGTTTGTATTAAATCTACTAATCCATACTCTTTAGTTTTTAAAAAAGATGTATACAAAGGTAATAAAAAATAAGAAATTAACTGAGTACAAACTCTTCCCATAAATATAATAATAGTATTCTTTGCTAATTGTTTTTTCTTATTCATTTATTATTTCCTCCTTATAAAATAGTAGAAACAAGAACCACAAAATCCTCCAAATGAGTCTAATAAAACATCAAAAACTTCTCCACTTCTACCAACTACAAATAATTGATGAATCTCATCACTACAAGCATATAAAAATACTAAAAAGGTAGAAATAAAAACTAATTTGAAAGAAAGAATTTTATATTCTTTTAATAAACTAAGTACAAAAACACCCAATAAAAAATAAATAGTAAAATGGGCACTTTTACGAACAAACACCACATAAGTATCAATATATTTTTTTCTTAATGAAGAGTTTAAGCGTCTCCCTTTTACTGTCTCTATCACCCTAATAATAAGGCCATCGCTTTTTCTTGATGAAGATGATCCTGTATCACTAGAAAACATGAAAATACTTACTAAACAAATAATAATTAAAATAATTTTTAATATTTTTTTCATAATAACCCCTAAATAAAGAAAGGAAAGTTATTCACTCTCTCGAATTTGTCTTTTAGCAACTGCATGATAAGCTTCTTCAATATCATTAAAATAAATAACCTCATCTTTTAGTTTTTCATAGGTCTCATTTCCTTTTCCAAGTATTAATACCATATCCTTCTCATTTGCCATATCAATTGCTTTTTGAATAGCTTCTCTTCTATCAATTACAATTTCATAATTAGTATGATCTACTTTTAATTCACTAATTATATCTTCACAAATCTTTTTTGGATCCTCACTTCTAGGATCTTCATAAGTAAAAATAGCATAACTTGCATTATTTACAACTGTATTTCCAACTTTAGGTCTTTTAATACTATCTCTTTCTCCAGCTTGTCCAATAACAACAATACTTCTATTAATATCCAAAGTATGAACAAAATTTAATAATCTAGCTATTCCATTAGGAGTATGAGCATAATCAACCATTATATAGTATGGAGTATTCGTATTTAATAATTCTAATCGACCACTAATTTTTATATCTTTAATTCTTTCTAAAATAACATCAATTGGTATTCCAAGAGATATAGTACATAAAATAGCACAAGCTAAGTTATAAACATTAAAATCTCCCATTAAAGGACTAACAATATTATAAGACTTATCTTTATAACGAAAAGTAATATTTGTTTTTCTAGGACATATTTCAAAATTTTCAATAACTAAGTCATTATCATCTCCTAGTCCATATGTCAATATTTTACCATTACATGCTTCTTTAAATTGCTCATAATATAGATCATCTTTATTTAGGATACAATATCCATCTTTTTTTGTTTGACGAAATAACATCAATTTAGAAGATAAATAGTTTTCAAAAGACCCATGAATATTTAAATGTTCACTTGTAACATTTGTAAAAGCAGAAACATCAAATTGCATAGCTTGAAGTCTTCCTCTAAAAAATGCCTCACTGCTAGCTTCCATAGAAACATATTTACAACCAAAGCGAACAAACTCATCTAAATATAGATAAAGATTTTGAGCATCAGGAGTAGTATTTGGATTATCCCCACTAAATTTAGCACAGCTTCTACCATTGGTTCCAATATAACCACATAAATCACTCCCAATTAAAGTTTGAATAATAGTTGTAACACTAGTCTTTCCATCCGTACCAGTAACCCCTATCATTTTCATTTTTTGATCAGGATAATCATAAAACTTTTGACATAAATATGGTAATTCTCTATTTGTATCAGGGACTTTAATAACAGGAATATTTACATTTTTTACATCTTTACTAACAACAACAGCACTTGCCCCATGCTTAATAGCATCATCTATAAAATCATGTCTATCTGCAGTAACTCCCATAGTACAAACAAATAAATCTCCCTCTTCAACTTCTTTAGAATTAATTTTAATACCTCTAATTAAAACATCAGATGAAGCACCTGGATACAATTCAGTTAACTTTTTCATATATTTGTTCAACTCCTACCCTTAATTATACAGTAAATAACTTGATTTTTAAAGGTTTTTCTTGAACGTTTCCCTATTTTACGTTAAAATGAATATGGTGAAAATAAGAAAAGGTGGTATAGGTATGAGAACAATGATTTTTGGTGCTGGAACAGACTTAGGTGTACATATTGATGGAGCAAGCTTAGGTCCAGTACAACTAATGAATGATTTAAAAGCTTTCTATAAAGGTGAAAGCATGTTATTTGAACAAGATAAAGAAATAATTAAAAGTAGGAATTTATCAGATAGAAGAAAAAATGAATATGAAATAGAAAAATTTAATACAAATTTATATAAAAACATAGTAGAAAAAATAAAAGAAGAATATTTTCCGATTATGATTGGAGGAGATCACTCAGCAGCAATTGCATCAGCTTTAGCATCAGCAAAAGTAAATATAGATGTAGGATTAATATGGATTGATGCCCATACTGATTATAATACTTTTGAAACAACCGTAACAGGAAATATACATGGACTACCATTAGCCGCAATAAATGGATATAAAAATCAAGAACTACGATACTTTCATCAAGGTAAAATAATACAACCCTCTAAAACAGTTATAATTGGAGCAAGAAGTATTGATGAAAAAGAAAAAGATAATGTTCGCTACTCAGGCGTTACCGTTTTTTCAACAGAAGATATAAAAGAAAAAGGAATAGATGCCATAATGGATGAAGCCTTTAAAATAGCTGGATTTAAAACAAAAGGAATTCATATTAGCTATGATTTAGATGTAATTGACCCAGAAATAGCTCCAGGAGTAAGTATCCCCGAATTTGATGGAATCACTGAAGAAGAAGCAATGAAAATAAATGAATATTTAGTTAAACATATGAAAGATATTATATCTTTTGATTTAGTAGAATTTAACCCACTTAGAGACATAGAAAGAAAAACAGAACAAATAGCCCTAAATATCTTAGCACAAATTATAAGAGCCGCCGAAAACAAAAAGAAAGTTGAATATAAATCATATGAGTAAATATCATATGTTTTTTTAAGGAATAAAATTAAAAAATTACATTAAATAATCAATAATTATTCATTATTACTGCAATAAGAGAATTATCAAACAAAACTCAAGAAGAAATAATAAAACACAAAAAATGTAATTATAAATTATTTTCTTTTCAAAATAATAAATATGTGATATTATTCACATAGAAAAGAGGGAAGAATACAATGGATTACATATATTTAAATGAAAATAATCGTTTATTATTTCAAGATGACATAATAAAAAAAACAAATCTTAGTTATAAAGAAATACAAGAATTAATAAAATCAAAAGAAGGAATAAAATATATAATAAAACTATTATCAAATAATATTGAAGAAAATCCTGAATATTCATATTATTCATTTCAAGGACTACTTCATTTAATAGAATTTGTAAAAGATGATGAAATAATAAATAACTATATTTATAATAATGATTATATTTATAATAGAATTATTAATGGCCAGAAAAATTATTATAATAACATAACAAGTATAATTTGTATCATCCAATCAGATGAATTAAAATTGAAAGTTTTAAAGAAATATAAAAAAATATTTACAACTGAACATTATAAATATGGAAAAATACCATACGATACGCAAAATTATATTGAGATTATTTTTTCTTTTAACTCACCAGAATTTATTAAAGAAGTTTTAAAAGATGAAACAACATCATTTATATTAAATTACGTTCCATTAGAAAGACAATTTGAAATAATAGATGAAATAACTAACAAACAAACAGATAATGAAAAAAGAAAATGTATTATACCAGAAGTAATAAAGTTTATAGAGCCATGTCATAGAGGTAAACCAATATTATCAATAGAATCTGATTCTGTAAAAAAAGAATGTCTAAATGATAGTGATATATTAAAAATTATTAGAGAAGAAGATTCATGGAGGGGAATAAAATATCATACTTATGCTCACATCTGTGCCTCATATAAAGAAAATAATAATAAAGAAGAAGTTATTGAAGAAGGATTAAACAAAGATTACCTTGATGGAGAAGACTTAGCAATCATAATAAGTTCTATAAAAGGTGATGCCAAAAAAACAGAATATCGTAACGATGAGAGAATAAAAAAGAAACTTAATAAAGATGAAGAAGCCACAATAATTGAGTCATACAATGAAGAAAATGCAGATAAAACAAAATATGAATATATATATAATAAAATTATTAAAGAAGCCAAAATGCTTAAATCTCTAGGATTAGCTGATGAAGGAATAAAAAGTATTTATCAAGAATCTCTAACTATGATACTATGTTCCATGAATGATCCAATAAAAATTGAATGTATATATGATGAACAAATAAAAAACCTTTTAAGTTTTAATAATATTTGTAAAGTTGTTATATCTTCTGAAGATGACAATGCTAAGTTTAAGTTTATTAAAGAAAATATAAATGAACTAGCTATAAGAGATAATTACTTATTAAGAGAATTAGTTCTAACAATGAAAACGAAATACAAAAAACAATGTCTAGAAGATGCTGATATAGTATCAATATTAAAAGCAAACAAAGAAAAAAACGAAGGTGGATTAAATATTATAGATATTGTAAAATCAAATTATAGCTATTGTAAAAAAGAATACCCATACAAAGGAAAAGAAAAATTTGAAAAAATCCCCACTGAACAACTTCAAAAAGAATTAGAGGAAGAAGATTCATTTAAAGATGAATTTCTAAGAAAAGAATATCAAAATTTATCAGAAAATAAATTATGCTGCATAACAAAATCATTTAACAACCAAGAATTAATGCTAAAATGGGTTATATATTTTGCAGAAAATAATATAATGGACTTTAATGGTATTTATAATATTATAAGAATAATTGACACAAATGAATACAGAATACAATTTGATGAAGACGAAATCAAACCGATTTCATATACTCATAAATAAAATATTTATTTAATAATTATGTAGATGATATCAATCTAAGATTAGAAGTAAGTTTATAAAACTTGCTTCTTTTAGTTATAATCAAAAAAAAACAACTCAAAAGAATTGTTTTTTTAAAAATTCGTTTTTCTAGGAAGAACACCACCTTTAGGTCTCCTAGTCCTAATACGTTCATTCTTATTATTGGAATACATCTCTTCCCAACGCTTAGAAAGCATATAAATAATGTACTCATCTTCCATAGAAAACTCTTCACGAATATCTGGATCATTTGCTAAATCTAATAAAACACTTAATTGATCATAAGAAAGATTTTTGAAGACATTCAATATGTCATTCAATTCATCTAATTCTTTTTCTGAAAACTTACTATTAATAACTTCCATCAAATTAGGGGCTTTATTATCTGTCTCACTAAAAAAACACATAACTTCAAATCGCTCATCTAAATTTGCTTCATTCTTTTCTACTTTTTGCAATAACTCTAATATATGATTTAGATAATTTTTTCTTTTTTCATACTCAAAATAATCAGGAAAACTTTTCATTTTCTCTTCCATTTGTTTTTGATAATCTGATTCAAAAGATAGCCACTTAAGCCAGTTATAAAAATCAGGTATTGGTTTACCTCCTAATCTAGCATCTAAACGAAGCTTTCTCTTTTCCCAAGATTCCATAAATAACTCACCTCTAATAAACATATTATAAATAAGAAAAAAGAAAAAAACAACTCAAAAGAATTGTTTTAAAAATTACGATCTCTTAAAAAAGATGGCATTTCAATATCAACACTTCTTCCAGAAGAACCATCATCATCATCACTAAGTATTTCAGTTTGATAATTATAATCATCTCTAGAAGAAACTCTTCTTTGTGGCTGTTGAGAAACAGGATGTTGTTCAATTTGAGCTTGTTGTTGTTTTTTTGCTTTATCAAAACCAGTTGCTATAACAGTAACAATTACCTCATCATTTAAATGTTCATTAATAACAGAACCAAAAATTGTATTAATATCAGTATTAGCCGCACTTCTAACAACTTCAGCAGCTTGTTCTGCTTCAAATAATGTTAAATTAACTCCACCCGTAATATTGATAATAGCATCTGTAGCTCCTTCAATAGAAGTCTCCAAAAGTGGAGAAGAAACAGCTTGTTTAGCAGCCTCAAGTGCACGTTCTTCACCCATACCAATACCAATACCAATAATAGCACGACCACTCTTCTCCATTACAGCCTTAACATCAGCAAAGTCCAAATTAACAAGACCAACAACTGCAATCAAATCAGAAATAGACTGTACTCCACGTCTTAAAACATTATCAACCTCTTTAAAAGCTTCTAACATAGGAGTAGATTTATCAATTATCTCTCTCAATCTATCATTTGGAATAACAATTAAAGTATCAACATGTTTTTTTAACTCTTCAATTCCCTGTGTAGCATTTTCCATTCTTCTTTTTCCTTCAAAAGAAAATGGTTTAGTAACAATTGCAACAGTAAGAGCTCCTAAACCTTGTGCAATTTCAGCAACAATACTAGCTGCACCTGTTCCAGTACCGCCTCCCATACCACAAGTAATAAAAACCATATCAGCACCAGAAAGAGCATCTTCTATTTCCTTTTTTGATTCAACAGCAGATTCTTTTCCAACCTCAGGCTTACCACCTGCTCCAAGACCATCTGTTAAAGATGCCCCAATTTGTATTTTTACATCTGCTTTTGAAGTATTCAAAACTTGTAAATCGGTATTGGCAGCAATAAACTCTACCCCTTTTACACCAGATTCAACCATTCGATTAATAGCATTACCTCCGCCACCACCTAAACCAATGACTTTGATTTTTGCTAATTGATCCATTTCCAATCCGCCTATCATACCTTTTCCTCCTTAATGTTCAAAAAAATGTCCAAACACTTTACTAATCATATTTTCATTTGAAATACTAGAATCAATTGATAATATTGTATCAACATCATCGCTAGAAAACATTTTATAAGTTTTTCCTCTTAAAGTCAATTTATCATCAAAATATTTTATAATTCCAAAGCAACTACTAAAACTATTATGTCGAACTCCAAGTGTTGTCATATTGTTAACCTTTGCAACAAAACCAAACTCTTCTTCTACAATACGAGAAAAAAGAGACAATTCGGTCAAGCCACCTGTTATAATTATATAACGTATTTCTCTATTTGTTAAGTTTTTTATTTCATTTTTCGCAAGTTTTAATAATTCTCTAATTCTTGCTTCAACAACTTTAGATACTCCTAATTGATTAACATCTTTCTTAGTATCTTTATCCAATTCAAAAGAATATATATCATTACTATCTGCATAATTAGCAACAGCAACTGCAAAGTTTTCTTTAATTTTTCGAGATTCACTCATTTTAGATTTAAAAACATAGGTAAGATCTTTATCAACATTATAACTTCCTACTGGTATTGTAGAATTTTTAATTTGAATTCCTTTATTAAAAACAGATACATTAGTACTCTCTTCACCAATATTAATAACTGCACCAACCAACTCATCATACTTTTTATTTTTAATAGAATAGTAATCTCCAACTGATTGAAAAGAAATATCTACAGTTTCCAACCCACTTAATTTTAAAACTTCCAATATTCTATATAATGGTTCTTTTGGAACAGTACTTATTACTACTCTAGTTTCTAAAATAGTCCCCTTCATACCCTTAGGATCAGAAATATTATTCTTACTATCGACAATAAAACTTATCGGCATAGCAGTAACCAATTCATCAGTTGAAAAGTCTTCATTCTTTATAGCATTTAGTAAAACATTACTAACATCTGTACCAGTAATCTCATTATAATCAATTACATTAGTTTGTCCCATAACAATATTCATAGAACAATTAGAAGACGGTACAGCAGCAACTACCTTTGTAATTTTTACTCCTAGTAATTCATTTATTTTTTTAATAGCTGTCTTGACACTTGAAACAGCTAATCTTGTATCCTCAATAAAACCATTTTTTATACCATTAGAAGGACTTGATACAGAGGCAAGAACATAAAATTTATCATGAACTTTTTCTGAAACCACTATCTTAATACTATCAGTACCTAAATCTATACCAGTATAAATCTCACCCATACAATCCTCCTATCATTAAAAACTATTATACTATAGAAATAACAATTATGAAAGATTTAATTCAAAAAACTAAAAAAAAAGAAAAAATAATTTCATTTTTTCCATTTAAATTACTACTCCTTAATTTGAAAATGATTACCACTATCTAAATATAGTATACCCTTATGATTATCAAGTTGCTTATATACTTCATTATAATGATTTATCATTTTAAATTTAGTTAAAGTAAGATAAACCATATTTCCATCATCCATATATAAAAGGAAACGATCCTTATCATAATCATTAGGTTGATATTCAATATCACTAATTTTAGATATAATACTATCATTAATTTTAGCCATTCCAGTAACAAATTTTTTATACTTATCATCTGGTACATAATTAATTAACCGTGGGATACGAAAAGAATAAGTATTATTATTAATATCCATACTCTTTCCATTATGAAAAACAATAGTATTTTTATTATTATCATAAAAAACCGGATGATTTTCAACTACATCTATCAAAAGAATAAATCCGTATTTCTTTTTTATATGAACATCTGAAACATAAGGACTATTCATAATCCTTTTTTTAACTTGATTTTTATTTAAAAGAAAAAACTTAGGATATTTTTCTAATTTAGCTAGATATATTAATTCATCATCATTTATATAGCTTGTATTTTTTATTACAATATTTTTTGTATTAACATTAAGAATATAATAAATACCTAAACTCAAAAAACACAATACAAAAAGAAATATAATAAAACCTTTTATCTTAATTTTTCTCTTCTTTTTTATTGTCTTACTCATAATTACTCCCAGTTTACAAATTCTTGTTCAATTTTTAATTCAATACCATACTTTTTCAATACTTCATCATGACAATAATCTATTACATATTTTATATCTTCACTAGTAGCATTATCATAATTTACAATAAAATTAGCATGTTTATCACTAACCATTGCTCCACCATGACGGAATCCTTTTAATCCGCAATCTTCTATTAATTTTCCAGCAAAATTATCCTCCGGATTTCTAAAAACACTTCCTGCAGATGGATACTCTAAAGGCTGAGATGAAAGCCTTCTTTCACGTCGATCACGAATAACTTCCATGATAGCATCCTTTTTACCCTTTTGAAGTTTAATAACCGCTTCAATACAAATATAACCTGGATGAGTTTTTAAAAAAGACGTACGATAATGAAAATCCATTTCACGATTTTCCAAACGAATAATTTTTAATTCAGGAGTCAAAACTTTAACACTTTCAACAATATACCCCATATCAGATTTATAAGCACCAGCATTCATAAAAACAGCCCCACCAATCGTACCAGGTATACCTGATGCAAACTCTAACCCCGTAAAACCTTTTTTAGCTGTTAAAAGACTAAGCTTTATTAATGATACACCTGCTCCAACTCGAAACTTTCCTCTACCTAAAAATTCAATTTGATTAAAGTCATCTAATCGAATCAAAACACCTTCAAAAACTTTATCACTAAATAATAAATTTGAACCATTTCCTAAAATTTTAAAAGAAATATCTTTACTTTTTAAAAAATGAACTAATTTAACAAAACACGCAACATTTTTAGGATATACAATACATCTAGCAATACCACCAGTACGATAAGTAGTATAGTTTTTTAAAGAGCAATCTTCTTCTACTTTCCCAATATTTAAATTTTTAATATCATGAAGATAATCCTTCATAATAATCAATCCTTCCTAAAAATTATTTTTTTATAATCTTCTCTATCTCATTATAAATTCTAGTAGCAGAATCCATAATTCCTAAAGATTTACTATTCTTAACCATATCTAAATAAGACTCTTTATTATCAAATATTTTATCAATCTCATCTATAATTTTATCTTTAGAAAAATCCTTTTCTTCTATAATTTTACAAGCATTAACCTCTTCAAGCTCTAAAGCATTTTTTAATTGATGATTATTTGTAACATAAGGAGATGGAACCAATATTGCAGGAAGACCAATAGCTGTAATCTCAGCAATTGTACTAGCACCAGCTCTTGATACAATTAAATCACTACTCTTTAACAATTGAATTAAATTATCCATAAAAGGAAGTATTTTTACATTATCTGGAACATGAATACTAGAATAATCATCAAAATAAGATTTACCAGTAATAATTAAAACCTGATAATTTTTATTTTGAAAAGAAGGAATCGTCTCCTTTAATTTTTCTGTCATAGTAGTACTTCCTAAAGACCCCATAACAAAAACCACTAATTTTTTATTATCACTAAAACCCAAACTAGATTTAGAAATCTTAGAAACAGAAAGAATCTCTTCACTTCTAGGATTACCAGTATATACTACTTTATCTTTTGGAAATAAATTAACACTTTTTGGTAGGGAAACACATATTTTATCTGCAAATTTACTTATAAACTTATTACTAATTCCTGGAGTAGAATTCTGTTCATGAATTAAGATAGGAATATGGCACTTATGAGCTGCATATAAAACTGGCGCTGTAATATATCCACCTGCTCCAATAACAATATCAGGATGAAAATCTAATATAATTTTTTTAGCTTCTTTAATTGCTTTAGAATACATTGAAAAAACTTTTATATTAGAAAATATATTTTTCCTATTTAATCCTTTCATTTCTAATCCAATAAAACGATATCCCAGTTTAGGAATAATATCTTTCTCCATTCGATCAGTTGTACCAATATATAAAATTTCCGAATCAGGATTTTTTTCTTCTATCTTATGAATAATTGCAAGAGCAGGATAAATATGTCCACCAGTTCCCCCTGCTACTATAATAGCTCTCATAGAAACTCCTCCATATATCAAGATTATAACACATTTTTCAATTAATAATCGATAATAAAAGAAAAATAGAAACACTTTACATATAATTTTATTCTAAAAAGGATTAGAATTATACCTCATTATTGTATAAAAAAATAAATCATGATAAAATACCCTAAAAGAAAAGAGGAATAACATGAAATCAATTGGAATAGTATGTGAATATAATCCTTTTCATAATGGACATATATATCAAATCAATAAAATAAAAGAAAAATACAAAGACTATACAATAATTGCAGTAATGAGTGGACATTTTATGCAACGTGGAGATATTTCCATAATTGATAAATGGAAAAGAACAGAAATTGCCCTAAAAAATGGAATAGACCTAGTAATAGAACTTCCTTTTCCTTTTGCTACCCAATCAGCTGATTTCTTTGCAAATGGAGCTTTAACAATACTAGAAGAATTAAAAGTAGAAAAAATTATTTTTGGATCAGAATCAGATAATATAGAAGACTTAAAATTAATTGCTAAAACTCAAATAGATAATCCTATATTTGATAAACTAGTAAATTATTATTCCAAAGCAGGATATAATTACCCTACTGCCCTATCAAAAGCATTAGAAGAAATAACAAAGAAAAAAATAGATAATCCAAATGATTTATTAGGAATAAGTTATATAAAATCAATATATAAAAATAACTATAAAATAATACCAGAATCTATAAAAAGAACAAATAATTATCATGATAAAACAATAACTTCCTCTATTTCATCCGCAACATCTATAAGAAACGCTATAAAAGAAAAAATATCTATAGATAACCAAATACCAGAAAATGAAAAAGAATATCTAAATAATTATCATTTTATAGAAGAATTCTTTGAACTATTAAAATACAAAATAATAACAGAAAAAGACCTATCCATATATCAAACAGTAGATGAAGGAATTGGTCCATTAATAAAAAAAAATATAGATAAAACAAACTCCTTAGAAGAATTAATAAACTTAACAAAAAGTAAAAGATATACTTATAATAAAATAAAAAGAATGATGATTCATATTCTATGTAATTTTACAAAAGAAAAAGCAAAAAAAATGAATAAAATAACTTATATTAGAATACTAGGTTTAAATAATAAAGGAAGAAGTTACTTAAATAAAATAAAAAAAGAGGTAACTCTACCAATTATAAGTAAAATAACAAGAGAAAAAGATGACATGTTATCTTACGAAATAGAAACTACTAAAATAGTTGATATTATTTTTAAAAGTAATCTAGTAAAAAGAGAATTTAATAGTATAATTTATTTAGGAGATGAAAAATATGATAAAGAGTAAAAAGACAGGACAATTAATTGTTATAAGTGCTCCATCAGGAGCAGGAAAAGGTACAATTATAAAAGAATTATTAAAAAACAAGCCTAAAGAAAGATGGTTATCCGTATCCGCAACTAGTAGAAAAATAAGGCCTTTAGAAAAAGAGGGAATTGACTATTACTATATCAGTAAAGAAGAATTTGAAAAAAGAATTAAAGAAGATTATTTTTTAGAATATAACTACTACTCAGATAATTATTATGGAACACCAAAAGGATATATTAAAGAAAAACTTAATGAAGGAATAGATGTAATACTGGAAGTAGAAATAAATGGTGCTAGTAATATTAAAAAAATAATACCAGAAGCACTATTTATATTTATTATGCCACCATCACTACAAGAAATGATAAAAAGAATAAAAAAACGTGGTACCGAAACAAATGAAAAAATTATAAAAAGATTTCATACAGCATATAAAGAAATAAATGAAGTAACAAAATACAACTATGTAGTAGTAAATGATAATTTAGAAGAAGCCGTTGATAAAGTAGAAGCAATCATTAAAGCAGAAAAATGTCGAGTAGATCGTATAGAAGAAGTATACTTAGATACCAAAGAAGAAGAACTTCATGAATTATTAATGAGTGAAGAATTTAATAATACTCCTCTAGGAGAAAAAATACAATGAAAATTAAATTAAAAGATTATATAAAAGAATTAGAAGAAAAAATAAATCATAAAAAAATAGAAAAAGAAGAAATAGAAAAT
Organism: uncultured Caryophanales bacterium; assembly: GCA_946628005.1. Lineage (GTDB taxonomy): Bacteria > Bacillota_I > Bacilli_A > RF39 > UBA660 > UBA3789. The sequence goes on from CAMOWA010000011.1 coordinate 33,108, forward strand.
TTATATACTTGGATATTATTCTTTCAACATGAAAGACTAGTCCATTTAATAGTAACTTTTTTTACAGGAATTAGTACTATATTATTCTTATTAGGATTATTATACTTTAGTACTATTCCCCTTCTTCTACTATTTTTAATAACACTATGTTTATTTATTCCATATATATTTTACTATTATTATTTAGAAAATGGAGTACAAAAACTATACGATTTATATTTTCAAGCAAAAAAAATCTAAAAAGGAAGGGATTCGGTTATGATAAAAAAAATAACATTTAAAGGAGATTGTCCTCTCTATATCGCAACTTATGAAAGAAAAGATAATATAACTCCTGAGGAAATCTATATTCAAGAAGAATGTATATACGCTACAAAAGATAATGAAATAATTATATTAGGAAATAACACTAATAAAATACTACTTCCATATAATAATCATAAAATAGATGAATTATCTATTTCAAATCATTATAATGACACTCTAATTGAAATTAGTGATAAAAAACATAATTTAGAAATATTTTCTCAGTCAGGTAATATAATATTAAATAATACAAATTTAAATGAATGTAAAATAATATCTTTAGCTGGAGGAATAATAATAATTAATTCATCATTTAATAAACTAGAAGCAACAGGCTTTTCAGATTCTATAAATATAGAAAACTCTATAATAAATAAACAAGCTATTTTAAGAAATTCATATGGAGAAATTAATATAAACAAAAGTAATATAAAATGGTCTAAAATAAGAACAGATAGTGGAGATATTACAATTAATGATTGCAATAAAACAAATGAACAAATAGTTAATGTACGTTCAGCTAATGGACTAATTAAAATAAATAATTCTGAGATGATAGGAACAAATATACATACATTGCTAGGTACAATAACAATTAATAATTCCAAAATAAAAGAAGCAGTACTAGGATTATATAGAGAAGGAAATAATATAATTCTTAAAAAATCACAAATTGAATCATTACTAACAGAAAGTTATTTACCTCCTAAAATAATAGAGTCTGAAATTAATAATCATAAATCAACTATATTAGAAGATCTATTACCAGAAGGAGATTTTAAAACGTCACCAAAACTTTTAGTACTAAGATAAAAATAGAGATAATTCTCTATTTTTATTATTATTCATAAGACACTAATTCAGGAAAATCAGAACGGCTTCCATTAGCATAATCAATTATTTTTGGCATAACATTCAAATATATTTCATTATGAAGACCATCCTCATAAACATTATATAAATCATTAAAAACAACCGAAAAAGAAGGATGTTCTCTTCCTATAATTCTAAGTATCAAATAATAACGATCAAATTTATCATCATTTGATACTTTATCATCAACAGGAAGGGTATTTTCACTAATATCTCGTATTAAAAAATCTTCAATTTCAGGATAAGCATCTTTAATCTCATGAAAAACAAACTCTACTCTTTCATCAAAATCAAAATCAGAATTATATTCAAATCTCATTATTTAACAACCCCCTTTCGAATATATACTTCTTGTGACTTAGCTAGTATTTCATCAGTAAGTTCTATTTCACTAATGTTTTTATTTCGAAGAAGAGGTAATATTACATTTCTCATCCCATTAACAACAGTTTGTAATGTCTAGCACCAGTATCACTTTCTAAAGCTAAATCAGCTATTTTATCTATTAAAGCATCATCAAAAACCTTAAACTTTAGTCTTTCATCTACCTCCTACAATTCTTCAATCCGAATAAAATTAGTCATTCTAGTTTTTCCTAAAGGGAATCCTCCAGTGATAATTATAAGATCTCCTGTTTCAAGATTTAGTTTTTCACGAGCATATTTTTTAGATGCAACTATCATTTCATCAGTAGAATCATAAACATCCGTAACAATAGGTTCTACTCCAAAATTAAGCATAACTTTCTCTGCAATATGGTTTGAAGGACAACAAGCAAGAATCGTACAATTAGGTCTTAAATTACTAATTTTTCTTGCGGTAAACCCAGTCATAGTGGTAGTAACAATTGCTTTAATATCAGCATATTCAACTGCATCTACAACAAGTTTTGCTATTGTATCAGAAACCCCAATTTTTCTCTTATACGTAGTATGTTTTGTATAGTCAATAGTACTTTCTACATATTTACATATTCTACTCATATAAGAAACTGCTTGAACAGGATATTTTCCAACTGTAGTTTCTCCAGATAACATAACACAATCCGTTCCATCCAATACAGCATTCGCTATATCAGAAACTTCAGCCCGAGTAGGTCTAGGACTAGTATACATAGAAGCAAGCATTTCAGTCGCAACAATTGCAAACTTACCATTTTCACGACACTTTTTTATAATTCTTTTCTGAAGCATCGGAAGTTCTTCCATAGGAAGTTCTACCCCTAAATCCCCACGAGCAATCATAATTCCATCAGAAACTTCAATAATACTATCAATATTTTGAATACCTAAATTACTTTCAATCTTAGAAATAATTCTAGCATCTCCCCCACTATCTTCAATAATCTTTTTAGCTTCTAAAACATCATCCCGAGAATTAACAAAAGACAAAGCTAAATAGTCACAAGAATGAGTTGCTGCAAAAGAAATATCCTTCTCATCTATTTGACTAATAAATGGTAGATGCAAGTCCACTCCTGGAACATTAATCGTTTTATGAGACTTAATCTCGCCATCATTTAAAGCACGTAGTAGAACATACTCCTCCCCTTTTTCAATAACCTCTAAATCCAATAATGCATTATCTACCAATACATGATTTCCAATTTGAATTTGTGCAATAGCATCCGTATGATTTACAGAAAAAGACTCCCGAGTTCCAATAGATGAAAAAGTATCCATACGTATCGTATCTCCAACATTTAAAAATACCCCTTCACCATCAAAATCCAATGTACGAAACTCAGGTCCCTTCGTATCATACATAATCGCAACAGGGACACCAGTCCTACGTCTTACTTCACGAACAACTTCAATAGTTTCTAAACAACTATCATAATCAGCATGACTCAAATTAATACGAACACAATTAAGTCCATTTAAAACTAATTGTTCTAACACCTCTACATTATTACTAACTGGTCCAATACTCCCAATAATTTTAGTTTTTTTCATAATTTTCACCCTAACATGATTTTATCAAGAAACAAAAAAAAAAGAAAGCAAAGCTTTCTAATTTACATAATTAATCATTTCTTTTTACGTTTAACAACACCACATTCTTTATCTAATTTATCACTAATAATATCACCATACTTCTTTTCATATAATTCTATTTCATGAATAAGTCTTTCTCTTTCATCATTTAACTCTAACATTTGATCAACTAAATCGTCTACTTTAGTTTCTTCATCATGAATTTTATATTTAATATTATTAAGGCGTCTATTTAAATCATACAAAGCATTATGCAATAAAACCCAACCAATAGCAATAGAAATGGCAGAAATTATAGAACCACGTATTAAATGAAACATCAAATATTTAGTAGTAGGCTTTGAATTCTCTTTGTTTTGAAAAGTTTCAATAACCTGTACACCAGTTTTTTCCATACTATCATTTACATCTAATTCTTCTTTATGTTCTGTATATTGATATTTTAATTTCATTCTATCTTCGCCAGACTCAATATCATCTATAGAAATATGATAATCTTCTAAAACATTACTAGGAATAGAATACTCATAAGCATAAACTTCTCTCGTATAACCACTTCCTAATTTATTTTCCACCCAAGGATCATAAATCATAACTGTTGCAACATAAGAAGTTTTTACATCATCATAAATAATAAAATCATTTCCAATCTGTTTTCCAGTATTCAAATCAACTGTACGAGTAATAGTCTGATATGAAGGAGTATTATAAGATTTTCTAATACCTAAAAGTGCCGAAAGAGATAAAATCACACCAGGGACAAGAACAATAGGACTAGCAGATAAAAGAGTACGAAGTAATTTCTTTTTATTATCAGAAATTACATTATTAGTCTCTAAAAGATCACGTTCTAATAATCTTTTATTATAATTATAAAAATCTATCTTTGAAGAAAGAGAATTTTTGTCATATTTTTTTTCATTATTAAGTTCTTCATATAGCTTATTAAATCTGATTTTAGAAATTTTACCTAAAAAATCAGAACTTAAAAAGTCATATCCAATTCCCTCTTCTAAATGATTAATATAATCATCATCTAAATCATTCTTTTCTAATTCACCATTTTTTAAATAACGAGAAACTCTACTTCTCAAAATTTTACTTAAAGCCTCTCTAGAATAATTATCATTATCTTCTTTTAAATATACCAAAATATCATTAAAACCAAATGTTTTTTCAAATAATAAAGTATCAAAAACAATCATATAAGATTCTTTTATTAATTCAGATACTTTAATAGTTTCACTCTCATATAAACGAAGTCTTTTTAATTCTTTCAATAATTTAATAGTATACTCTTCAATCTTTTCAATATTAGCATCCTTACTATCTATAATTAGTTCATTTATTCTACGCATTAATTTATAAGTATTATAAACAGGACCAACTTCATCTTGTAATTTTGAAGTAAGCTTTATTAAATCTGTATTAACAGAAGAATAAACTAAATTTTCAATAAACTCACGAACATTCTCTCTATTAACACTACTATTATAATTAAGCGTATCACTAACAATTTGTTTTTTCTCAGGAAGCTTATCAAGAATAGAATTAAAACTATTTAAATAAGGTGTAATATCTACATAGTCTCCCATTTCATCAATTTTATCAAGACAAGCATAAAAATTATCAATTAGTGCTTCAGTCTGTTTAGCACCAGCTTGCATTATATCAAAATCATTTGGTAATGCAAATTGTTCATTACTCATATCATATCCCCCTAAAAATCTAGAATATTATATCTCATAATCTTCAAATAGTCAAGTTAAACGACAGAATAATGTCAAATAATAGCACTTGATTTTAAACAACACTTGTGTTATAATAAGTCACTAGTAAAAGAGGAATCGAAATGAAAATAAATAATTTAAAAATATTCACACAAAATATGATACCAGTTTTATTACTACCAATAATTATATCAGGATGTAGTGAAAAATCTGATTGTACTTTTCCAAATAGACATATGCATCAATATAAAAAAATAATAAGTGTAAATGATCAAAATAATCCAAATGATGATTTGGTTATAAAAAGATATTTTAATGGGGAAAATTTAGAAATGTCAGATTATCAGCAAACAAACAATATAATAGAATTAAATAAAGAAGATGAATCATTTTACAACTTGATAGTTAATAATGAGCTATATTATGGAATAGATAACTGGGAATATCTCTATCATGTAATGAAAAAAAATCACAAAGATCATCTAGAATTTTATTACTACTATACGACAACACATGTATATTTTACAACAGATTCAAAGGGGCACATACACTCTCATACTAGAATAGTAACTCATAGTGGATGGAGTAAAGATCCAAAACATAGAGGAAATACAGGAAAAGTTGCATATATTCATAAAATGTATTACGGATATAAAATAGAAGAAGAAAATGGCAAACTAACTATAATAGAAAGTCCATTATGTGAAGATATAAGAAATATAATAAAAACTTATCCATATTTTAAAGAAGATCCAACAAAAAAACAATCAGTAGAAAAAATGTTTCCTAAAAATCAATTATCAGATGTTACATTAAGTGACTTTAATAATCCATTTGGAAAACCTAATTTAGAAGATAAAAGTTTAGGAAACAAATTTATAAATAAACCAAAAATATATAAAAAATAACGATATTAACTATCGTTTTTTTTATATAAATGTTATATTAAAATAAAGGAGACTAATATGAATAGTATAATAAGTATCTTAATAATCATAACTAGTTTATTAAACTCAATATTTGCTAGTAACTTTAAAAGAAAAAATTATATATATGGCTTAATATGTTATCTATTAATGGGATTAGTAGCCTATAAAAATCAAATATATGGAATGTTTTTCTTCTATATATTTATCTTTTCTCCTCTACAAATATTTGGTTTTATAAATTGGAATAAAAAAGATAAAAACAATAACTTAGAAGTAAGATGCTTCTCTACTAAAAATAGAATACTTACAATTACATCATGTATAATACTAAGCCTATCTTTTGCATTTATCCTACAGAAAATACCAGATGCAAAATTCACATATTTAGATGCCTTTTCTAACATAATAAATCTATGTGGAGTAATACTTCTAGCACTAAGATTTAATGAGAGTTGGTGGTTATGGTTAATTAATAATGTATTAGATGTTATACTATGGACAAATGTATATCATATATCAGGAGATTATTCCATGACTATGTTAACTTCATCAATAATATATTTAATAGTAAATATATATGGTATATATAAATGGAATAAAAAAAGTATAATTTTTGACATAGTAAAAATAGAAGAAAAAAATCAAATAATAACAATAGCCTATATTGCAAATATAATATCAAGTATCTGTTATCTAATTATAACAAACTATATAGGTTTAATAGTATCCATCATGGATATAATAATAAGTCTATTAGATTCCATAAAAATAAATAAAATAATAATAACAATCACAGCGTAGATAACCATAATTATATTAATAATATCACCTATAACAAAAACTTGGATAGATTATTTACCATTAATAGATTTGTTATTATACTCATTTATTCCAATAATAAAAAGAACCAAAAATATTCAAATAATTGGTCTTATAAATATTATAATATTTACAATATTTGATTATAAAATAAAATTATATAACTTGCTAATTATAGATATATTTATATTTATACTATTCTTCTATAGAATATTAAAAAATAATAAAACAAGAAAACATATTGAATAAACAATATGTTTTTTTAACTAGATGCCAATACAACATAAGGATTTTCCATACTTCCATCTCCATCAGAATAAAGGATGCCTGGTGTCAGTGAAACTGCCGGACGCACGCCGTGAACGCCGGTGATGCCGAAATAGTAAAGCGAAGCAAGCCAATACCACTGTCCTGTTTTTCGAGCGTTACTATTATTTAAAATATTCATCTTCGGAAGTGTTTTAGATATTTTATTATTATTGACTTACATATTATAAGGAAATATAATATCTATTAAATAAACATTGAGGAGAATATAAATGAATATAGAAAGAAAAACAATAAAAGATGATGAAGAATTTTTAAGGCAAGTATCATCCCCTGTATTTAAAGATGATCCTATAG
>CAMOWA010000012.1 GCA_946628005.1 uncultured Caryophanales bacterium
GGTTAAATGCAACTTTTATAATTTTTAGGGTTGCATTTACATTTACAAGTGAGTAATAATGAAAACTATAATAATGAAATAATTAAATTGTTGCAAAAAGACATTTATTTTTATATAATGGAACTACAAAGAAGAACTTACCGTAAGCTAATGAAACACACGCTCCATTAGATAATTATACGAACATTTATGTTCGTATTTTTTTATATAAAAACTATTTTAATTATTTAAAATACATTGAATGATAGTCGGTTATTTTATCATACTTATTATTTAGTAATTGAGAGTTTTGGCGGGCTTAAATTATGAGTAATTTTTCATATATATGAAAGAATTTGCTAAAAATAGTTACTAATTTTGTATATTTAATGTTATTGATGTTTACAATTAAAATTAAAAAATTGTTCTTTTATAAAAAAAATGATATTCTATAAATAAGATAGAATCTATACTTAGGAGAGAATATGAAAAAGAAAGAGAAAATCAGAATATTTTTTTTACTTTTCTTTGCTATATTATTTTTATTTTCTGCAATAAATCTAATAGCATGGCATAAAGAAAATAAAAAAGTCAAAAAAATTACAGAAGAGGAAAAAAAAAGAATAAAAGTAAAAAATAGAGAAAAATATCTAGATACAAATATTTTAAAAGATAATGAGGATACCATAGGATGGATTATCGTTGATGGAACTAATATTAATTATCCTGTTGTTCAATCAGATGATAACGAATACTATTTAACTCATGATTTTAAAAAAAAAGAAAATAGTGCAGGGTGGATTTTTATGGATTATCAAAATAAATGGAGCGATCAAAACATTGTAATATATGGACATCATAGAAAAGATGGTTCAATGTTTGGATCAATAGATAAATTATTTGATAATAATACAAAAGATATTTCAATAACTTTTATAACAACAAAAACTTCAATAAAATATCAAGTATTTTCTATTTATAAAATATCAAGCAAAGATAATTATATAGAAAAAAATTTTAATAATTTAGATAATATGATAAACAAATTTATAAAAAGAAGTGAAATAAATTTTCAACAAAACATATATCATACTGATCAAATAATAACATTATCAACCTGCCATAATAACAATATAGATAGAATTGTTGTGCATGGATATAAAAAAAATATTAAAAACCTTTCAAAATAAAAAAAAATATAGTATAATACAAATATACTAGGGTACTATGTTACAGAAGAGACTAGTAGATTCGGAGGTGGTTCATATTTGACTAGTAAAAAGAAATTATTTTTACTAGGTAGTATATTATTATTAATAATGAGTATCTCTGGTATTTATTCATTATCAGATGAGATTAATAAAGCGGAAAGCGGTTTGTCTACTAGTGCAGTTGATATAAGTATGCAGGAATACAACCAAAATAATGAAATTTTTCTTGAAAATGGTAAAAGAGTTATGCCTGGAGATGAAATGACACTTATACCTAGAATAAAGAATATAGGTATAGATTGTTATTTAAGAGCAAAGATAACATATACGATTGACCAAGAAACAATAATTACTTCAGATTACATTGAAGGAAATTATACTTCATGGACGAAGAAAGATGATTATTACTATTATGATTCAATACTAGAAAAAGGAAAGTCTATTGATTTATTTAACAAAATTAAAGTTCCGAATATGGAATCAACTTTTCAGGAAAAAACAATTTTTATTCATATAGTAGTTGAAGCTGTTCAAGCAAAAAACTTTGATAATAATTGGGATAATGTAGTTATAAAAGATAGTGTAGAAAGAACATTTGACATAGATTATAAAGGTTCAGCATCGGTAATCTATGAAGATGATGTAAATCGCTATGTCAATATTGATAATCACTTTTTTGATAATCTTGGTAACTTATTACCAGGAGACTCAATGAAAGAAGAAGTCATAATAAGGAATGATAATAGAAGTAAAAAAGAATTCTTCTTCGAAGTGGACTTTGATGAGTTAAACGATTTAGAAAAATCTTTACTACAAAAGATATCTTTCGTAATAAAAGATGAACAAGGAAATATTTTAGTAGAGACAAAACTTGCTGATAAAAAGAAATATAGTTTAGGAGTGTTTTCAAATAATAACAGTAAAAAGTTAATCATAGAATTATCTCTGCCAACAGAAATTGATAATGATTATAGTAAAATATTCACAAAAGTTATTTGGAGATTTTCTTATAAAACAATATCACAAAAGAGTTCTCTTATTAATCCAAAAACATGGGATTTAAATTTTGATCTATCTATAACAGTATTTGTTCTTTCCGCAATAGGATTTATAGTTGTCTTATTTCTTGGAAAAAAGGATACAGATAATATAGAAAATAAAAAAAAGAAAAGAGGTAAAAAAATATGAAAAAGAAAAAAACAATTACAGCAGCTATTGTATTATTATTAGTATTTTTAGTAGGGGGAGCAATTGCATATTTCACTGATACTGATAATGCAACAAATACATTTACAATTGGTAATGTAGACATTACATTAACAGAGCCAAACTGGAGTACAACAGATGAGGATAACAATGGTGTACCAGATGCATCACAAGATTTAATGCCTGGACAAACGGTTGCAAAAGACCCAACAATCAATAACGTTTCAACTACAAACCCAGCATATGTATTTGCAAAAGTAGAAGTACCTTGTACAACAGCTGCATCTCCTGCAACACCAGTTGAATTCTTTAATTACACTGTAAATTCAGGATGGACTGAATTACCATCAGCTGCAGTAGCATGTACAAGTGGTGGAACAGCTACTCATGTTTATTATTATGGAACAGGAGGAAGTTTAACCGCATTAGCAAAAGCAACTTCTGCAAGTACACCAACATCAACACCAGCAGTATTTAATAATGTAACATTATTAAACAATTTAACTGGTAATGAAGGATTAACTGGTAATAAAAACATTGTAGTTACTGGTTATGGAATTCAAACTCAAGGATTAGCAAGCACAACACCAACAGATGTTTGGGCAAACTTCAGCTAATTAAAATATGAGAATAATAAAGATAATAATTAACGTCTTAACGACGTTAATTATTGTACTTGGAGGAGTATTCTTAATACTATATGTTTGTGGATTTATTCCATATGTAGTATTATCAGGTTCAATGGAACCAACAATAAAAACAGGAAGTCTATGTTTTATTAATAAAAATGCTAAAATTAAAAGTATAAAAGAAAATGACATTATAGCATTCAAATTAAATAATGGGACATTAGTAACGCATAGAGCAATAAAAATTGACAAAAAAGGAATTATTACAAAAGGAGATAGAAATAAAGAACCAGATGGAACTTTGGTCGTTAATAATAATTATGTAGGAAAAAACATCCTATGGATTCCAAAGATTGGATACATAGTAATGGCCTTTCAAACTACAAAAGGAAAAATAATTATAATAGTAACCATACTTATATTATTTATAAGTGGATTATTATTTGGAGATAATAAAAAAATAGAAAAATAATCAAAAAAAGAGGTGATAAAAATGAAGAAAATAAGAAAAATATTTTTCTTATTACTATTTTTTATCATCTCTATTTTATTTGCAAAAAAAATAGTTGGATATTTTAAAATAATTACGAATCTTGCAATAAATGAGTTTTCTATACAACAAAAAAGTGGATACATTGTAAGACATGAAACAATGAATTTAGATGGAATAACATATTCTGTATATCAAGAAAAATCATATAATGATATTCAGATTGGAACTGTTATAACTCCACCTGTTTTAGAAATACAAGGATTTACTTCTCCACCAACCCAAACAATTACTATAGACTCAACCGAAAGACCAATAGTAACATACCGATATACAAGAAATCAGTATACATTAACAATTAATAATAGTAATTATGTAACAACATCGACGCCTAGTGGAACTTATTATTACGGAACTGAAATTCATTTAGTGGCAGATAATACCAATATCGATGGAAATTCTTTTGTAAAATGGACGGATGAAACATATAATAATGACTATACATTTATACTTACAAATAATACAACAATTGGACCAATTTATGCAGAACCATATATCGTAACATTTGAACCAAATAATGGTAATTCTCAGACAACAAAATTGGTCATAAAAGGAGAATCTATAGGGACTATACCTGATATAAGATATGATGATTGTGTAGGATCAACAGGAGATTATTTGACAAGACAATGTACATATTTCTATCAATTTGAAGGATGGTATAAAGAACCAACTTTTGAAAATGAAGTAAATGAAGCATTTGTACCAACAGAAGACATAACATTATACGCAAAATGGAGTAAAATATTCTATGCATATTATGGACAAAAAGAATTTGATGGAACAAATTATATAGATACTGGAATAAAATTAATCAATCAAGAAAATGCAGAAAAAGATTTTATTATAACTTTTACTGTTGATACAAATAATGGATACTCAACTGCAAATGGTGGAGATAGAGGTACAATATTTACTGATATGAATGAAAAATCAGATCCATATCCTGGGATTCATTTTTTTACACAAGGTAGTAATAAATATACAATGAATATTAATGTTTCAGGACATAAAGTAAAAGATAGTAATACAGGCTATACTACAGGAGAAAAGATAATTATCAAGAAAGAAAATGGTATTGTATATTATAGTTATGATAATGGACCATTTATTCAAATTAATGATTTTTCTTCATTTACAGATTATTATGATAGAGCGGCTACATTTGGAGCAGGAATAAATGCGAATGGAGTTGCATATCGTTTCTTTAAAGGGACATTATCAGATATGAGCGTAGAATTGATTGATTTACCATCTTATAAGATACATTTTGATGCAAATGGTGGAACAGGAATGATGATAGATCAACAAATTAAAGTAGGTCAAACTATAGCACTAAAGGATAACTCATTCGAATATGAAGAAAAAGTATTTAATGGTTGGAATACACAACCAGATGGAACTGGAATAAGTTATAGTAACAAACAATTAGTTACAGATATTGGAAGTACTGGAGATATTATTACATTATATGCACAATGGAAAGATAACTTCCACTATTATATACATTTTGATGCAAATAGCGGAACAGGAACCATGGAAAATCAAGAGTTTACATATAATGCTGCAGCAAAAAAATTAAGTAAAAATACATTCAGCAAAGATGAATATATATTTACAGGTTGGAATACAAATGCAGATGGAAGTGGTAACTATTATAATGATGAAGAAAAAGTAAGAAATTTAACAGATGTAGAAAATGAAACAATCACATTATATGCACAATACTTAAAAATAAAATATAATAATAGTGGAGATACAATATTCGATGGTACTTCAAACACATTTATAGATTCAGGAATCAATTTGTATAGTCAAGAAAATATTGATAAAGATTTTGAAATAAGATTAACAGTAAAATCAGTTTCAAGTGGCAATTCAACCCTTTCAACAATTATAAATTGTAAAGATGAATCTAACGAATTATGGCCTGGATTTAATATTCGTATGAGCAATTCAACAACAATTGTTACTTTATACAAATGGAAAGGAACATCAGGTACATCAGATGTTCTAGCAACAATAGCATCATCAAAAGCACCAATAGATTTTATCATTCGTAGAAGAGATGGAGTAGTTGAAGTATCTTATAGTTTCGAAGGACATGATAGTAGCTTTCAAAAGATATATGATCAAGCAGATTGGTCACTAAATCAATATTTTGCAGATAATGTATCATTTGGTGGTATTTATAATAATCTTCATATGCCAGATAGATTTTTTAAAGGAATATTATCAGATATTATTATTTCAATAGATGAATAGTTATTAAGAATAAAAGGTTCTTAATAACTTTTTTTAGTTGGTGTCATTATGTTTAAGGTAGACATTTTAAATTACAAGCACCACCTAATTGAACATCCAAAATAGGCAAATTATTACTAGATTGACTAATTAAGTTTTTGACTTGTTTTTTCTCCCATGGCTTGTATTGTATCATTTATAAAAAACTCTCTTTCTTATTTTATTTTTTTTAACTAATCTATATGAAGTAACAGTATTATTACTATTAACTGCTTCATCAATTGTTTCTATTTTTTCTTTTTTAAAAATTTCAATATATTTAGAAATATCTAAATAAGAATCAATATTGTTATCAGTTTGATAACTAACATATAGAGCATTCTTCCCTTTCTCATCTAAATAAGGCTCATCAACAAAATCTTCTCCAAAGCCTATTTGATAACTAAACAAAAACACTCCACTTACTTTTAGAACATCATAAATATCACTTAATAATTTTTTTAAATCTTCATCCGGTAAATGATATAATGAATAAACAGCAAATACAGCATCTACTGAATTATTTTTAAAATATTTTTTAATATTAATCATATCATCTAGAATATATGGAAATTTACCATGAATTTTAAAAGCTAAATCTCGCATTTTAGTTGAAAAATCTAATCCAATATAGTTGTATTCCTTTTTACTATAATAAGAATATGTTCTTCCTGTTCATGCTCCTAAATCTAGAATTGTAGCGCCCTCTATTAACTCTTTTTCAAATTCTTCATAAATATCTAAATCTTCAATATATGTACCAAAGTCCTTAGCATATTGTTTTGCTATTAAATCATAATTCCTTTTAACGTTATTTCTTTTATCTAAATTATTCAAAATAATTCACCTCGAACATATTATACATACCTTTTTAATATGAAAAAAGCTATTTTAGACTGAATATAAATTAACATAGTTTTACATTATTAATAACATTACAATAAATAATATTATAGAAACTATCTTAGAAATCTAAGAGTTATATTATGATTAATTATTTATATATAAAAATATTTTTTTAAACTTCATTTAATGTTTATCTAATATTATTAACTTGTGAAAAGAAATTTCACAGTTAATACTAAAAAAATAAATAGTAAACTATTAAAAAAGGAGGTTTTATATAGAAACAATAAATATAAAAAATAATATATAATAAAGAAACATAATAATTATTTTAGAAAGGAGACATAATAATGAAAGAAAAAATAATAATTTTTATAATAGGAGTATTATCAGGTGCTATTATTTCTACAGGAGCTTTTTATCTATATACAAGTACAACAAATAATTGTGATTGTAGTAATCAAAATACAAAAATAAATAGTGGACAACCACCAGAAATGCCAAATGGAGAAAAACCAGATGGAGAACCGCCGGAAAAACCTAATGGTGAAAGTGGACAAGAACCTCCTGAAAAGCCTAGTGATGATACCAACCAAAAAGAAAGTTCTAAAAATGCTACTAGTGATACGAATGAAAATGATTAAAATGAAAGGAAATGAAGATGGAGAAAAAGAAAATCATTATATATACAGGAATTATTACAATTTTAATAGTAATACTAGCAGTATTATGGATTTTAATAATTGAAAATAATAAAGCATCTAATAATAAAGATACTAACACCCATGAATCTAATTCAGCATCATCAATTTCATATTCATCATCTAAAGAAATAACAGAAGATGAAGATATTACAGAAGGAAATTATACTTCATCAAGTGCTAATGAAAACGCAATATTAGCATCAGGAAAAATTAAATCTAATTTGACTAATATCACCGTAGATAAGACAGGAGATTCAGATGGTGGAGATAGTACAAGTTTTTATGGAACAAATTCAGCTATTTTAGCAAAAGATGGGGCAGAAGTTAATATTAAAAATGCGACAATTAATACAAATGCAACAGGAGCTAATGGTGTATTCAGTTATGGAGGAAGTGCCAAAACTAATAATTCTAATAGCGATGGAACAACAATTAATATTAGCAACTCCACCATCACTACTTTAAAAGGCAATTCAGGAGGAATTATGACAACTGGTGGTGGGATAACCAATGCAAAAAACTTAACTGTTACTACAAACGGTCAATCAAGTGCAGCTATTAGATCAGATAGAGGAGGAGGAACAGTTAATGTTGATGGTGGGACTTATACATCAAATGGTATTGGTTCCCCTGCAATATATTCTACTGCTGATATAAATGTAAAAAATGCTAAACTAATATCTACTACAAGTGAAGGAGTGATTATTGAAGGAAAAAATTCAATAACACTTGAAAATGTTGAATTAACAGATACAAATATGAAAAATGTAAAATCTAAAACATATAAAAATATTTTTATATACCAGTCAATGAGTGGAGATGCTGCAGAAGGAGTTGCTACATTTACTGCAAAGGATAGCACTATAACAACCAATAATGGAGATTCTATATATGTTTCAAATACAAGTGCCGTAATCAATTTAGAAAACAACAAGTTTATTAACAACGATTCAAATGGTTATTTCTTTAGAGCACAAAAAGATTCTTGGGGTAAAGAAGGAAGTAATGGTGGAATAGCAACATTAAACTTGACTAACCAAGAAGTAAACGGAAATATTGGAGTAGATGAAATATCATCACTTACAATGAATATGAAATCATCAAGTTATAGAGGAATGATAGATGCTAAGAATGGTGAAGTTAAAATAACACTTGATAAGTCAAGTGAAATTACACTAACTGGTGATAGTTACATAACAAGTTTAGAAAATGCAGACTCATCAAATAGTAATATAAATTTAAATGGATATAAGTTATATGTTAATGGAGTATTATTTACTAAGTAATTAACAATTATAAAAATAATACTAGACGAAAATAGAATAAACAATTAACTAAAATATATAGATGATATCTTATAACTTCAAATTTTAAGATATCATCTTTTTATATTATCATAAAATTTACCCAACAATAAAATAGGTAAAAAATAATATATAATACTAATTTAAAAAAAATTAAAAAAGTGTTGACAAATTAATTTGATATTAATATAATGTTAATAACAAGTCCAAAAAAACTTGTAAAATTTAACTAATAGATATTAACAAAATGTTAAAAAGAAAGGAGGCGTTAATATGAATGTTAAACTTAACAAAGAAAAAGTAAGGAATCTCATTAATCAATATTATAGAGAAGTATATGAAATTGAAGGAAAGACAATTATTAATGTGTATAAGGATTATGTTGGTTATGGTATGGATGAACATAAAGATTGTGTTGTAAATATAATTTACAAAGGAAAGACAAAAATACTAGGAGAAGAGACTCCAATTTCTATAGATATTTCTGATAATGATTTAAAAACAATAATTAAATATTATCTTGAACAAGATGACTACTCAGTAACTAACATTACGATAGATAAAGGACTTGACTATAAAACTGAAGGATATGGACTAGGAGAACATACAGAATCTTATCCATATTTTAGAGGAGTAGAGATTAATATTTATGGTAAAGAAAAAAAGATAGGAGAAAGAAAATGAAAGATGTAAAGAATTTAAAATTTAATAAAGAATGTCTAATTACAATAGATATGGTAAATGAATTTGATAGAGAAGAGGCATATGAAAGAATAAAAGAAATTCTTAGGTCAGTCAAATTAATTAAACAAGCAATGTTAGAAGAAAAATCAGATAATTTTATTAAAGAAGACCAAGATGAAAATGCTATTGAGTTTGAAAGATTTGGTGGAAGTCATTGTGTTAGAGGAACAAAAGAAGCAGAACTAGTAGATGAATTGAAACAATATGAAGATAAATACGCAAATGAAAAGAATTTTACAAGCTTTATGGAAACGCCTATTTTTAGAAAATTTATTGAAAATTTTCCAGAAGTAGTTGAGTATACGGAATTTTATCCATATTTTAGAGAAATTGAAGTAAATAATACAGGAAAAGAAAAAAAGATAGGAGAAAGAAAATGAAAAATGTAAAAAATTTAAAATTTTATAAAGGATGTCTAATTGTTGTCGACATGGTAAATGGATTTGTTAGAGAAGGAGCACTTCATGACGAAGAAATTGCTAAAGTAATTCCTAGACAAATCGAATTAATAAAGGAAGCAAAAAAAGCTGGAAAAGCGATTATCTTTATTAAAGATACACATGATAAAGATGCTGTAGAGTTTGATAGATTTGGAGGAAGTCATTGTGTTAGAGGAACAAAAGAAGCAGAACTAGTAGATGAATTGAAACCATTTGAAAATGATGAAGATACATTTATTATTGAAAAGAATTCTACAAGCTTTATGGAAGCACCTGATTTTAGAAAATTAATTGAAGATCATCCAGAAATGTTTGAATTTGATATTGTTGGTTGCTGTACAGATATTTGTGATTTTAATGGGGCAATGGGGCTTGCTAACTACTTAGATCAATGGAATAGAAGACATATAATTAGAGTACATGAAGATGCTATTGCAACTTATGCAGAGGATGCAAGACAAGAATATGTTTTTGCTGCAAAACTACTAATGGAACAACAAGGTATTCAACTTGTAAAAAAAGCAAGCTAATAACCAAAACTAACTAATCATAAGAATATAAAATGAAAAAGTATTGAAAAAAAGAAATATATATTTTTTTTAAAACAGATATTAACGAAATATTAAAAAGAGGTGATAAAAATGAATAATAAACAAACGCTTGAAGAAAAAATAAAATTTGATTTTGGAATTGATACATTTACTCAAATACAAGAAATGTGTTCATTACTAAGTAGTCAAGAATTTCAAGAATTTATAGAGAGCTTACAAGAACAAGTAGTTATTCTGCCACAAATTAGTCTTGATAATTATAAAACAATAGCTGACATAGAGGAGATTATAAACACAGGTATTGGAGACAATATGGCACCTAATTATATGGATGATGATCAAATTAGATATAGAGTCAATCTATTAAAAAGATTAGAAGAAAATTTAGAGAATAGTATCTCTAACAATGAAAAAGAAAAACCAAAAGAACATACAAAATCAATTTTTGATTTTGGGGCAAGAAGATATAGACAATAATAAAAAATAAGAAAGAAGGAGATAAAATGAATAATAAAACATTAATGACAGATTTTTATGAATTAACGATGGCACAAACATATTTTAATGGAGGTAAAAAAGATCAACAATCTTATTTTGATATATTTTTCCGTAAAAATCCATTTGCTGGAGGATATACAATGAGTGCAGGTTTAGAGGAAACAATAAATTATATTAATAATTTTAGATTTGGTGAAAGGGAAATAGATTATTTAAAATCACTTGGAACTTTTAATAAGGAATTCTTAGAGTATTTAAGATATTTAAAATTTATGGGAGACCTTTATGCCGTACCAGATGGAACTGCAGTCTTTCCAAATGAACCTGTTTTAACAGTAAAAGCTGATATTATAACAGCTCAAATCCTAGAAACAGCCTTATTAGCAAATTTTAACCATGGTGCATTAGTTACTACAGCTGCTAAAAGAATTACAAACGAAGCAAAAGGAATTCCAGTAATGGAGTTTGGGGCGAGACGATCAAGAGGAATTGATTCTGCGATAGAAGCTAGTAAGCATGCTTACATTGGAGGTTGCTGTGGAACAAGTAATACATACGCAGGTATGAAATATGGTATTCCAGTACTTGGAACAATGGCACATTCACTTGTAACAGATAGTGAAAATGAGTATGAGGCTTTTTTAGAATATGCAAAATCTAATCCATATAACTGTGTATTCTTAGTTGATACATATGATACATTAAGAAGTGGTATTCCTAATGCGATAAGAGTTGCCAATGACTATTTAATACCAAATGGATACCCATTTAAAGGAATTAGAATTGATAGTGGAGACTTAGCTTATTTATCTAAAGAAGCAAGAAAGATGCTTGATAAGGCAGGCTTTCCAGATGCAAAAATTTGCTTAAGTAATGGACTTAATGAATACTCAATTAGAGAACTTAGAAAACAAGGAGCCGTAATTGATTCAATTGGAGCAGGGGATAATATAGCAGCTCCTAATGATAGAGTAGGAGGAGTTTATAAACTTGTTGCAGTAAATCAAGGTGAAAAAACAATTCCCAAAATAAAAGTAAGTAACGATACAATAAAAACAATTAATCCTGGATATAAAAAAGTATATAGATTTTATGATAAAGAAACAGGGTATGCCTTAGGAGATGTTTTATCATTAGCAAACGAAACAATTCCAAACGATAATTATACTTTGGTTCATCCAACTGAAACATGGAAAACTAAAAATATCGATAACTATTTAAAAAGAGAATTACTAGTACCAATTTATAAGAATGGAGACTTAGTATATGAAATGCCTACATTAAATGAGAGACAGAAATATTGTGAAGAAGAATTTAATACACTGTATCCAGAAGTAACTCGTATAACAGAACCTCATGAATATTATGTAGATTTAACAGATAAATTAAGAGAGTTAAAGAAAGAATTAATTGAAATGCATAAAGTAAATCCAGAAAAGCCAAAACAATTAGTTAGGTAGTAATCATGAGAAAAGAAAAAATAAATGAATTAAATTCTTATATTGAAGAATTTAAAACTAAGAAACTAGAATTGCTAGATAAAGAAAGTGGATTTTTAAAAATAAAAACATATAAAAGTTACTTAGAAGATGGAAGAGAACTTATAAGAGATAAACTTATAAAAGGGAATAGTGATGGTAATGCCTCCATCATTCTTCCTATCACTACAGATAATGAAGTGATTTTAACTGTCCAACCAAGAATATTTACAAAATCAACTGTAGGGATAGCCCTTCCGGCAGGATATGTAGAAGAGAATGAAACACATATTGATAGTGCAAGAAGAGAATTATTAGAAGAAACAGGTTATCAATCTGATGAATTAATTGAGGTATGTGAATTGTATCAAGATGAAGGCTGTGGAGGAGCCTCCAATAAAGGATATCTTGCTTTAAACTGTAAGAAAATAGGCAAACAAAAATTAGATAAAGATGAATATATTAAATATTTTAAATGTAGTATTGATGAATTATATGAATTAGTAGAAAAAAAATACATACTTGATGTTGGAAGTCTATTAACAATAGAAAAAGCCAAAAAATATTTAGAAGAAAGAAGGTAAATAATATGTTTAATGCAGAAAAAGAAAAAAATAAAATCGTTCAATTTATAAGAGATTATTATAAAGAAAATAATCTAGGAGGAGTAGTTATTGGGATAAGCGGAGGAAAAGACTCAGGCGTAGTAGCAGGACTTTTTACTGAAGCTTTAGGAAAAGAAAATGTCTTAGGAGTTACTCTTCCATGTCATTCAAGAAAAGAAGACAGAGAAGATGCAAAATTAGTAGCCGACTATTTTGGATTTAATCTAATTAACGTTGATTTAACAGAA
Organism: uncultured Caryophanales bacterium; assembly: GCA_946628005.1. Taxonomy (GTDB): domain Bacteria; phylum Bacillota_I; class Bacilli_A; order RF39; family UBA660; genus UBA3789. Next base: position 13,277 of record CAMOWA010000012.1, read on the forward strand.
GTTTATGATACATTTAAAAATGAAATTAATAAATTAGGGAATTTTACAGAAGAAGAATTAAAAGATAGTGATATTAATGTAAAACCTAGATTAAGAATGGCAACATTTTATTATTTAGCAGCTCTTTACTCAATGATAAAAAAGAAAAGATATATAGTTGCTGGAACAGGAAATAAATGTGAGATTTATGTAGGATACTTTACAAAAGGTGGAGACTCTGTATCAGATATTATTACTATTGGTGACTTAACAGTAGATGAAGTTATTAAAGTAGGGGAAGCATTAAACGTACCAAAAAAAGTATTATATAAAACTCCAGATGATGGTCTAAGCGGTATGTCTGATGAAGAAAAAATAGGCGTAAAATATAGTGATATTGCTAAAGTAATTAATGGTGAAGAAGTAGACGAAGAAATAAAAGACAAAGTACTAAAAAAACATAAAGCTAATCAACATAAATTTAATATTCCTACATATAAAAAAGATAATGAATAAAAAAATAGAAAATATGAGAGAAATGAAATATGATAAAAACAGTTACAAATAAAAAGGAATATATTAAAAAATGTGATGTAGAAGACTTTGTTATTTCAAAAGACTATTATAATAAAAAAGTACAATTATTTGGAAAAGATGTATATTTAAATAGCGATCCATGGTTATGGCATTTACATTTAAAATGTACTGATAAATGTAATGGTAAGTGTGATTTTTGTGTAGAACAAGGATGCCATATTAATGAAAATGCTAATGACTTTTTAGAAAGTACTGATAGAATGTTATATGAAATGTATAAAGCAGAGTGCTTAAACTCTGTATCAGTTACTGGAGGAGAACCATTACTATTTTCAAAATTAGATGATTTAGTTCATATATTAAAAAATTATCCAATACAATTTTTAACTATGAATACAAATGGAACTTATTTAAAAGACAATTTAGATTTAATAGATAAAACATTTGATTTTGTAGACATAAGTAGGCATGCTATTGATGATAAAGATAATGAACAAATATTTAAAACAAGAGTTCCATCTAGAGAAGAATTACAATATATTAAAAAACAACTACAAAAAACTAAAATGAGAATACAATGTGTTATGTATAAAGTAAAAAATATAGAAGAAATGAATAGATTCATTAAAGCTTTTAATTTTGCTGATGATTTATCTTTTAGAAGATTAATGAAATTATCTGATGAGTATGGAGTTAATTACAAGATTGGTGAAGATGATTATGATAAGGTTTTAGATTATGCTTACAATAATTTTGATTTCATAGAACAAACAGTTCAAGATTATTATGTTTATGAAATATGGAAAGCGTTCGGAGTAAATATTACATATAGTTACTCAAACATGAGTATGCTAAGAGATGAAGAAAAAAAAGAAAGTGAAGATGTATTTAGAGAATTTATTGTTCATCCAGATGGTTTAGTTAGTGGTAGCTGGAAAAAAGATAATAAGATATTAAGAAATATTAAAAGAACAAACTATTAATTTCTAAAAAATTATATGGTAATAAATACGAAAAAAAGGACTATGGAAGAATTAAAAACAGAAGATGATATTTTTTCATCTTTCTTTTTTGTATGCTAAAGTATAATTAGGAGATAAAATAAATGAAGGAAAATGATGACTATTCAGTACCTATAGAAATAAATGCAAATCTGAAAGATTATAAAGTTAATCGGATAATCAAATAACTAATATAATATGTCAGTTATCTGTTATGATTTATTATTCTAAAAAAGTGTTGATAAGTAAATGATATCAATGATATAATATTGATAAGAGGTGATTATAGTGAATATTGATTTAGAATTATATAGAGTTTTTTATATGGTTGCTAAAAATAAACATATGACAAAAGCCAGTGAAGAGTTACATATTTCTCAACCAGCTATTTCTCAATCAATAAAAAAGTTAGAAGAACAATTAGGTGGGGCACTATTTTTAAGAAGTAATAAAGGTATGGAATTAACAAAAGAGGGGGAAATGTTTTATGAATATGTAAAAGGAGCTTTAGAGTTAATTCATAATGCTGAAAACGAGTTTACATCTTTTAAAGATTTATCAAAAGGTGAAATAAAAATTGGATGTTCAACTACACTAACAAAACTAATATTAATGGATACATTAAAAGAATTTCATCAAGACTATCCAAATATTAGTATTAATATTAGTAATGATTTAACCAATAATTTAATAAATGATTTAAAAGTTGGAAAACTAGACTTTGTCATTTTTAATGAAAGTTATATTAAAGAAATAAATTTAAATTTGGAAAAATTAAAAGACATAAAACAAGGATTTATATATAATCCAGAATTTTATAATGATACTATTAATACATTTGAAGATTTAAATAATGTTCCTCTAATTTTACAAAAAGAAGAATCAAATAGTAGAAAACTACTAGATTATATTGCACTTCAAAATAATGTTAAATTAATTCCTAAAATGGAAGTTGCAAGCCAAGAATTAATTACAGAATTTACAAATATTGGTTTAGGAATAGGTTTTTCTATTATTGATCTTGCTAAAAGAAAATTTAATAATTTAAAAGAATTAAATATTAATAAAACAATTCCTAAAATAACTATTTCTATAGCAACAAACAAATCAGTATCTTTAACATATGCTAGTAAAATGTTTATTAAGTATTTAAAAAACAACAACAATATAGATTTTTAATTATATTTCTGCTAAAATAATAATAGAGTTAATGGAGGGTTAATGTGAAAGTATTGTTAGTAAACGGAAGTCCAAATAAAAATGGATGTACGAATGAAGCATTAAAGGAAGTAGAAAAAGCATTACAAGAAAATGATATTGAAACAGAAATATTTTGGATAGGAAATAAACCAATAAGTGGATGTTTAGGTTGTAATAATTGTTTCAAAACAAAAAAATGTATTATAAATGATAAAGTAAATGAATTTATAGAAAAAGCAGAGGACGTAGATGGCTTTATCTTTGGAACACCAGTTCATTATGCTGGTCCAAGTGGTGCAATAGTTAGTTTTATGGACAGAGCATTTTATGGAAAATCGAATCTATTTAAAGGAAAACCAGCAGCAACCGTAACTAGTTGTAGAAGAGCAGGTGGCCTTCCAGCATTTGATTGTTTAAATAAGTACTATTCATATTCTTGCATGCCAATTGTATCAAGTAATTATTGGAATGGAGTATTTGGAAGTACAAAAGAAGAAGTTCAAAAAGATGAAGAAGGGCTTCAAACAATGAGAACCTTAGGAAATAATATGGCCTGGTTACTAAAATGTATTAATTGTGGAAAAAAAGAAGGAATAGAATTTCCAGAAATGGAAAAAAAGATATTTACAAGTTTTTGGAAAGAGGAAAATTAGTATGAATAATAAAAAAGGTTTTACTTTAGTAGAACTTCTAGCTGTAATAACTATTTTAGGAATATTATCATTAGGTACAATTGGATATGTAAATCAAATGATTGATAAGTCAAAAAGAGAAAAATTATCACAACAAGAAAAAACCGTAAAAATGGCAGCACAAAGTTATTTTCAAGCAAATAGATCAGAATTACCAAAAGCAATTGGTGAAGAAAAAACAATAGCGTTACAAAAACTTATTACTTCAAGATTTTTAAAAGATAGTGTAAAAAACGGAAATGGAGTAGACTGTACAGCTCATTCCACAGTAACTGTGAAAAAACAATCTAAAACAAAATATGAATATACAGTACTATTAAATTGTGAATAAGAAATATCGAGAGATATTTTTTTTTAAAGATAGTTAGCACTCTCACTTGACAAGTGCTAAAAAAAGAGTATAATAATGTATGAAAGGGGAGGATAATATGTATGGAAATCAACCAGAAAAAGAAGAAAATGTCCTTGAAAAATATGGTAGAGATATTCTTGCTGATGCCAAATCAGGAAAAATAGATCCTGTAATAGGTCGAGATGAAGAAATCAGAAGTATTACTAGAGTTTTATCAAGAAAAACAAAAAATAATCCAGTATTAATTGGAGAACCAGGAGTAGGAAAAACAGCAATTGTAGAAGGCTTAGCCCTAAGAATTTTAAAAGGAGATGTTCCAAGTAGTTTAAAAAATAAAACAATTTGGGAATTAGATATGGCTGCCTTAGTAGCTGGAGCAAAATATCGTGGTGAATTTGAAGAAAGATTAAAGAATGTATTAAATGAGGTAAAAAAGAGTGAAGGAAATATTATCATGTTTATTGATGAAATACATATGATAGTAGGAACTGGTGCCTCAGAAGGTGCAATGGACACCTCAAACATTTTAAAACCCATGTTAGCAAGAGGAGAAATACACGTAATTGGAGCAACAACCTTAAATGAATATAGAAAATATATTGAAAAAGATGGGGCACTTGAAAGAAGATTTCAAAAAATAAAAGTGGAAGAACCAACTGTAGAAGATACAATAACGATTCTAAGAGGATTAAAAGATAGATTTGAAATTCATCATGGTGTTTCTATAACGGATAAAGCACTAATTGAAGCAGCAACTCTATCAAATCGTTATATAACAGATAGATATTTACCAGATAAAGCAATTGACTTAATAGACGAAGCTTGCGCAACAATAAGAGTTCAGATGGATTCTGTACCATTTGAGTTAGATAATTTAACTCATAGAATTATGCGTTTAGAAATAGAAAGACAAGCAATCAAAAAAGAAAAAGATGAATTGTCAGAAAAAAGACGTCATGATATCGACCGTGAACTTGAATCTATGAAACAAAAAGAAAGTGAGTTAACAGAAGCCTGGAATCGTGAAAAATCAATAAATGAAGATATTAAGAAAAAGAAAAAAGAATTAGAAAAACTACGTTTTGAACTAGATCAAGCGGAAAATAAGTATGATCTTGAGCGAGCAGCAATTCTAAGACATGGAGAAATACCAAAAGCAGAAAAAGAACTAGAAGCTCTTAATAAAGTGGAAAAAAACAAACTTTTAAGTGATACAGTAACAGAAAATGATATATGCAAAATTATAGCTAAATGGACCAATATCCCTGTTACAAAATTATTAGAAAGTGAAAAAGAAAAACTATTAAGTCTAGAAGAAGATATGAAAAAAAGAGTAATGGGACAAGATGAAGCTTTAAAAATAGTAAGTGATGCTATTATAAAATCAAGAAGTGGAATTAAAGACCCAAATAGACCGATAGCAAGTTTTATGTTTCTAGGACCAACTGGAGTAGGAAAAACCGAAATAGCAAGAACCCTAGCCTATGAGTTATTTGATGATGAGAGACATATGGTTAGAATTGACATGTCAGAATATATGGAAAAGTTTAGTGTATCAAGATTAATTGGTTCTCCTCCTGGATATGTAGGATATGAAGAAGGTGGACAATTAACAGAAGCAGTAAGAAGAAATCCATATAGTATAGTCTTATTTGATGAAATAGAAAAAGCCCATCCAGAAGTATTAAATCTATTATTACAAATTTTAGATGATGGTAGAGTAACAGATTCAAATGGTAGAACAGTAGATTTTAAAAATACAATAATAATTATGACATCCAATCTAGGAAGTGAATATGTACTAGATAATCAAAAAGATTTAGTAATGAAAGAAGTAAAAAATCATTTTAGACCTGAATTTATAAATAGAATAGATGAAATAATTATATTTAATACTTTATCTAAAGAAGCAATTAATAAAATATTAGATAAAATAATAAAAGAAATAGAGACTCGTCTAAAAGATATTGATTTACATATTGAATTAACTGATATTGCAAGAGAAAAATTTATAGAAGAAGGTTATGATGTTACTTTTGGAGCAAGACCATTAAAAAGATTAGTAGGAAAAACACTAGAAGTAGATTTATCAAAAATGCTAATAGAAGGAAAAATAAAAGAACACGATACAGTAATAATTAATTATGTAAATAATCATTTTGTAATAGGAAAAAGATAGAATCTATCTTTTTTTTTGATATAATATAAAGAAGGAGGATATACTATGAAATGGTTTAAAAAAATTATCTTAGTATTATTATTTTTACTATTAGTAAGTTTAATATTTATATTTAGTATTTCTATAAACTTAAAAAAAGTATTAGTAGATGGAGTTATTAAAGAAACAGTTAAAACTCAAATTATAAAAAAAAGTTTTTATGAAAGTAATATTACAAAAGAAATTATTACAGAAGAAAATATAAATACTATTACAGATGATGAAAGAATAAAAGAAATATTAAAAAGTAAAGAAGTAGAAGAATTAATAGACAAGTACTTAGATATAACAATTAATAGTATGATTGATGAAGATAATCTAGATGAAGTTAATATAGAAAAAGATATATTAGAATATCTAAAAGATAATAAAGAGACTATTTCAGAAATAGTTGGAGAAGATGTAACAGAAGAGATGATTGAAAAAGCATTAAAAGAAAATCAATCTAAGGAATTAACTCACTATTATAAAGAAACAATAAAAAATACAAAAAATAATTTAACTACTACAGAAAAAACTGTACTAAAAGGATATAAATTATTTATATCAAAAACATTTCAAATACTTTTACTAATAGGTATTTTAATAGACTTGATTTTTACAGCGATTATTCAAAAATCTTTTTATAAATGGATTAAAACTTTAGCAAAAGCATCTATTATAAGTTCTATAATGATTATTATAAGTAGTTTAATTGTAAAAATATTGGTAACTTCAATCTCAGGAGTAGAAACATTTCATACAAGATCATTACTAACAACAGGAATAGTTTTATTAATTAGTGGAGTAATAATGATAATTATATATAAAATAACCATAAAAGAGGAGAAAAAAAATGAATTATCCTAAGTTTATAACTAAAAACTCAACAATAGGAGTACCAAATCCTACATCTGAAAAAATAGATGAAAAAAGAAAGAATAAATATAAAAATGCTAAAAAGAATTTAACTAATTATGGGTTTAATCTTAATATATCTAAGAATATATTTATTAGTAATAAAGGACGGAGTGCTTCAAAAGAAGATAGAGCAAAAGAATTAATGAAAATGATAAAAGACAAAGAAAATGACATAATTTTATTTGCCTCAGGAGGAGATTTTTTTATAGAAATATTACCATACTTAGATTTTGAAGAAATTAAAAAGTATAAAAAATGGTTTATTGGTTTTTCAGATCCATCATCTTTTTTATACATATTAACATCTAAATATGACTTAGCAACTATTTATGGTTCAAATTACTCATCATTTGGAGCATATAAGTTTTATAATAATCATAATGACTTATTAGAAATAATACAAGGAGAAAAAAACGTTATAACAAGTTATGATAAGTATGAAGAAACCTATCAAGAATCAGTAACAGGATTAGAAGGATATAACCTAGATACAAAAGTAGTATGGAAAACTTTAGATAAGAAAGACATAACAGTTGAAGGAAGACTATTAGGCGGATGCTTTGACTGTATAGCTGATATTGCTGGAACAAAGTATGATGGAATAACTTCTTTTAATGAAAAATACAAGGAAGATGGAATTATTTGGTTCTTTGATAATTGCGAAAAATCTATGGAAGAAGTAATTAGAATATTATGGAGATTTAATTGCTTAGGATATTTTGATTATACTAAAGCAGTAATCTTTGGCAGATTTGGCAATCCTCATTCTTATTATGACTACTCAATAGAAGAGTGTTTTAATGATAGTATTTTAAAAGAAAGAAATATACCAATAATATATGATGCAGATATTTCTCATAAAGCTCTAAGTATGCCTATAATAAATGGAGCATATGCTAAAGTAGAATGTATCAATAACAAAGGAAAAATAGAGTATAAATATATTTAAAAAGAAAGTAAATAAAATATAAGGAAAATTATAAAAAGTAATATATCAGAAAAAGTACATATAGAGTTTATTATTAATCATTAAAAAAACATTTAAAAATATATTAAATGTTTTTTCATGAACAAAAAATATCGAAAAACAATAAAAAAATATTGACAAACATAAATAGTAAGAATATACTATCTTCATGAAGGAGAGAAAATATAATGAAAATAAATACAGAACAAGCAGGAAAAATACTAAAAAGAATCATAAAAATAGCTTTTTTAGTAGCGATACCAATTATTATAATTTTACCATTTATTATAAAAGGAGAGAATAATATTATATTTTATATGAGTATCATTTATCCAAATAGTATTCTTATGTTAGGAATAATGTATCAATTTGTACGATTATTTTCTTCACTAGAAAAGAATAATCCATTTACTATAGAAAATGTAAATATACTAAGCACTACAAGTAAAATATCTTATAGTATGAGTTTACTATGGATAATTGATCTATTTATTTTATTATTTGGAATCAAAAACAATGATTTAAACTACCTAATAGTAATAATATTTTTATCAATATTATTCTTCGGAGTAGGAGTAGCATTATGGTTACTAAGTGTTTTATTTGAAAAAGCTACCAACTACAAAGAAGAAAATGAACTAACTATTTAAGGGGGAGTATTATGATTATTGTAAATTTAGATGTTATGATGGCGAAAAGAAAAATATCATCAAATGAATTAGCAGAGAAAATAGGCATTACTCAAGCAAATCTATCTATACTAAAAACAAATAAAGGAAAAGCAATTCGTTTTTCTACACTAGAAAAAATCTGTGAAGTATTAGATTGCACTCCAGGAGATATCTTAGAATATAGAAAGGAAACTATATGAAAAATAAAAACATATATTTAATTGCTCTAGCAATATTATATAACTTATTATTTTATAATTTAAAACTAGGAATAAACGTAATACTTTTTAATATACCATTTCTAATATTTTTAATATATTATTTATTAAAAAATGACTTAGTAAAAAATAAAAATGGTTTACTATTCCTTATTCCAATTATAATTTTATCTATGAATTATTTTATATTTAATAATTTTTACTCTAGAATAAATAAATTTATAATACCATTATTTTATATAATAATGATTATTTATACAGTAAATCCTCCCAAAACAATTACTAATTTTATTACTAAAATGTTTTCTGAAATAATTAAACCATTTGATTATATAGAAGAAGTCCAAAAAGAATTAAAAGAGTATGAAAACAAATTATCAAAAGAAAGTAAAACAATTATACAAATAATAAAATCAACTATAATTATCTTACCAATAGTAATACTTGTCTTATTACTATTAACAAGTGCAGATAGTCTCTTTGATAGTATTTTAGGAGAAACTTTATCACTAATATTTAAAATGTTACGTCCATCATTTATAATGAGAATACTTTCTATTTTATTTTTCTTTTTCTATGTATCATTATCGTTAATTTATATAAAAAAAGATCTTATAATAGAAGAAGATGAAGAAAAAGAAGAAAATAAAAGTAATATTACAGTAAAATTATTACTAACAGTACTTAATATAATTTATATTATATTTGATTTAATCCAAATTCACTCATTATTTCTTCATAATATAAATTCAAGTTTTAATTATGCAGATTATGCAAGAAGAGGATTCTTCCAATTAATGATTATATCTTTTATTAATTTCTCTATAATTGTATTTTCAAAAAGCAAAAAAGATTCTTATATAAAGATAATGAGTATAGTAATGCTTATTCTAACAGGTATAATTATATGTTCCTCTTTTTATAGAATGTTCTTATATGAACAAGCATATGGTTATACAATACTAAGATTAGGAGTATACGTTATATTAGTAACAGAAATGATACTTATTATACCAACTATCTTATATGTACTAAAAGAAAATATTAATATATTAAATTACTATGTAATAATTATTACAGGAGTATATACTATTATAAATTTATTCTCAGTAGATAATATCATTACAAATAATAATATAAAAAGATATTATAAAATTAATAAGATTGATATAGATTACCTAGAAAATAATAATTATGATAATATACCACTACTAATAAGTTTAAAGAAACAATGTAGTGATAATTATCTAAAAGATGAAATAGATTTTTACTTAAAAGAAAGATATCAAGAAATAAAAAAAGAAAAAATAGTAGAAAAAAGCTTATCTTCAAATTATGCAGAAAGTCTTCTAAAACAAAAAAAGTAATGATAAATTTGTATAAAAATAAAAAATATGTTATAATCTACCCGTAGTAATTCAATTAGACCATTCGCGTTTTACTACCGTATAAACAATAATGTTTAAAGGAATAATGATGAGTCTTAAGAATCTCTTCATGAATGGCAAATTACACACACTAATAATTGTGATGTTTTTGCTATTTAGGAAAGGAGGTTCTTTTTATTTTATATCACAATATATGTGCAGAAAGGGGATATAACTATGAAATTATTTAAAGAAGTAATAAAGAATAATTTAAAAATGATAATATTTTATGTATTAATAGGTATTATCATTAACTTTTTAGATTTATATAGTGTTACATATTATCAAAAAATATTGGATGCCTTTCAATTCCGTAATCTTACACTTTTTCCACTAATAGCATATGGAATCTTATTATTAATATCTACAATATTAGGATATATTGAAAACTATCCAGAACAGCAAGTAAAAAATAAATTATATTTAGATTTTAAATTACAATCATTAAAGAAAATGAAAACAATAGATTATTTAGAATATCAAAAAATTGGTACCGGAAGACTTACTCAAAAGGTTGAAGATGGTGCAACTTCATCAAGAGACATAATGATTGATTTTTGGTTAAAATTATTTAGAAATTTACTACCAACCGCTATAATAAGTTTAATTTTTATTTTTAGAGTAAAAAAAGAATATGTTTTATTTGTATTTTTAGGTTATATAATAGTAATTATAATTTCAAATTTAATTCTTAAAAAACTTTATAAATTAAAAGAAAGTATTCTATTAAATCAAGAATTTCTAAACAAACATCTAGTTAGAGGTTTTATGGAATTAGTTATATTTAGAACAAATAAAAAGTATGATACAGAAATAAATATAACAAAAGAAGGGATAAAAAACATAGTTGATAGTAAGACTAAAATTAAATTAGTACATGAGATATTTTTTACAGTTTTTGCTTTAATAGTTAATATTTTAAAAGTAATAGTTTTAGGTTATGCTGTTATGAATTCTGATCTTTCTGTAGGTGCAGTTGTAACAGTAATATCGTTACTTGGAAAAGCCTATGAACCAATAGCAATTTTTAATGTTGAATACGTTGATTATAAACTAAACAAAGTAACAGTTAATAAATATATTGAATTATTAGATAAAAAAGATGATGAAGGCTTAAACAAAGGATTAAAAATTAGAAAAATAGATGGCGATATAGAGTTTAAAAATGTTACTTATTCTTATAATAAAGATAAAAATATTATCAATAACATAACATTTAAAATAAATAAGAATTCATCCGTAGCATTAGTTGGAGAATCTGGATCTGGTAAATCAACAATAATAAAACTTATTATGGGATTAATAAAATATAATAAGGGGAATATATTAATTGACAATAATGAATTATCTAAATTAAATTTAAATTACTATTATGATAATGTTACTTATGTCTCACAAGAAGCTCCTATATTTGATGGAACATTAAGAGAAAATTTGATATTTGATAAAAAAATAAATGATGATAAAATAATAAAAGTATTGAAATTGGTTTGTCTAGATAAGTTTTATGAAAAGTTAGAAGATGGCTTAGACACTGAATTAGGAGAAAAAGGTGTAAGAATGTCAGGGGGAGAAAGACAAAGAGTTGCTCTTGCAAGATTATTCTTTGATGATTCTAAAATTATTATTTTAGATGAAGCAACATCTGCAATGGATAACATTACTGAAAGACAAGTTATGGAAAATATTATAAAACAATTAGACAAGAAAACTTTAATAATAATTGCCCATAGATTAGAAACAATTAAAGAAGTAGATAAAATATATGTATTATATGATGGCATTATTCAAGAAGAAGGTAAATATTTTGAATTAATCAATAAAAATGGATATTTTACAAAACTATATAAATCAGAAAAGTAAAAATTAAATTTACAATTTATTAAAACTATGTTATAATTAACAAGACAAGGGAGTAGTTTTCACTATTATGTAGTGATTATATGGCGTCAATACGATTTTTAATCCGCTATATAAGAATACTTTGTATTTTAACGAGACTTGATCCGAGAGGATTAATCTCGTTTTTTTTGGGAGGAAATTATGTTATTAAATATTATTGTTTTAGTTATTGGTTTTATAATTCTAATAAAAGGTGCAGATTTATTTGTCGATGGAGCTAGTGGGATAGCTGGAAACTTTAAAGTATCAAAAATATTAATAGGATTAACAATAGTAGCATTTGGAACTAGTGCTCCAGAATTTGCAGTAAGTGTAAAATCTTTACTTATAAATAGTGGTGATATGGTATTAGGAAATGTCATAGGAAGTAATATATTAAATATTTTATTAATTTTAGGACTTTCAGCATTAGTACATCCTTTAAATGTTAAAAATAATACAGTAAAAAAAGAATTACCAATTACATTAATGATTACATGCGCTTTTGCAGTATTATTATCCGATAATTTATTTGCAGGCAATATTGTTAACTCATTTCCAAGAGGGGATGGATTAGTATTAATATTATTCTTTGGAGTATTTATGTACTATTTAATAAGTATGATGAGAAATAAAATTGAGGATGAAGAAGATACCAATTTACCTTCATTAAAAAAATCTATTGTATTAACTCTACTAGGCCTTATAGGAATAGTATTAGGTAGCAATTTTGTAGTTGATAGTGCTAGTGGATTAGCTAAGATAATCGGAATAAGTGAAAGAATGATTTCTCTTACCATAGTAGCATTAGGTACATCACTTCCAGAACTTGTTACAAGCGTTACAGCAACCAAAAAAGGAGAATATGATATTGCGATAGGAAATGTTGTGGGAAGTAATATATTTAATGTAGGAGTAGTAATTGGCATTCCGATTGCTTTACTAGGAGGTATAAATAATATTAATTTTAGTTATATTGATATTACTATAATGATTATTTCTGCATTACTTCTATTTCTATTTTCATTCAATGATCATAAAATATCTAAAAAAGAAGGAATTATATTCTTAATAACATTTGTTATTTATTATAGTTATGTTATTATTGGATAATTATTCTAATAATATTGAACACTTTATTAATAAATAAAAAAAGAAGTTTAAAATACTTCTTTTTCTATTACTTGAAAAATCTTTCCTAAGGACTCATGAAATACTAAATCACAATGATGATCATATGTAGTTACATCTCTATTAATTAAGACTAAATGTTTACCACGAAAATAGTTTAAAAATCCAGCAGCTGGATAAACATTTAGACTAGTTCCTCCAATAATTAATAAGTCAGCTTCACTTATTTCCTTTAAGGCTTCTTCAACAACATCATCATCTAATCCCTCTTCATATAAAACAACATCTGGTTTAATAATACCGCCACAACTACATTTTGGAATATGACTAGAAGAAAATACAATCTGATCATCATAAAATTTATGACAATCCATACAATAGTTTCTTTTTACAGAACCATGTAGTTCTAGAACTTTTTTACTACCAGCATCTTGATGAAAGCCATCAATATTTTGTGTAATTATACTAGAAAGCTTTCCAATTGATTCAAGTTTTGCTAAAACATTATGACAAATATTAGGTTTATAATTATGTGGATTCAGTTTATCTCGATAAAATTTATAAAAATCTTCTGTATGATTTAAGAAAAAAGAATGAGATAAAATTTCTTCGGGAGGATAATCATATTTTTCATTATATAATCCATCTTGACTACGAAAATCTTTTAACCCTGACTCAGTAGATACACCTGCACCACCAAAAAAAACAGTTTTTTTAGATTCTTGAATCCATTGTATTAAAGTATCAATATTATCCATTAAAATCACCACTTATATTATATAAGAGGGTAATTTGAAATTCAACAAATTTGACAAAAAACATAAGATAGAGTAAAATATAAGCATCAATTGCACATAGAGGTGAAAGAAATTGAGAGAAGCTAAAAAAGTTAGTTATATCATATTAATGTTAGGAATATTAATGATTTCTACTGGTATGATGATTAATAAAAATAGTAAAGATAATTATTTGAATCTAAGTCAAATTGAAGAAATTGATATAAAAAATTTATCTGCAAATACAAAAGCTATTTTCAAAGAAGAAACAAATAATAAAAGTGAGAGTAATGATAACTTATTGTTAGAATCGATAGAGATGGAAACGGCTCCAGCTTCCGTAATAATTCCACCTAGAATAGAAGTATATGGAGGAATGACTTTAGAAGAAGTTGCTGCTCAAATAAATAAAAGTCTAAAAAACGATATAACCAATAAGGGAATGGTAATAGCATCAAAGTGTATTGAATTAGGAGTAGATCCATTTATTGCAAGTGCTATTATTTTACATGAAACAGGATGTGGGCAAAATCAATGCAGTAATATAGCAAGAAACTGTTATAACTTCGGAGGACAAAAAGGTTCCGGATGTGGAGCTTACCAAAGATATAACTCAGTAGATGAAGGACTAGTTGGAATGATTAGCAACTTATATAGAAACTACTATGCTAGAGGATTAACTACAGTTGAGACAATTGGACCAAGATATGCTGAAAGCAATACTTGGGTAAGTAAAATTAACTGGTATGTAAATAAATTGAAAAATGCATAAAAATAAGAAAAACTAATATAATATAAGGGTATTAGAATTTCAAAAAATTGACAAAATCATAAAAAAATGATATAATGATAACGATTGATGGCACACTATTCTAGTCAATCTCTTTATTAGGAAGACGAGCTTAAAAATTCGTTAAAGGGCACATCGATGAAACCTTTGGTGTTTGCTTCTTACGCCCAGTTTGGGGTGGATGCTGAAGATGAAGAATATTGGGCAATCCATAATGGCATATGGAATCTGTTCCAATATTTGTGGAGACCAACTCTTGTGGTAAATCTATACGGACTACTACTGATGATTTATTACGAAGTTGGATAAAACCTGTATTGTGGCGAAAGCTATGTGCAGTGTAGCCTGTCTTGAGTGAAAATTTTGGGATAGATGATCTTTTTTACTTATTTGCGGCCACAAATAAATAAGAACTGCATCTTGAAATGATTTTTGCAAAAAAGAACTAATA
The DNA here is from genome assembly GCA_946628005.1 of uncultured Caryophanales bacterium. Taxonomy (GTDB): domain Bacteria; phylum Bacillota_I; class Bacilli_A; order RF39; family UBA660; genus UBA3789. Next base: position 28,468 of record CAMOWA010000012.1, read on the forward strand.
ATAAAGACTTGTTGAGGAAATCTCCTAGAGTGTATTTCAATATAGGATTGCAGTGGGCACTAAGTGGTAATCAAGTCGTATGTTTCGGAGACGACATATTGATTTTTTTAAAGGGGAACCGCAAATTTGGTAACGAGTTTGTAAAAATCAGGGAAATCCTACTTGACCTAAGACTCAAAGTTAATTATATTGAATGCCAAACAATTAAAATAGACTGAAAGTAGATTAACTACTTTTTTTTTGAAATAATAGGTGAAAAAATGAAAAAACAAAAAAGTGAATTTAAAAATTTAGTAGAGCAAACAAAAAAACGTGAAAAGATAAAAAAAGAACAAGTCGATAAAAAATGGATATTAACGATAGTTGTTATATCATTTTCTATATCCTTTATCTTATCTTTTATAGCTAATCTAACAATACCCAACTTTAACATTATTATTGGAGTAATCATTACACTATTTTTTATAGGATTAGGAATACTATTTGATATTGTAGGAGTTGCGGTAACAGCAGCTGATGAAAAAGTATTTCATTCCATGGCAGCAAGAAAAGTAAAAGGGGCAAATGTTGCAGTAAAATTCAAAAAAAATGCTGATAAAGTATCAAGTTTTTGTTGTGATGTAATAGGAGATATATGTGGAATTATTTCTGGAGCAGCCGGAACAACTATATGTGCAATTATAGTAACAAAGTTTCATACAGACCTATTAATAACAGGATTAATGATTACTGCAATTGTTTCGTCATTAACAATAGGTGGAAAAGCAATAGGAAAAAGTTTTGCAATGAATAAAAGCAATATCATACTATACGAATTTGCTAGAGTAATCTACAATTTTTATAAAAAATAGAAAGAATAATAAAAATATGATATAGTAGAAAAACAAGGAGAAAATCATATGAAATATCAAATAAATAATGAATTTATAACCCCTGATATTATAAGAAAATTAAAATTAATTAAAAGTGGAAAAACAGGAAAAGTATATAAATGGAAAAACAATCAAATGCTTAAAATATTTACTATAAATCAATCTAAAGATGATATCCAAATGGATTTAGAAACAGCAGAGATTCTTTCAAAAATAAATACAAAATCCAGATATATTATTTTACCAATTGATTTAGTTTTTAATAAAAATGATTATAAAAAGAATAATTTAAAAGGATATACTAGTTTATATATTAAGAGAAAAGGAAATAGTAATATTACTAAAATACCTAAAGGAAAATTGTTAGAAAACATTCAAGGAATAGAAGAAGATATAGAATTATTGAGTTCAAAGAATATACTATTAGATGGTCTAAATATGCAAAATACTATTTTTAATGATAAATTATATATATCAGATCCAGTAAGATATATTAAAATGGAAGAAGAATCAGTAAGAAATATCAATATGAAGTTATTCCAACAATTATTAATAGATTTAACAACGAGAGATTTAAAAATGATGAGAGTATCAAAACAAAAAATAGAGAGAATAGCTGAATTGCTTTGGCTAAAAGATGATGAAGTATTAAATAGTATTTATCTAAAAGATTTATTAGATACTCCTATATATACTAATGATATAGATAATATTTTAACACTAACAAAAAAATTATAAGAGGAGAGATTATAATGATACAAGTTAATAATGTAAGTTTAAAATTTGGAAAAAGAGTCTTATTTGAAGATGTTAATATAAAATTCACAAATGGTAATTGTTATGGATTAATTGGAGCAAATGGTTCTGGGAAATCGACCTTTTTAAAATTATTAAGTGGAGAGTTGGAAACAACAACAGGAGAAATTACTATATCTAAAGGAGAAAGAATCTCAATATTAAAACAAGATCACTATCAATATGATGATAAAAGAGTAATGGATGTTGTTATAATGGGAAACTCTAAGTTATATGAAATTATGGAAGAAAAAGAAAAAATGTATGCTCAAACGGAATTTACAGAAGAAGATGGAATGCGTCTTGCAAATTTAGAAGCAGAATTCATGGACTTAGATGGTTGGAATGCAGAGCCTGATGCTGCACAATTATTGAACAATCTAGGAATAAAAGAAGAATACCATTACATGCAAATGAAAGAATTACCCGTAAAATTAAGAGTAAAAGTCTTACTTGCTCAAAGCTTATTTGGAAATCCAGATATATTATTATTAGATGAACCTACAAACTCTCTAGACTTAGAAGCAATTAGATGGTTAGAAGAATTTTTAATAAATTTTAATAATACCGTAATTATTGTATCCCATGATAGACACTTTTTAAATAAAGTTTGTACCCATATAGCAGATATAGATTATTCAAAAATAAAGTTATATGTTGGTAATTACGATTTTTGGTATGAATCATCAGAACTATTACAGAAACAGATGAAAGAATCAAATAAAAAGAAAGAAGAAAAAATTAAAGAACTTCAAGCATTTATTGCCAGATTCTCCGCAAATGCATCAAAGTCTAAACAAGCAACATCTAGAAAGAAAATGTTAGAAAAAATCACCTTAGATGAAATAATTCCATCATCTAGAAAATATCCATTTATAGAATTTAAAATTGAAAAACCAGCAGGTAAGGAAATATTAAAAGTAGAAAACTTAACAAAAATAGTAGATGGTAAAAAAATATTAGATAAAGTATCATTTACAGTCCTAAAAGGGGATAAAATTTGCTTACTTGCTAACGATGATATGGCAAAAACTATTTTATTTAATATCTTAAGTGGAAAAGAAAAATATGATAAAGGAAAAATAGAGTGGGGAAAAACAATTATACCATCCTATCTTCCTCAAGATAACAATGAATTCTTCAATACTGATAAAAATATTATAGAATGGATTGGACAATACTATGATATAAAAGATGAAACGATTCTTAGAGGATTTTTAGGAAGAATGCTTTTTTCAAAAGAAGATGTTTTTAAAAAAGTAAATGTTTTATCCGGTGGAGAAAAGGCAAGATGCATGTTATCAAAAATGATGTTAGAGCAACCAAATTTTCTTTTATTAGATGAACCTACCAATCACTTAGATTTAGAAAGTATTACATCTCTAAATAAAGGTTTATGTAATTTTGATGGAGAAATAATATTTACATCAAGAGACTATGAATTAAATAGTACAGTAGCAAATAGAGTAATTGAAATAAAAGAAGATGGAACAATAATAGATAGAGAAATACCATATGAAGAATATATAGAGAAGAAAGAAAAGTAATCTTTCTTTTTTCATATATTGAAAGGTCTTGCATTTTATTATTAGTTTGAGTAAAATAAAAGTAGAATATAATTCTAATACGAGGAGTGATAATCTATGGAATCAGTATATAAGAGAGTACTAAAGTTTCAAAATAAGTATCCAAATACGGTTGGATGGAGAATGAAGGAACATTGTAGTGTTGTTCAAAGACATTTAAATCCTGGGGAAAATATAATATATGCTTTTATTGCTCAAAAAAATGATAATCCATTTAATATAATTGAAACAGCAGTAGTTGCTTTAACAGATCATAGAATTCTTATAGGAAGAAAAAGATTATTATATGGTTATTTTCTAACATCAATTACACCTGATATGTTTAATGATTTAGATATTGCCGCAGGCCTAATATGGGGTAAAGTACATATTGATACAATAAAAGAATTAGTTACATTATCAAATATTGATAAAAGAGCATTAACAGAAATAGAAACAGAAATATCTTCTTTTATGATGGAAGCAAAAAAATTATACAAAGAAAGAAAAACAGAAGAGTAAATTTCTTCTTTTTCTTATGAATTTGGAGTATGATTAATGAAAAATAAAATTAAATTATTCTTAGGACTAATTATAATAATAATACTAATCTGTACAATAAAAAAGATAAGATTAAAAAAATATATACTAGAGTATAAAATAAACAATTATAATATTAAAGAAGAATATACACTAATAAATAAAAAACATTATTATGATATAACAATAAATAATAAAAAGAGTAATTATATCTTTACAGTAAATAAAAACATACATAAATCAAAAAAAATAATAAAAGAAATTAAAACATATAAAAAAAATAACTTAGTATGTATATTACCACTCTATAATAAAAAAATAGATAACTATTTATATTGTAATTTAGATAATAAACAAATATCAATAGATTATTTATTAAAAAATAATAATAATGATTTTAATAGTATTAAAGAAAAAATAAAAAAATATCATATTAATTATCCAACTACTTCTGACTTATTTAAAGAAAAAAATAAAATTAAAGTATATAATAAAAATATTCAATCTAATGAAAAATATATTATATGGAACTATAAAGGAATATATATATTTTCTAATAATAATACTAAGTATAAAAAAATAGTAAAAAAAGATATTTATGATAATGTTATGAGTTGTGTTGTAGAGAATTATTATGTTTTATTTGATAATACTTCTCATGAAGGAATAAAGACAGCATATTATTATAATTTAAATAGTAATAAATTAAAAACATTAAAAATAAAAAAATATATATCAAAAGATTCTTATATTAATGGAGTAATTGGAAGTAATATATATATAACAGATAATTCTAATAAGAAACAATTTATAATTAATATAAAAAAGAAAAAAGTACAAACAATAAATACAGGTACAACAAGCTATGTTTTTTATAACAATGAAAGAAAACAAGAATTATCAAAAAGTGATTTTTTTCAAGAAAAACAATTGTTTAAGAATAATAGAATTAGAAATATTTCTATTATAGAAGACAGTAACAAAGTAATAAAAGAATCTAATAAAAATACTGAACTATTATTTGAATTAGATAATATAAAAGAGTGGAATATTGTAAATAATAATATTTATATTTTAACCAATGATACTATCTATTCTTATAATGAAGAAAACGGATTAAATAAAATAATTGAATATAATGAATTAAATTATAATTATAAAAATATATATAAAGTATGGAGTAATTAGTCTCCATACTTTAATTATGTAAAAAAAATAAAAGAATATTATTGAAATAAAATCGTTTATTTGATATAATACATTCATGCGATGGGGCTTTAGCCAAGTGGTAAGGCGTGGGTCTGCAACACCCTGATCACCGGTTCAAATCCGGTAGGCCCCTCCATTTGATGATAACTTACAAACATTTAAGTTTGTAAGTTTTTTTTCGTAATGAGACTGGTACTCCCAAACATAATGATATTGTTATCTATTCCCAAAAAGAAGGTCATTATATATAAATTTGAAATTATTTAATCAAATCAACAATATTTTATATTTGGAATAAAAAATATGAAAAAGATGATTACAAAATTGGCATGCAATCATCTTTCTTAATTATTATAAGCGTTTACTAGTAGAAATTTCTTTTGTAGTACTAACTACATTAAAACCTAAATCCTTTGCTAGTTCTATACAACTATCATTGTTTAAATGCATACAGTAAACTTTACTTTTTAATTCTTCAGGAATTGTTTCTTGTAGAAAGCCAATATATAAATGTACATTACCAGGATAATTAGCAGTTGTAGTATCTATATATAATTTATCAATTGGCTGACCACTATCAATTAATGCTTTAACTGTATTTATTTCTCTTGTATCACCAGAATAATACACAATACCATTTTCTGTATTAAATAATAGTCCATAACAATCTAACTCATCACAATGACTTGTTTCCACATATCTAATATTTTTAAAAGTATTGTGTTTGTCATCAAAAGTTTTTTCATCAATATAATTATACATTTCTTCAGTACAACCAAAACCACTTAATATTTTTTCAATATTAGGTAAATGTTTTGCATTTTCAGGTAAAATAATATTTAATGGTTTATGTAGTGTAAAAAAAGAATACATTGCTAAAGTTCCTAAACTACCAACATGATCAGAATGAGTATGTGTTATCATTATATTAATTGATTCAACACTTTCCAATAGCCCACTTTCAACAAGTCTTTCAAATATGCTTTCTCCACAATCAATTAAAAACAATTGATTATTTTCAACAAAATATGCTGAATTATTACCTTCTTTAGGGTTAAATGCAGCACCACGTCCTAAAAAATTTAATTCCACAATAAACCTCCTTGAAATTTAAATCATTCCTTATTATACCACTATAATTCAACTTTTTAAATAGTTTTTTTTAGTTTATGGGACTTTTTTAAATATATAAAAAATATAATTAATAAAATAGGAATAGAAATAGTTCCAAGTATTATATAAGAAGTCCCCATTTCAAATTTCTTAAATAGAAGTGATGTAATTGTACATATAACCATTTGAAATGTAGAAATAATAAAAGTAAATATTGCTAAAACAGTTTGTCTACAATGTTCTACACATTCATTTTGAATAATTGTATTATATATATTATTGGTTACTGAATAGAAACATTGAAATAATATTATAAATAGAATACTAAAATAGTTATTAATAAATCCAATAAAGATTAGACTAATTAAATATAAAAAAGAAAAAACAAAAAAATTATTCATTTGATTTTTTTGAATACTAGCAATTTTATTTCCAACAATAGCAAATAAACACATAACAGCAGTATATATACCAATTAGTATAGTAGAAGCTCCCATATTAGCTAGATATTCTGGATGACTTTCTGAAAGAATTTCACCAAGAGGAACAATAATTATTTCTGAAAGTATTAATATTTTTAGTAATTTACTATTCTTTATAAGTTTATAAGAATCTTTAAGTAATAATTTAGAACTATTATTATCTTTAAACTTTTCAAAATTATCATTAAAAAGAAATAATATAATAAAATTAATTAATATTGGAATAAGACTAATATAATACATTAAAACAAGACTATACTTTGCAACAAATCCACCTAGTACCATAGAAATTAAATACCCAGAAAAATAATAAATAGACCATTTATAATACATTTTAGAGTATTCATTTTTATCACTAGTAAAGGAATGTAATATAGAAACAGCTATTCCTTGAGATAATAAATTAGAAATAGAAGACATAATAATACCAATTCCCATAAAAAAAGCTGTATTAGAATAAATATAGAATAAAACAGAAACAAGTAAAAATAAATTACTAATTATTAAAATTATTTTTCGATTATACTTATCTTTTATAATTCCAAATGGAATTAAAAATATAATAGTAATTAAACTACCAATAGTTAAATAATTAATATATTGACTATTCGATATTCCCTTAGATAAATAATATAAAACATCACAAGAACGATATAATAAAAAACTATTAAAAAAGGAATATAGAAGAATAATCATAGTATTACGTTTTTCCATTTAAACACCAACTTTTATTTAATTATATCATTTATTTATAATAATTGAAAAGAAATATAGATTATGATATTATATCCACCAAAAGGAGGCAATTATGATTCAAGAACAATTTGATGAAATAATGAGCGAATTAGAAAAAGAAAAATCTAGATATAATAAAGAAATAATAATAAATAATAGGAAAAAATATTTATTAAAGAACAATCAAGTAGATACAAAAATTATGGAAACAATTGCTTTGTCATTTACATCCATGATGATTATATTCCTAGGAATATTATTAATAAATCAAATAGGATTATTACCGACACTACCAATATTGGTACCTGTAGAAGGTATATCCTTAATAATTTCGGGAACATCTATTGTGATTGGAACAATACTTCAAAACAAACTGAAATCAAAAAGACAAACAAATGAAAGAATAAAAGAATTTTCAAATGCAAATACACAATCCGAATTATTACAAGAAGAAATAGAGTATACAATAGAAGAGGAAAAAAATAAAAATAAAAAGCTAATCGTTCAAAAAGTAATGAACTCTATAAATGATAAACAAAACAAGATTGATTCTTTATCAGAGGAATATACTATTAGTAAAAAAGAATCAAATCAGACGATAGAAGATACAGAAAAAAATATAGATAATTTAAATGATGCTATAGAAGAAAAGTATAATGAGTTAGACTATTTAACTTCTTATAAATTAATATATTCTAATTTTGAAAAAAAAGATAATAAAAAGTTAAACATAGAAAATATAATATATAGTGTTTTTGGAGGAGCTTTTTCTATCCCAACATGTCTTTCTACATTGCCTGTATTTGAAAAGATATTTCTAAATAATCCACATGTAAATAGTATTATAGCGCTATTTATTCCATTTACATTAGGTACAGTAGGAACCTATACGTATTTGAAAAAAAAAGAAGATTGTCATAGAGAAGTATTTAAAAACTTAAAAAGTGAATTAGAAGAAAATGCTTTATCAAGTGATATAGAAAAAAAATATAATAATGGAACAAGTATTAATAAATCAATAAACAAAATAATAACAGAAATAAGTAGACTAAGAATCAAATTAGAAGAAGAAAAACTATTATTAAATTCATTTGATAATGAAGATGAAATAGAACCATCAAAATCTAATGATAAAGAAAATATTTTACCAATAGATATACAATCAGAAGAAAATAACACTATAGAAAAAGGACCAACATTAGTTAAAAAATACCACTAAAAAAGTAGATAATTAGTCTACTTTTTTACTTATAAACAAGATGTTTTATCTTCCAATTCTCAAATTCTTGTTTTTCTTCTAAAGACTCAATCTCTTCATGATAATAGTGTTTAGTAAACTCTCCACAAGAACTTCCAACTTCTTTTCCTGTAGGAGAGTAGGTTTTAATTCTAAAATCAAGTATACAATGAGATAATTCTTTTATCCAATCTTCTTCAGATGTACTCACTATTAAATCATGAATAGGATTAAATTTAATAAACTTAATAGGAATTCTATATTTAGATAATAATTTACATTAAGTATTTAATTCTTTTTCTAATTTCTTAATAGACTTACTAATAGCCGGTTGAGAAGTAAAAGTATACTCTGATGTTTAAAAAAAACTACCATACTTTGCTACATCATAAAAAGTTTTATATAAATTTAAATTAATATTTGACTGAAACATATAATCCACTCCAATAATTAATTATTATTACGAAATAGTTATGATTATTCAAAACATTTTTACAATCTTGCACAAAAAAAATAGAAGTAATATAATAAAGACAATTAGGAAGTGAAAGAATATGGCAAAGCATTATGAATCTTATCAAGAAAAAGATAAAATGTTAATTAAAGTTTTAGATGAAAATGGTAATATAACAAATACTGAAATGACCAAAAAAGAAGTTCATGAGAAACATTTATGGCATCAAGAAGTTGCTATATTTATTATAAATAAAGAAGGTAAAATATTATTACAAAAAAGAAGTAATAATGTAAATTATAATAAAGGAAAATGGGGTATGGTAGCAAACCATGTAGGATTAAATCAAAGTTTAGTTGATGCCTTAATAGAAAAAGCTCATGAAGAAATAGGCTATGATATAAATCCTAATGATATAAGATACTTAACAATGTTAAAAAGAAACGAAGAAAGAGAACAACGTTTTACATATTTTTACTATATAAAGACTGATATTAAAGATGAAGACATAAATTTAAATAATTATCTAGCTATAGATAAAAAATGGTTTGATTTTCAAGAATTACAAGAATTGATGCTTAATAATAGTAATGAAGTAGTCTTTAAAAACACACCAGAATATATTAATATATTTGGAGAATTATCTAAAATAATAAAAAGACAAAATACTACCTTTCAAAATAAAGAAAAAGAATTTATTATTATTCATACTGATGACAATTGTTTCTTGCCAGGAGTTATACAACATAGTAAGAAAAAAACAAATTCAATAATAATATTTATTCACGGAAGCGGTGGAAATTTTTTCAAAGAAAACTATTATGAAGACATGTTTGAAGAATTTAATTATAATGGCTATGATTTTATGATATGTAACAATAGAGGATCAGAACAATTTTTCCGCCTACATCGAAAAAATAATGGTATAAATGAGACAATTAAAGCAGGAAACATTTATGAAAACTTTGATGAATCTATATATGATGTTTCAGCTGCAGTTAATTATGCCAAAGAAAGAGAATATAAAGATATTATTTTAGTAGGGCAAAGTCTAGGAACATTAAAAGTTGCTAATTATTGTGAAGAAATAGGTGATGTTAATAAAATTATTTTATTAAGTCCAGTAGACATGATAAATAGATTTCGTTCTAGAGTAAAAGACGAGTATGATAATTATATAAAAAAGAGTAAAGAGTTAGTTAAGAATCAAAAACCATATGAAATGGTAACAGATGAATTTTCAGCAATAAAGATTGCCACAACTATGTCAATAGGATCAAAAGCAGATTTATTTAAACTAGAAGAAAACAGAAATAGAGACAAACCATTAAATTATAAAGGATATATTTCTATTATTGTTGGAACAAATGAACATGTATATAAAAATTGGGATATTAGTTATGTAGAAAATGTATTTAAAGAAAGGTATAAAAATGCAAAATTTCAATTTTATGTTGTCCCAAACTCTACTCATAATTATAAAGAACATGAAAAACAAATATCTAAATTAATAATAGATAGTATAAAAAAGATGAAATAATAATTCACAAATTATGTGGAAAAAAATAGGAGTTAATTATGGAAATAGTAATTGAATTTGTAGTTAAAGATATATTTAAATCAGCTGAATTTTATACCAAATATTTAGATTTTGAAATAGAATATACAGAATATGAACCTATCTCATGGATGCAACTAAAAAAAGATAATACAATAATTATGCTTGTTACCTATGAGTATGCAAAAAAAGATATTCCTAATTTTAAAGAATATCAAGAATCGACTAATTTATATAAATTTAGATATGATTCCCTAGATAAAATAAAAGAAATAGAGAAAAAACTAAAAAAAGATAACAAAGAAATATTTTTAGATTTAAGAAAATCAGATTATAGATATGAATTAGGTGTTTATGATGAAGATAAAAATATGTTATTAATTACAAAACCAACAGACAATTAATAAAAAAAAGAAGTATTTAAAGATTTTGAATTATTAAAAAGAGTTAAAAAATATGGAGTATATATGAAAATAGGAAATTTAGAATTTAAACCAATTATAAAAAATCAAAATATGGTTCCAAAATGTATTTATGATTTTGTAAAAGATTGGGATAATAAAGAAGAAAAAGAAGAGTTTATGGTTGCTGAAATAAACCCGGATTATAAAGATGGAAATATGCTTTGTGAAGAATACAAAATAGATAAAAAAATAGGTTTTAACTGTTTAATAGTAGAATGCAAAAGAAATGAAATAAAAAAATACTGTGCTTTAATAGTACCTATTGGATATAAATATAATATGGGAAGTGTAGTTAGAAAATATACTAACTCTAGAGTTGTATCAGTAGCAGATCTAGATTACGTTTTAGAAAAAACACAAATGGAATATGGAAGTATTACTCCAATTGCCCTTCCAAAAGATTGGATGATACTAGTTGATCCATTAATAAAAGAACAAGATCAAATAATAATAGGCGGAGGATTAGCTAAATCAAAAATATCTTTACCTACAAAATTGTTTTTAAAAATACCAAATGTTGAAATAGTAGAGGGTATTGCTAAAATATAATTTTCTAACATAATTAGAATTATTAAATAAAACCATTTTTCATTTAATTAAAATTTGTTATAATAAATATATAAATAAGGAGGAATATAGTATGGATGGTAATTAGTATTTACAATAATAACTACATAAGTAAGGAGGAAATATAAAATGGGTGATGAAAAACTAAGAGAAATGATGGCGCCACCAGCAGCAGATATAAACTCAGCTAGACAAGCTGCAGAAGCACCAATGCCAA
>CAMOWA010000013.1 GCA_946628005.1 uncultured Caryophanales bacterium
CAATTTTTTCGAAATTACTGAAAAAACGACCTCTGAGAATCGATTTTAAGCCTTTTTTATTTTTAGGTCATATAACTTGTTTATAAAGGGTCAAAATGGCGGAAAATTGATCCTCGTACGTATTCTGCGTTTTTGGCTATTTTTGGCCTTTTTTAAGGCTATTTTTGCTTATTTTCGCGTAAAAAACGTATGTTTTTATAGAAGGAGGTTTTAATAAGATGTTAAGTTTTAATGAATGGAAGAAAAATAATCCTGAAAAATATAATGATTGGAAAAAAGTATGTGATGATGAAGATATGATAGAAATATGTTACGATGACGGGATAAGATTTGGAGATAAAAATTTTGAGAATTACTTCGGTCATCCCACATGTAATAATGAAAATAAAAAAATACCTACATCAGCATATTTAGTATTAGGAACTGGAATTATATTAACAATAGGATTACCAATATTCGTACTACATAAAATATTAAAACGTATTAGAAAAAGGTCGAAATAAAGACCATTTTCTTTTTCGCGTAAAAAACATATATTTTTATGAGAACATGCGAAAGGAGATTCAAAATGCGATATGTTATAAAAGGAATGTTATACACTTTGTTATTATTGTTATTAGTAGAATTTATACAAGTTAACAGAGATGATATAAATAATTTTATGGATAGTAAATTGAAAATTAACAAGGATGTTCAAATGAATACTACGGAAGGGCTTGAGTAATGCCCTCTTAGTTTTCGCATATAAAACATGCTGTATTATGGAGATTTATACAGAAAGGAATTAATTAAAATGTTATGGACACTTATATCAATATTTTATTTACGGAATTATAATAATAACTTATTATAAATTTAAAAGAGCTAAAGATAATATTGAACGAGAAAAACAGAATGTTAAAAAAGAATATGAAAATATGAAAGAAGAATGGAACAAATTCATCAAAGGACTATAGTATTAGTCTTTTGATTTTCGCGAGAAAAACACATCATATTATGGAGAGGTGAGTAATATTGTTTTATAATTATACTTCTCTTTTTATTTTTCAAATATAGTAAAGAAGGAGGTATTAAAATGGATTATTACGATGCAAAAAATTGGTTACATAAAAAATTAAATGAATGTATTCAAAATAATACAGAAATGTTAAATTTAATAAATGAAAGAGTTAGAATACTCGACATAGTAAGTATACAAGTACAAATATTACTAGAAGCAAGTAAGAGTGCATCTATGATGGTTGACAAATTTGTAGATCCAAAAGATGATGATGAATTGCAAGAAGCTTTGAGTGGTTATATTGCATCTGTGGATTTTATTATACAAAGATGCAATGAAATGATAGTCGGAAATATGTGTTTGTTAAAACGATTAGAATCTGGTCAATATGATGAGTTATGTCCTGGCATAGATTTATTTAAACAATCATTTGCAACATCAATTACTCAATCTACTGGTAACAAAGAAAAGTTAAGCAAAATAAAAAATGATTTAAGTAAATATAGAGATAGGAGGTGATATTAATGGATGATAATGAAAAAATGGCAAAAGAACAATTAGATTATATATTTGATGATTTAAATGATTATATATCAGATAATAACGATAAGTGTTATGCTGTAGTAGCTGTAGATAAAGAAGATGTTCAAAATGGAAAAGAATATATAACACTTGAAGAAGTTATAGGCGATATTTTATTCACTGGAGACGTTAAAAATATAATAGAATATTTAGATAAAAAACGCGATTAAAACAGGGTATATTATGGAGATGCACACTGCGCGTGTATCTTATCCCTTAATAAAAGGATATTTAAGAAATTAAATGTCCTTTTGTTTTTCAAAATAGAAAGGAGGTATATTAAATGTTATATTATTGGATAGGTTTTATTACTGGAGTAATATGGGTTTTGCTAATAAGAAGAATTTTTGGAACAAAATATTCAAAAGTCGGAATGATACAAATCGACGATATAACTGGGTTAGCACGACTCAAAATGACTAATGGCAATTTAAACGATAGAAAAATTAAAAACGCAATGTTTGAAGTGCAACACGATGTAGTAATAGATGAAAATATGCGAGAAGAAATATTAAAAGATATAGATACACAAATTTCAAAATAATATTTAGTATACGCAGAAAAAACAGACACTTTAATGGAACATGCGTTTCAATAAATTAAGGGAGGAAAAGGTTATGGAAGAGACAAAGAAAGCCTTGTGGGCAGATTATGAAGAACGTAAAAATCAAATGAAAGGAGTTGAAATAGGAAGTCAAGAGTATGCTGATCTCGCCAGAGATTTAGACGATATCCGAAACGAACTTATTAAGGTCGAACAGATCGAAAGTGAAGATAGAAAAACAAAAAGAAATAATAAAATCGCGCTTATCGGTCATGTATTGACAGCTGGTGTAGGTTTAATTGGAATAGGTGTCAGTCTAGCAGAATGGTTTGGAGATAAAAAGATACAAAAAGAAACTATAAGAAACGCTTGGGAATTTGATAAAAGCGGAAATATAATAACTAGCTCACCGGGTAAAGTATTCATACCTGACACAATGAAAAATAAATCAAAGCGTTAAATGTTCCAATTTAGAGGGTTATACAAATCCTCTAAATCTTTCGCGAATAAAACATATAATATTATGAAGTGATAGAAAGGAGATAAAAATATGATTACATTAATTTTATTGTTATTAATTATATGTATAGCTTTAATCTATGTTTTATTTAAATTTGGATTGGTATTAATACCATTATTTATACTAATCGGAGATTTGATGTTATTTACATGGATAATTAAAAAGTTATTTTTCAGAAAGAAAAAAGATAAAATTCATAAATAATCTTTCTACATAAGAGAAAAACTAATAACACAGTTTCTCTCTTATTTTTTAAAATTCGCGAAAATTACAAATCCTATTATGAGGTGCTTAATCAGTGCACCTTGATTACCAAATATTGAAATAAGGACCAAATAGTGTCCTTTTATTTTTTATTGAAAGGAGGTGATATAAAAATGAAAGTGGAAAGATTTATGAAAAAGAATGCACCTACAATATTAACTATATTAGGTGGAGCAGGTGTTATTGTAACTACAATAACTGCTATTAAGGCTACTCCGAAAGCTTTAAAAATAATAGAAGAAGCTAAAGAAGAGGATAAAGATTTATCAAAATCAGACATTGTTAAATTAGTATGGAAAGAATATATTCCAACAGGTTTGTGTATGTTTGGAACTTTGACTTGTATTTTTAGCTCTAATTATCTAAATAAAAAGATGCAAACTTCTTTAATAGCAGCATATTCTTTATTAGATAAGTCATATAAAGAATATATTGAAGCTTCTGAACAACTTTATGGAGAAAATGCCAAAGAAAAGATAATTGGTAAAATAGCCGAAAACAATTGTGATTCAAGTATTATCCAAAATGAGGATCTAGTAACTAATAATGAATACTTATTCTTTGATTTTCAAACATTGAATTATTTCCAAGCTAAAATTGATGATGTTTTAAAAGCTGAAAAGTACATGAATGAACAATTAGCAGCAGTTGGATATGTATCGATGTTTGAATTTTATGAGTTTTTAGGTTTAGAGTCTACGAACATTGCTAGAAATATCGGATGGTCAGATAATGGAGAATACAAAGAATTAAAATTTGAACATCAAAGAACTGTTATGGACGATGGATTAGAATGTTTTATAATAGTTATAGATGATTTATCATTATTATAATTTAAGGAGGATTTAAAAATGAAAAAAATTAATTGGTTAACAATATTAGGGTTAGGTCTATCAGTAGTTGGTACTATTGTATCTAGCGTAGCTGAGAAAAAAGAAAGAACAGAAGAAATTGATAAGGCTGTAGCTAAATATTTAAAGAAAAATGACATAGAAAATGTTTAATTCTATATTAGAAAGGAGAATATTGTAATGAATATATCATCAATGTTTAATAATACAAAACAATTTATAAAGAAACATAGTTCAACAATATTGACTATTGCTGGTATTGGAACGGCAGGTGCTTCTATAGTTGTAGCCGTTAAAGCAACACCAAAAGCTTTAGACCATATAGATAATAAAAAAGATGAACTAGAATATGCTCCAGATGAGAAATTACCAGTAAAAGAGGTAATTAAAGTAGCTTGGAAAGATTATATTCCAGCTGCTAGTTTATTTATGTCATCTGTAGTATGTATATTAAGTGCACATAGAATTAGTTCAAAAAGAAATGCTGCTCTAGCAACTGCATATGCGGTAACAGAAAATTCTTTCAAAAGATATCGTAATAGTGTATTAGAGACTATTGGAGAAAATAAAGAGAAAGAAGTAAGAGAAAAAGCCGCTGCAAAAGCAGTAAAAGATAATCAAGATCAAACTCCAGCATTAATAATAGCTGCTGGTGGAGATAGTATATGTTATGATGTTATATCTGGAAGATATTTTACATCGGATATGGAAACTATTAAAGAAATTATAAATAAATTAAATAGAAGGATTACGTACGAAAATTATATTTCATTAAATGAATATTATGATGAAATAGGTTTACCACAAATTGCATTAGGAGAAACACTTGGATGGAAGTTAGATGATGGATTAATTGAACCATCTTTTGGTGCTATATTAGATGAAAAAGGGAAAGCCGTTATATCAATAGATTTCTTAGTATTACCTAAGGAAGATTATAATAAAATATATTAATCGCGTAAAAAACCGATTATATTATGAAGTGTTATGCTTTAAATCTAAATTTTTTAAAAGGAGGAACTTGTAATGAGTGAAAAAACACAAAATTCAGTTGAAAATGTAGAGGAGACTACTAAAGTAGTTGCAACAATTGAAAAGAAAGAGGAAAAAGAGCCAGGAGCTGTAAAAAGATTCTTTATGAAACATAAAAAAGGTCTTAAAATAGCAGGTTGTATATTAGGTGCTTTCGGATCAGGATTTGCAATTGGTAGGGTAACAAAAAAATCTAAAAAAGATTCAACAGAATGTTATGAAGTTGAAATTCAAGAACAAGAAGTACCAGAATCAACAGAAGAAAATTCAGATGATATAGCTGAGTAATACTTAAAGATTGGAAGTAAATAAACTTCCTTTCTTTTTTCTTTTCAAAATAAAGTATAAAGGAGAAAGACAATGGAGGAAATAAAACCTAATTCAAATAAATATAAAGAACAACAAAAGCAACAAACAGCTGAAATAACAACTCAAAAAAGAGCTGAAAAGATTGTAAAAGGTAATGTTAAAGTGAAACAAAAAGGTACTTTAAGCAAAATGGCAGGAGAAATTATATCAGAAGATGCAAAAAATGTTAAAACATATGTATTAAGAGATGTTCTTATCCCTGCTCTTAAGAAAGCTATATCAGATATAGTAACAGATGGTATAGATATTATATTATATGGTGAAACTGGAAGACATGGTAGTAGAAAAGTTGGTTATGCAGATAAAGTATCATATAGATCATATTATGATAGAGACACTAGAATTTCCAGAAGAGATCCAATAGAAGTAAGAAATTATTCATATAATGATATACGATTCGAAAGTAGAGCTGATGCTGAAGATGTATTAGAACGTATGGATGAAATGGTTGAATCTTATGGATTAGTAAGAGTAGCCGATTTATATGATTTGGCTGGTATAACTGGCGAATATACAGATAATAATTATGGATGGACTAGCTTAAGAACTGCTGAAATAATCAGAGTTAGAGATGGATTCTCAATAAAATTACCAAAAGCTATGCCAATAGATTAAGAAAGGATGAATCAAAAATGAAAATTAAATTTGTAGAAACATTATGGGCTGGAATTCAGAAACACAGCCCAGAAATATTATTAGGTGCTGGAATTGCAGGTACTATAACAAGTACTATTTTAGCTTGTAAAGCTACATTGAAATTATCAGAAATAGCTGAAGAAAGAGCTGATACAATGCAAAAAATAGATGAAACTTATAATGCATCTCAAAATGGAAGTGAAATAAGTTATACAGAAGAAGATATGAAAAGGGATGTTAAAATAGTAAAAGTTCAAACAGTTGCTAAAACAATAAAAGCTTATATGCCTTCAGTAGTTATTGGTGTATTATCAGTTGGAAGTATATTAACTGGTCATAAAATAATGAAAAAGAGAAATCTTATGTTAGCAGCTGCTTATACAACTGTTAATCAAGGATTTAAGAAATATCGTAAAAATGTAGTAGATAAATATGGTAAAGAAGTAGACCAAGAAATGCGTTATGGTATTAAAGCAAAAGAAATAACTAAAACAGAAGTTGATGCTAAAGGCAAAGAAAAAGAAGTTAAAGAGACTGTATACGAAGTTGATGACGTAACAAAATATTCACCAACTGCTAAAATATTTGACGAAACATGTCCAGCATGGTCGAAAGATCCAAATATGAATTTATTATTCTTAAGACAACAACAAAACTTTTGTAATGATAAATTAAAATCACAAGGATATTTATTCTTGGATGAAGTATACAAATTATTAGGATTTCCAGTTACTGCATTGAGTAGAAAAGTTGGATGGATATATGATCCTGACAAAAACGATGTTGGTGATAATTATGTTGATTTTGGCATATATGATGTATCAAATGAGTCAAAAAGACGTTTTGTAAACGGACATGAAAGAAGTATAATATTAGATTTCAACATTGATGGAGTTATAAATGAAAAATTTGAAAAATACGAACTAGAAAATAATTTTTAAAATAGGAGGAAATAAATAATGAATAAAAAAGGAGCATTTATATTAGGGACAGGCACTGGATTTGTAATCGGTGCTGCCTCAATGTATTTCTTTATTAAAAAGAAAGTTGAAGAAAGAGTCGATGCTGAAATTAATGAAGTTATCGACAGATTTAAAGATAGATTAGATTGTATTGAAAACAAAGCTAAAGCAGCAGGTTTAGTTATAGAAACTAATTCTAATGGAATTGAATTCTCTAAAGAAGAGGATGTAAATCAAAATGAAGAAAACGAAACAGATGATTCAAATGTTAACATTACAAATATTAGGGACGCTAAAGCTCAAGCTGAATATAATAAACAACAGCTTGAAAAAATTATAAAAAACCAAAATAATAACCAAAAAAGTGAAGAAAATTATACAGTGGAGGAAGATCATAATACAATACCACCATATATCATAAGTGAAGATGAATATGGTGAATTTGGTAATGAAGAAGTACCATTAATGTATTATGCAGATGGTATATTAGCTGATGAAGAAGATAATATAGTATCTGATATTCAAGATGTAGTTGGTAATGACGCTATAAAAGCATTAAATGAAGACCCATATCTTGAAACCTTGTACGTTAGAAATGAACCAAGAGAAACAGATTATGTTATATTAAGATCTGAAAAAGAATTTAAAGAAATTGCACCTATGGAAGGATAATATTTCAAAATGATTGAAAACGTTGAAAAAGTCAGAGAAGATTACTTTAAATGGTTATATTGGTTTGCATGCAAATATCGAGCTAATAAATATGTGTCATATGATAAACTTTTAAGATTAATGCATGATATAAAGTTTGATTTTTACATGGAAAGAGATAGTAGTAGAGCTATGGATGGTATAGGCTTAAGAAGACGTTTTGTAAATGAAAAAAGATTACCTCTTCAGGCTTTAGATGCTATAGACGGTCCATGCTCAGTATTAGAAATGATATTGGCTTTAGCTATAAGAATAGAATATATTATGGATAATCCAAGACTTGGTGATAGAACGCAACAATGGTTCTGGATAATGATGTCAAGTTTAGGATTAAGTATGGTTACTGATGATGTATTTGATGAAGATGGCGTTACTAAAATAATAAGTGATTTTATGAATAGAAATTATGAACGAAATGGTCGAGGAGGTTTATTTTATATAAGAAATACAACATTAGACATGACAAGAGAAGAAATATGGTCACAAATGTGTGCTTATTTAAATACTATAGAATAATGAGAGGAGGAATAAACATGTACCAAAATGTGGCAAAAGATAAAGAAACAAACAATTCAAAATGGATATAAATACGGAGGTAAAATAAAATGGTAGATTTTTTAGTTATTGCAACAAAAAAAGTTGGAAGTAGCAAAAATAGTGATATTTGTGTATACCCTAAATTCCGTTTATATCCAAAATCGAAGGATTTGATGATTAGAGGTAGTGATTTTTATGCTATATGGTTAGAAGATAAAGGTGTTTGGTCAACAAATGAAGATGATGTATTAAGTATTATCGATGATGCATTACGTGAGTTTTCTAATAAATTACAAAAAGACAATCCTAATCTTAATGTTATTACATTATATACTTGGGATGCTTCTAGTGGTACTATAGATGCTTGGCATAAATATTGTCAAAAACAAAAAAGAGATTCTTACCAAATGCTTGATGAGAAATTGATTTTTTCAAACGATAAAGCATGTCGAGAAGATTACTCAAGTAAATCCTTACCATATCCATTGAAAAAAGGTGATATATCAGCTTATAATGAATTAATGGATGTTTTATATGACAAAGAAAATAGACATAAAATAGAATGGGCTATAGGTTCTATTGTAACTGGCGATTCAAAATGGATTCAAAAATTTTTAGTATTTTATGGTGCTGCTGGAACTGGTAAATCAACTGTTCTTAATATTATTCAGGAATTATTTGAAGGATATTGGACTGTATTTGATGCTAAAGCATTAGGCTCATCTAGTAGTTCGTTTGCTTTAGAACCATTCAAAACAAACCCATTAGTGGCAATACAACATGATGGTGATTTATCTAAAATCGAAGACAATACTAGATTAAATAGTTTAGTATCTCATGAGCTTATGACTGTTAATGAAAAGTATAAATCTACTTATGCTAACAGATTTAAATGTTTCCTATTCATGGGTACAAACAGACCAGTTAAAATAACTGATGCTAAATCTGGTTTGGTTAGAAGATTAATAGATGTCAATCCAACAGGTAATAAAGTATCTGCTTCAAAATATAAAAAATTAGTAAAAGAAATAAGTTTTGAATTAGGTCCAATTGCATGGCATTGCAAAGAAGTATATTTAAAAGATCCAGAATATTATGATGGATATATACCTATATCTATGATGGGTGCTTCAAATGATTTTTATAATTTTGTATTAGATTCTTATCATATATTTAAAAGAGAAGATTCGACTACATTAAAAATAGCATGGGAAATGTATAAAAATTATTGTTTAGATGCTAATGTTCCACATCCATTTTCTCAAAGAGTATTTAAAGAAGAATTAAAAAATTATTTTAAATCTCATGAAGAACGAATAATAAATGATGATGGTTCTAGAACTAGAAATGTATATAATGGATTTAAATATGAAATATTTGATAATGATAATAACGACAATATTCAAAATGAACAAAAACAAGAAGATGATTCTTATAAAATAGAATTTAAAAAGCAAAAATCTATGTTTGATGAAGAATGTAAAGATTGTCCTGCCCAATATGCTACAAGTAAAGAAACTCCTAGTAAAAAATGGGACGATGTTAAAAGAAAACTAAAAGATATAGATACTTCAAAAGTTCATTACGTCAAAATACCAGAAAATCATATAGTTATAGATTTTGACCTTAAAGATGAAAATGGTCATAAATCTTTTGAAAAGAATTTAATAGAAGCTAGTAAATGGCCGGCTACTTACGCTGAATTATCAAAATCAGGAGCTGGTATACATTTACATTATATTTATACAGGAGATGTAACAAAATTAAGTAGAGTATATGCAGATAGCATAGAAATTAAAGTATTTACAGGAAAGAGTTCTTTAAGAAGAAAACTTTCAAAATGTAATAACTTACCTATAAAAAGTATTAGTTCCGGTCTACCAATGAAAGGAGAAACTAAAATGATAAGCGATAATGTAATAAAAAGTGAAAAGGGTATACGAAAAATGATACAGCGTAATTTGAATAAAGAAATACACCCTGGAACTAAGCCTAGTATAGATTTTATATATAAGATACTTGAAGATGCCTACGAACGAGGTGTTAAATATGATGTATCTGATATGAAAAATGAAATCTATGCATTTGCATTAAATAGTACTAATCAATCAGACTATTGTGTGAAATTAGTAAACAAAATGCATTTTAAATCTGAAGATCATTCAGAACATATAGATAGTCAAAATGCTGAAATAGTATTTTATGACATAGAAGTATTTCCAAATTTATTACTTATAAATTGGAAGAAAAAAGGAAAAGATAATCCAATAGTTAGAATGATAAATCCTGATCCAAATGAGGTTCATGAATTATTACAATATCGTTTGGTTGGATTCAACTGTAGACGATACGACAATCATATAATATATGCTAGATTGTTAGGTTATTCAAATATTGAATTGTTTAATTTATCTCAAAGAATAATAAATGGAGAAAGAAACGCATTCTTCGGAGAAGCATATAATTTATCATATACTGATATTTATGACTTTGCGTCAGCTGGTAATAAGAAATCTTTAAAGAAATTAGAGATTGAAATGGGTATACATCATAAAGAATTAGGTTTGCCATGGGATCAACCAGTACCAGAAGAAAAATGGGTTGAAGTTGCTGAATATTGTGACAATGACGTTATAGCAACAGAAGCGGCATTCGATTATTTATCAGCAGACTGGTTAGCAAGACAAATATTGGCTGATTTGGCTGATATGTCAGTAAATGATACTACAAATATGTTAACAACTAAAATAATATTTGGCAATGAAAAGAAACCTCAAAGTAAATTCTTTTATAGAAATTTAGCAGAACCAGTAAATTATTTAGATCCAGAAATAGAAAAATTCTTAAAAGAAGCTTGTCCAGATATGATGAAACAAAAACATGGAGAAGCTAAGAGTATTCTTCCATATTTTCCAGGATATAAATATGAATCTGGAGTTTCTACATATCGAGATGAGGAAGTAGGTGAAGGAGGTTATGTATATGCCGAACCTGGAATTCATTGTAATGTTGCTTTACTCGATATTGCTTCTATGCATCCTCATAGCGATATTGCGGAATGTCTATTTCGGACCAGAATACACAAGAAGATTCAGAGACATTGTTGAAGGTAGGGTTAATATTAAGCATGAAGATTGGGATGCTGTTAATAATATGCTTGACGGTAAGCTAACACCATATGTTCAAAAAGTAATAGATGGTGAATTAACATCAAAGAATTTAGCTAATGCATTAAAAACTGCTATAAATTCAGTTTATGGTTTAACTGCTGCTAATTTTGATAATCCATTTAGAGATATTCGAAATAAAGATAATATAGTTGCGAAACGTGGAGCTTTATTTATGATTGATTTAAAGCATGAGGTTCAAAATAGAGGATTTACAGTAGCACATATCAAGACAGATTCAATCAAAATACCTAATGCTACTCCAGAAATAATCGAATTCGTTATGAATTTTGGTAAGAAATATGGATATACTTTTGAGCATGAGGCTACATACGAAAAAATGTGTCTAGTAAATGATGCTGTATATGTATGTAAATATTCTAAAGATGATGTTAATGGAAAGAAAGCTGGACATTGGGATGCAACTGGAACACAATTCCAAATTCCATATGTATTCAAGACATTATTTAGTAAAGAACCTATTGTATTTGATGATATGTGTGAGACAAAATCTGTAAAATCATCTTTGTTTTTAGATTTTAATGAAAAATTACCAGATGTTTCTGAATATGAAAAACAACTTGATAAAATCATTAAAAATGCTAAAGCTAATGGTATCGAATTAGATTTATCTGGCAAATCTGGTGATAAAGAATTAGATGATCTAATAATCAAAATAAATAAAGGACATGATTATAAATTTGTAGGAAGAGTTGGTAATTTCTGTCCTATATTACCAGGTAATGGAGCTGGTCTGTTAATGAGAGAGCAGGATGGTAAATATTATTCTGCCACTGGAGCTAAAGGATTTAGATGGTTAGAATCTGAGATGGTTAGAAATATTTGTGAAGATAAAATAGACAAATCTTATTATAATAAATTAGTAGATGAAGCTGTTGATACGATATCGCAATATGGTGATTTCGAATGGTTTGTATCAGATGATCCAGTGCCATCCTAACAAAATGGAATTAACAGTAGATGGTAAGTATGAACCTTATCCTCCTTGTCATGACCCACACTATGAAACATGTTGGGAATGTCCTAAATTTGATATGAATGAATGCCAATTAGGTCATAATTTATCTAGATATGTTATTCATAAATAGTGAATAAAACGAAGTATATTATGAAGGAGGTTTAAAATGAAATTTAAAGAATTCAAAGAAAAAGCTAAAGAAAAATATGAAAAACATAAAGGAGTAATTTGGACTTGTTTAATTGGAAGTTTAGGATTTTTAGTATTAGATAAAAAGATTACTGATTCTGAAATTAGAAGTTTAGAAAGAGATGCAAATTTACAAAGATCAGATATTTTTATACTAAAAAGACAAAATAATATATTAGACAGGCAAATTTATTTGTCGGAGAGAGACATAACTTTAGCTAATAAAATCAAAGAATGTAAAGCCACTTTAAAAGAGTCTAGAAAATAGGCTCTTTTGTTTTTTTTTTTTTCAAATTTATATTAAAAGAAAGGAATTAAAATATTATGAAAATTAATTTTAATGAATCAAGAAAATTGTTAGAAATTGAGGATTGTAGAATAATTTACAGAAATTTCTCTGGAACTGAAGGAAAATTTAATAGAGAAGGAGATAGAAGTTTTTGTATAATCATACCAAATCAAGAAATTTGTGATGAATTGATAAAAATGGGATGGAATGTCAAAATAAAAGCTCCTAGAAATGAAGACGAAGAGCCATTTATGACATTAAAAGTTAAAATAAAATTTAGTGGTAGAGGACCTAGTGCATATGTTATATCTGGTAAAAATCACAGACGTTTAAATGAAGAAAGTATAGGTATTTTAGATGAGATGGATATATCATCTGTAAACTTAGATTTAAGACCATATGATTGGGAAGTAAATGGTAAAACAGGACGTACGGCATATTTAAATGCTATAGAAGTTGTTCAAAATGTTGATAGATTTGCTAGTAGATATGAAACTGAAGATGACTTACCTTTCTAAAGAGAGGTGAGTCACTATTGGGAAAACGAAATAAACCAAGATATTTAATTGAAGAAACATGGGTTTATTATAAAGATGAAAAACCTAGTTTAACTCAAATATTTACATTTGATCCATGTCTTGAACCATGGCAAGTTAATGAATTGAGAAATAATTTATTAAAAATAAATGATATGAAATTAGTAAAACAGAGGAGGATTTTTATGGACGAGAATAAAAAGGAAAATTTAATAGAGGATGATGTTCTTAAAAATGTTATTAAAGAAATAAATGCTTTAGATAAGGTCGATTTGTCTACAACTGTAAAATACATGACACATCCGGATTATAGAGTAAGATTTATTGCAGAATATATGCAAAATGTTATAAGATATAATGGTTTAAGAAATGTTTTACTTAAAGATGATGTCGGTGTTTTAGAATTTGATATATTAGCTAGAAGAAATATATTGGAAGATCAATTATATACTATGAACGAGTATATTAATATATTGATAAAAAGATCAATATTAGAAAATATACCATTACCAAAAATTTAATTTTTTAGGAGGATTTTTATTATGTCAGTAGAAGATTTTATAGAATTATGTAAAACTAAAATTAGAGCTTATTTAGAGGCAGAGCAAATAATAACAGCTCAAGACGAATGCGATATTTATGTTATTTGGAAAGATTATTGGACCGTTGGGTCATCCCAAGATGCCATAAAAGCATTAGATAATCAAAAAGCAATATTTGGTACATCATTAGATAGTTCACCTATGTTTGATATACAATATTTAAATACTGAAAATAAATTATATATGAATGTACTAACTATAACAGATAGTGCTGAATATGACACTACAACACCACCTAATGCATAAAATAATAAAAAAAAGAATAGGAGATATAGCAAATGATATTTAAATATATAAAGAATTTGAAAATAAAAAATGAAAGACAACAAAAAAGTATACAAGAATTAAAATCATTATTAAATAATAAAACTGAAGAGTGTAGAATATTAAATGATGAAAATTTTAATTTAAAAGTCGAAAAAACTAATTGGTTAGATGCTAAAGCATTATATACTGATAAAATGGAATCTTTAAATAAAGATAATGAATATCTTAAAAAACAAAATGAAGTTTTATTAGAGTGGATATATAAAATTATTGATGAGGCCCATGTATATGGTGTCAAAGATCATAATACTTTTAATATACCAATTTATAAAGAAGATAAATATTTAATAGCTGGTGGAAAATTAGATGGTAATATAGAACGTTTCGATGCAGATCCGGAATATATTACAATACCAGAAATAAGATTAATTAAATACGGAGGAAAATATTATGGAAGAAAACAATAATCAAAATGATATTAATGAAGAAGATTTAAAAAATGAGAATCTTCATGTTAGAGCGAGATACAATGATCATTTAACAGAGGAGCAAGATCAAAAATCAAAATATATACGTTTTGCATTTTCTGAGATGTATAAATGTTTAGATGAAATATTTGAAGGTAAATCTAGCAGAGAAGCATCATTAGCTTATACTAAATTAGAAGAGGCGCAATCTTGGGCAATAAAATCTATAACACATGAAGGGATGAAGTAAAATGGCAAATAAAAATAAAATATATATAACTAGACCAGTATATAATAGAAAAATGGCTAGAAGTATGCTTAAGCATGCATATAAAACAAATAAAATACATGATATATGGCATGATATAAATGGATATGGACCACGACATGTATTGAGAGGAGCAGGTATATAATGAGTGTTGAATATGATGAATATATAAAAAATCATAAAGCAAATGTTGTAAGAGCATACACATGGTTTCAAAATAATTTACCAGAAATATTTGGTGATGCTAGTGTAGAAAATGACGTTGATAGAAATGTTGTTTATTTGCATGATGAAACAAAATATGATGAGGAAGAATATCAAGCATATGATGATTATTTCTATGGCGGAAATAGATCTTCAGAAGTTGTAGATAAATTTAATTATGCATGGTTACATCATATTCATAACAATCCACATCATTGGCAATATTGGGTATTAATTAATGACGAGCCAAATGAAGGTATTAAAGTATTAGATATGCCTGATTGTTATATTATCGAAATGATTTGTGATTGGTGGTCATTTAGTTGGCGTAAATATGAAGCAACTAAAGACCAAGAAGATTTAAAAGAAATATTTAAATGGTATGATGAACATAAAAAATATATTAAATTGAGTAATTATACCAGAACTAAAGTCGATAATATTTTAGCTGATATGAGTTTAAAACTTATGGAAAATGCATGGAATAATGTGGAAAATTAAGAAAGGAGTGTCCTAGATGAGTAAAAAACAGTTTATGTACGACTATCAATTAGAAGCGGTTAAAAATATGCAAAATGGTTGTATATTAAACGGACGGAGTTGGTTCTGGAAAATCTAGGACCGCTCTATATTATTATTTCACAAAGCATGGTGGTCAGATTGATATAAATAAGTATGTCGAAATGAAAGACGTTAAAGATTTATATATAATAACTACTGCTAGAAAACGTGATACATTAGAATGGGAAGCAGAAATGGGCCCTTTTATGCTATCAAAATCAGAACCAAAATTATATAAACATAATGTAATTGTTGATAGTTGGAATAATATTAAAAAATATGTAGGAGTTCAAAATGCTTTCTTCATATTTGATGAGCAAAGAGTTGTTGGAAGCGGTACTTGGGTAAAATCTTTTCTAAAAATTGCAAAACAAAATGAGTGGATATTACTATCAGCTACACCAGGGGATACTTGGTCAGATTATATCCCCGTATTTATAGCTAATGGTTTTTATCGTAATAAAACAGAATTTTCAAGAGAACATATAATATATTCTAGATTTTCAAAATACCCTAAAATAGATAAATATATAAACACAGGTCGTCTAATAAGATTACGTAATAGAATATTAGTTAATATGGATTTTCAAAGAACTACTGTTCCGCATCATGAAATTGTTTATGTAAATTATGATATACAAAAATATAAAAAAGCTATTAGTACTAGATGGGATCCATATAAAAATGAACCGATGCAACAGGCTAGTAGTTTATGTTATGTATTACGACGTATTGTAAACGAAAGCGACGAACGAATATTAAAATTATTAGAAATATTAGACAAAACGCCTAAAGCAATAATATTTTATAATTTCGATTATGAATTAGATATACTTAAAAACATACATTATGGAAAAGATGTTGAAATAGCCGAATGGAATGGGCATAAACATCAAGAAATACCAGATTCAGATAAATGGGTATATCTTGTTCAATATAATGCTGGTGCAGAAGGATGGAATTGTATTAAAACAGATACAATTATATTTTATAGTCAGAATTATTCATATAAAATAATGGAGCAAGCATCTGGTAGAATAAATAGATTAAATACACCATTTATTGATCTATATTATTATCATTTTAAAAGTAGAAGCGGTATAGATTTAGCTATAGGTAAAGCATTAAAAGAAAAACGTAATTTTAATGAAGGTAAATGGGTTAATAAAAATTGGTAGCGAATAAAACGAAGTATATTATGGAGGTGAAAATCTATGAAAAAATTTTTATTGTTTATAGCAGCTATTATTGGAGGAACTTGGTTGTTTAAGAAAACATCTGATGTTTACGATAATAGAAAAGATTACAAACAAAAAGTAGATAAGACTAAAGAAATTTGGAAAGATTAATAGAAAATTTGAGGTTCAAAATGAGCCTCTTATTTTTTAGAAAGGAGATAGCATGGAACATAGAATATTCAAAATAAAGAAAAAAGTAAAACATCAAAAAATAGGTGGTAAAAAATTTATAGTAGACGAATATATTACACAAACACTAAGTCCAGAAGAAGTTTATAGACAAGCATTAAATGGTAACTTTGCTTGTATGAATTTTATTCAAAGAAGATCAGATTTTGATTTTGCATTAAACTTCCCATATAAATTATATTATGGGCATGTAGATAATCTTGGGTACATAATTGCGGAAGATGAAATAGAAAAATAAATTATAAAGGAGAAAAAAAAATATGAATGAACAAAAGTTTGATTTATGTATGAAAATACACAATATTTTAAAGAAAAAAATAAAAGGGAGAATATTTATAAGCAAAAATGAAAAGCAAATGTATGTTAATATAAACCCAGGTAATAATATAATGTATAGATGTTCTATAGACGATAGTAATATAAGAACATTATCAGCTTATGAATTAGCGAATTCTATAGAAACAGATTATAGAACATGGATACATGAACGATTCTTTTATCCATATAATTAAAAATAAAAAGGAGGAATTCAGTAATATGGAATTTGTAGATAAAATTGTCGAATTTGACAAATATTGTTCAAAATGTAAATATGAAAATTTAAATGGAGATGGTGAGCCATGTAATACATGTCTGACAAATCCTACTAATACTCATTCGAAAAAACCGGTTTGTTTCGAAGAAAAACCTGCTAGGAAAAGAACGATTAAATTCGTAAGGAGGAGTAAAAAACAAAATAAATCAGAAAATTTAAAATAATACTGAATTCTTTTAAATAAAGGAGGATAAATAATGAGCGATGTAGAAATAGAAGTATTTCCAAAAGAAATTAAAAACGAAGTAGATAAACTTATCGCTAATATTGTAAAAATAACTGGCGCTTGTCGTGGTGATGTAGAAAAAGCTATGAAAGATTTTTATTTTAATGGCCAAATAAAAAAATTAGCTACTGGAGTTGATTTATCTGATATAAATGATATGCAAAGTAACCATTATAATTTAATAAATAGCGCAACTGGAGAAAAAATATCCAATGTTAAACATTTACATCCTATAGATAGTTTTATGCATGCATTAGAATCATTTAATAAGGCATATAACCCAAGCGCTTTATTTAAAAATAAAATATTTAAGGAGGAAAAAATAATGAAAGTAATGATATCAATGCCAATGAATGGTAAGAAACATAAACAAATAAAAGAAAGAATGAATTATTTAAAGAAAATATTCGAATCTATGCATATTGAAGTTATTGATTCAATAATAGAAGAGACTGCTGATCCAGATACATATAATGAGTATAGTCCTGCATTATTTTATATTGGTGAATCAATTAAATTATTAGGTCAAGTCGACATGTTATATATGGATGATGGATGGCGTTTAGCTAGAGGATGTGTAATAGAACATGATATTGCTAAAAAATATGGTATTAAAGTAATAGACTCAGAATTTTTTAATGGTGTTACATTAAATATTGAAGAAGATGACGATACAGAAAATGATGATTCTTGCAGTTCTAATCGGGTAATAGACCAAGCAAAATACGAATGTACTGCTAAAAATTTTTACCCAATTGGAAGTTGTATTCTTTCTAAAGCAAATCCTGAAAAATCAATGTTTTTCAAACGGTACAATATGGGAAAAGATTAAGGATGATTTAAACGATGATGAACAAGAATATAGTTGGTATAAAAGAATAAAATAGGAGGATAATCAAAATGAATAATAAAATAATAATAAACTATGTGAATAATATAAAATATCAAAAAGCAAATAATTTCCCTTTAACTGATAAATATAGTTTAGACGATATCATTAAAGATATTATTAATGATAGATGGATGCTAAAACTTTACAATCTAGCAGATATGCCTTTAACATTCACATATTCAAAAACACATGAGATTGCTGATAATGAAAAAGATCAAATATTAGGATATATGTTAACTGATTCATATAATCTTAAAATAGACCATAGTAAAAGCGATGAATATATAGCAGAACTCTATATTTCATGTAATGACCGAGATAAATACGAACTTTTCGAAGCTTTTTGCCATTCTTTAATTCAAGGATTGAACATAAGAGGTTTTTGTGATTTAACAATAATGTTTGATGTTCTTGATGAAAAAGCGCTTAAAAACAATTCTCGTGCAGATGCAAGCAAATTGCTATTTGATAAAGATTTAGAGGCTTTTATGGTGGTGGATTCTAATTTCGCGACAGCTTCACACGTCCAAATAAAAGAATATTATGAAAATAAAATATCAGAATTATTAATGCAAATGAATTATAAAGATACTGGAAATCATATACCTGCTATAGACTAAGGAGGATTTAAAATGAAAATAATTTTTGAGTTAGATGAGAACAAAGAAGATTTCGATAGAAGTGATTTGGAATACATGGCTCAATTACCAAAAATAAAAAACGCATTATATGAATTCGGTGATTTATTATCTATAGTTGTTAATAGAAAATTTTATGAAGATACTGATTATTTATCAAAAGATGGTAAAGAATATGTTAATATAGAATATATAGAACGTAAAATGTATAATATATGGGATGAAATAAAACATTTAGTAAATTAGGAGGATTAAAAATGGATAAATATATTGATAAGTTCACTGTAATAGAGAATAATCGAAAAGCTAAAGACGAATATGGTCATCATTATGGTTCTAATGAAATAACAATGTCAGTAGACGACATAGCAGCATTATTCAAAGGTAAAGCATTAGCCTGGGATGATGGCGAGTATACAACTTTTGTTGTGTTAGATAAAAAAGAATTGAAACAAGTATGTGGATCAAAAGAATGGGATACATGTAGAGTAGAAAAATTAGGTTGCCCTGGTTGTTTTTATGAACAAAAGGAAAATAAATTAGTTGTTCCTATAAGTGAAATCAATCGATTGAAAAATTTAGCTGTTGAACAAGAAAAACAATTAGATAGTAGTATTGAACGAATTAAACAAAATGAAATAGATAATATAAAAACAGAACACAAAATAATGAAAAGAATAATAATAAATCATGGATTATTGGAAACATTATTGAATGATGAAGAATTTATTAAACATTTGAATAAAGAATAATAGAAGGGAAAATAAATATGGAAATAGTATGGATTGAGGAAGAGCAAATATACATAACAATACCAGATGGCGATATAGCAACACATAAACAAATACATGACTATTATAATATAGAAGGGAGAATATAATATGGGTTTATATACACAAATATTTGGAGAAAATGAAAAAGCAGACAAAATATTAGATTTAATAGATATTAATAGAAGTAATTTTGGTAGGTATAGAGACTGTTGGTTAAATCCTGAAGGAACTATAGCTACTGTATTATCTAGAGTAGGCGGAGGAAATAGACAAAACTATGAATATGTTTATGAAAATTTAAAATTACATATCAGATATATAGGTTATAAAGAAGAACCTGGTGATTCTACATATGTATATTTTAATTTTAGTATTCCTGAGAACAAAATAGAAGAAGCTAAAAAGATCGCGCCTAAAGAAAAACATAAGACTGTTTCCCAAATGTTTCACGATGAAATAAAAGAAGCGGAAGAAGATCCTGAATCTCCAGCTGCTAAAAGGATGGAAAAAATTGCTGACCAAATCATGAATGGCGGGACAACTATAGGCAATATAACAATGATTGGTTTGTAAGGAGGTATTATATGGAAAAATATATATTTTTGGATGTAGATGGAGTTTTAAATAACACAAAATACACTAAGAAAATACATAATAAGTATAATATGCATTTCATATCACACGAAATGCCATTTGATCCTAAATGTTTAAAACGTTTATCTAAAATAGTTCATGCAACTGGTGCTAAAGTAATTTTAACATCGTCATGGCGTAAAGATTTAAAATGCGAGGTTGTATTAAAGGCTAGATTAAAAGAATATGGTGTTAAAATATTTGATATGTTACCATTAAATACACATAGCTCTGAAAGAGGTCATGAAATTAAAAAATGGCTTTATGAAAATGGTGGTACAGTTACTACTACACTATATGCTGATAATGTTCCTATAGAGCATGCTGAATCAACAGATTTTAATTATATTATAATAGACGATTACAGTTATGATCTATATGATTATTTTTATGAAAGTAAAATAATAATGGTGAACCCAATCAAAGGTTTGAATAATAAAGATATGATTAAAGCTATATATGAATTAAATAATGAAGGTGATTGATATGTTAATTAAACAAGATTACGCTGGTAAAAAAGCAAGTGAATATAAATGTGATAAATGTCGGTATACCTATAATAGTTGGATACAAAAATGTTAAAGCAAATACAGTACGATATAGAGGGGTTATGTATAAACAAGATACCCCAGGTATACAAAAACATTCCATAAGTTTTGATTTATGTGTATCATGTTTTAAAAAATTAGAGGAGTTTATTAATGGAAACAGGCTATAATGATAATGGTAATATTGTATGTGTATATAAACCATACATATATAAAGAAATAACTAATTTTTCTAAATTTTATATAGTCAAAAAATTTAACACTGATGAAATCGAGTCTAAAGTTATTTATAAAGAAAAGGTACGGACGCGTCAAAAACACTTACTTATATAGGAGGTGAGTTGAATGAGTAATTGGATACGCAGAAGAGCATTTTCACGAACTGAACGTTTTAATGAAGAAAGCGATATTAAATACGGTAATAAAAAATTAGATCAATTTAGTGATGAAGAGCTTAATGATCTTGATAATCGATTAGCTGAATTTGGAGAAGATAGAAAAGGAACTTTAGCATTATTCGGGCTATGTGGGTTATTAGGTTATGGAGTCGCAAAATCAATAGGTTGGATTATAGATTTAACCGCTACAAAATGGTATCGAAAAGGAGTTTCTGATTTAGTTCGTGAGGAAATAAAAGGAGTTCAACGAGATCGACAAAAATTAAAGAGAGAGATTAAATAATTTCTCTCTTATTTTTATGGAGTGATAAAAATGTATAAATATTTAATTATATTTGAGGTGGCTGTTATATGCAAAGTTTTAAGTATAATGTTAAACATTATCAGCATATATTTATTATACAAAATAATTAGAGAAATTTTAAAGGAGGAACACAAATGACAGCAATAGGTATTATAGGTATGATTATTTTATTTTTAGCATATTTAGTAGCTATGTATATTCTTTTAAGATTTTTTACTTTTCATGCAGAAAAGAAATTTATGAAAAGAAATGAAGAGGAAGAAAAGATGGAAGAATACTTTGCTAAATATAATGTGAATTATAAAGAAAAGGATGATAATAATGAGGGATCCAGATAGAATTGAACCATTTATGAAGATACTAACAAAAGTATGGAAAGAAAATTGTCCTGATTGGCGTTTCCGGTCAATTCATGTTTAATGTATTGACACCAATTAGTGATCAAGTGTTTTATATGGAAGAACCGGAAATGTTACAACATATTGAAGATTATTTTATATCAACGAATAATATAGGAGATAAACATGGAAATAATAAAAGAGGGAGAATATCCAGAAAATAATAAGATTATTTGCGAAAAATGCAAATGTGAATTTAAATATTATGATAGCGAAATAATCACTGATATGACATCACCAGAAGTAGAAGATCTTGTCGGTGGTTTTGGAGTGCATAAGTACGTACGTTGCCCGACTTGTAATGGGGTATGTACTATCAGTTGTGAATTTACAAAATATGAACCATTTAAATGGTTTAAAAACTTTATTAATAAATTTAAAAAACGAAAGGAAGATAAATAAACATGGAAGAAATAATATTAAAAGTATCAACAAAATCAAACCCAAATTCAGTAGCAGGATGTATTGCAGGGTTAATTAGAGAAAAAGGAAATGCTACTATACAAGTAATAGGAGCTGGAGCATTAAATCAAGCAATGAAAGCTATATGTATTGCTAGAGGATTCGTAGCACCTATTGGTGTTAATTTGGTTTGTATACCATCTTTTGCTGATGTTGAATTAGGAGAATTTCCGGATGAAAGTAGAACAGCATTAAAATTATATGTAAGAGGTGATAGATAGTGGCTGAAGCATATATGTGTGATAGATGTCATAATTTTTATACTAAATATTGGGACTCATATCCAAGTCATACAAGAACTGGTTTAGAAGATGGACAGTTCAATATGATTACTACAACATTTGATCATGTTAGTTATGAAACTGTTAGAAGATTTGATTTATGTCCCGAATGCAAAAAGGCATTTATTGAATTTATGAAGCCATCTGGAGTAAATTTTGATATAAATTCTGATAAAAAAGATTAATTTTGTGGCCAAAAAAGTGGGCAAAAGCATATTTCTGCCCACTTTTATATTTTTTTAAAAAATTTTTTTGAGGTAAAAAATTAACATATATGTTAATTCTGCCCACTTTTTATATAAATATTAATAAAAAAAGAGTTTGAAAAATTTAAAAATTAACATATATGTTAAAAAACACCGTATAATAAAGTCTTTTTTTAGCATATATGTGAAAAAGTGGGCAAAAAATTGAAAACAAAAGTGGGCAAAACCCACCTAAAACCCACTTTTTCTGGGCAGAAAGTGGGCAAAAATAGGTAAAAATGAATAAAATATAAAGGAGTGTAATAGTATGGGAGAAAAATATGAAGTAGCAAAAAGAGATTTAGATGGATATAATATGTATAAAGCATATTGGCAAGATATAACATCTGCTAAATCTAATGCAAAAGCAGGTGATGTTCATAGAATTTTAATATTAGATCATGGAGATAGAATAATAGAATTTAAAGACAGTGGTAAATATATTGTTAATAGACATTATGTAGAATGTTATAATGAAATAAAATATAATTCTTCAGAACTTTCAGATGTTGATTGGTGTAAAGAATTCGGTAGTAGATTAAAATATATATTATATCGTGACGGTGTGACTGCTCAAGAATTAGCTGCAAAATTAAAAATGTCAAAACAAACGATGACTAGATATTTTCAAGGTGACTGTATGCCTACTGCATATACTGTAGAAAAAATATGCAAAATATTAAATATAGTTCCTGATGATTTATTATTAGTGGTTAGATATTTGGATTCATTAGAGACTGGAAGAAAATTATTAAATATGGTAAATGAAATAATATATAAATAATAGGAGGAAAAATAAAATGTATTTTATAGGAGCAATAATAAGTATAATGTTTGGAATAAGTGCTGGATATCAGAATGATAAATGGCTAATGTGTGCTTGGTTTGGAGTGGCTGCAATTTTTGGCATAGCAGATGTATTAAGTTATATTATAAAATATATAAATGATTTTATATCAGGATTAGCCAAAGGTATAATGGATAAACAAAATAAAAAGGAGAATAATTATGGCAAAGAAAATAGTAATATTAAATAAAGATGATTATAATACTATTATAATTTTAATAAATGATTTGTTTGTTCAATTAAATGAAGTTCAAAACAAAATGGAAGGGCATTATATATTAGATAATTACGAGATAAGTGAAATAAAAAGACGACTTGAGAAAATAAGAGATATTATATCATTAGAGGAGGATTAATTGTCATGAGTGAGAAAACTATATTATGGATTGTTATAGTTGTATGTATAGCTATTCATTTAATCGTATCTGATATTTGTAATTGTATAAAAGATAGAAATGAAAATAAAAATAAAGATGAAAATGAAGATGAAAAAGATTTTAAAAATCAAAATAAAACAGAATAAATAAAATGATTTAAAATAATTAAAATAAAATAGTCCGCGAAATTTACAGACCCTTTTATGAGGGAAAGATACAAAACGGCATGTGTATGAAAAATTACACAGTCGTTTTTATTTTTGTTAGCGTTTCAAAAAGGGAGGTTAAGAATGTGAAAGAAAGTGACTTTCAAAAAAATCTTAAAAAAGAATTGAAAGAAATGTTCCCAGGATGTATAATAACTAAATTAGATTCTGGAGACATTCAAGGCATTCCCGATTTACTTATTCTCTATAAAGATAAATGGGCTACTTTAGAAAACAAAAGATCTTCAAAAGCATCACATCGTCCGAATCAAGATTATTATGTTAGTAAGATGGATGAGATGTCGTTCTCTAAATTTATATATCCAGAGAACAAAGATGAAGTACTAGAAGAACTTTATAATTATTTTAATAGAGATTAACAAAGGAGGTACATATGCTATTTAATTTACACACAAATTTGGAAGGAGCACATGCACCATTTGGGGCTAGTCGTTCAAGTTGGTTAAGATATGACGACAAAAAGATTGTAGAAGTTTACAAAAGTCTACAAGCAGCTGAAATGGGCACAAGATTACATGCCTGGGCGAAAGACACTATAGACCTAGGTATAAAACAACCACGCTCAAAGAAAACTATCTATTCTTATGTGAATGATGCAATAGGGTTTAAAATGAGTACAGAGGTTGTTCTGTTTTATTCTAAGAGATTTTTTGGTACAGCGGATGCTATATCATTCAGACACGATTTCTTAAGAATACATGATTTAAAAACTGGATCTAGACCAGTACATATGGAGCAGCTTATGATATATGCTGCATTATTCTGTTTAGAATACAAAGTAAAACCAGAAGATATTCAAATGGAATTAAGAATATATCAATTAGATGATATTCAAGTTTGTGAGCCTTTACCAGAGGACATAAAGAATATTATGAATAAAATAATTCATGTTGATAAAATTTTAGATGAAATAGAAAGGGGTGTATAACCATGAGTTCTTTAGCTGATGAAATGCGTTCGTACATTGGTTCAGGAAAAATGAACGAAGAAGAATTTATCGAGCATTATGGAGTTGGACATTTGGATGGTCGGTCATTCAGGACGTTGGCCTTGGGGCTCTGGTAAAGATCCGTATCAAAGTTCACCAGTAGATTTCTTATCTAGAATAGACGAATTAAAAAGTAAAGGTTGGAAACCTACTAAAGATAATATAGAAAAAGAATTTAATATGACAAGTACAGAATATAGACAATTGGTTTCTATAGCAGCTGACACACATAGAATGCAACAAATAAAAAGAGCTAAGAGTTTGATTTATGATAAAGATACAAATCCAAAAGGTCATAGTCTTGCCGAAGTAGCACGTCGTATGAATGTTAATGAATCAACTATTAGAGGTTGGTTAAAAGAAGATGAAAATTCTAAAGTATATCAAACTAAAAATATAGTAGATGTACTTAAAAAAGAAGTTGCTAATAAAAGAATGATAGATGTTGGTGAACAAGTTGCTGAAAGAGAGCTTAATATATCTAGAGAAAAATTAGATACTGCTTTATATGTTATGGAAAAAGAAGGGTACCATGTTTATAAAGCAAGAGTTCCTCAGCCAACTAATCCAACTCAATATACTACTATGAAAGTTTTAACAGTTCCTGAGATAGTTAATAAAGAACATCCTGATAGAACTCCAGCAGAAGTATATGACTTTGATAAAATAGGAACCATTAAAGATTATATTTCTAGAGATGGTGGAATGACTTTAGAGAAAAAATTTACATATCCTACCAGTATGGATTCAAAAAGATTGATGGTTCGTTATGCTGACGACGTTGGCCCAGATGGTGTAAAAGGTATAGAAAAGGATGGTACTATAGAAATACGTAGAAATGTCCCAGATTTGAACCTCGGCGAATCTAGATATGCTCAGGTTCGTATTTTAGTTGATGGCACTCATTATATGAAAGGAATGGCTCATTATAGTGATAATATGCCAGATGGAATAGATGTTGTTTTTAACACTAATAAGAAACCTGATGTGCCATTAAAAGGTGGAAAAGATAGATCTGTATTAAAACCTATAAAGAGTGATCCTGATAATCCATTTGGTTCTTTAATAAAAGATGCCGATCTAGGGGGTCAGTATTGGTATATAGATCCCAAAGATGGAAAAAGAAAATTAGGACTTATTAATAAAAGAGCTGATGAAGGTGATTGGAGTGAATGGAAAAATGGTGTCCCATCTCAATTTCTATCTAAACAAAGTAAAGAGTTAGCTAAACAGCAATTAAATCTTAAGAAAGCAGAAAAAGAACAAGAGTATGCTGAGATATTATCTTTAGAGAATCCTACTATAAAGAAATATTATTTAGATAAATTTGCTAAACAATGTGATAAAGATGCAGTTGAATTAAAAGCAGCATCATTTCATGGACAACGATATCATGTTATACTACCAATTGAATCAGTTGGAGATACACAAGTATATGCACCTAATTATAAGGATGGAACAAAATTAGCATTAATAAGATATCCTCATGGCGGTAGATTTGAAATACCTATATTAACTGTTAACAACAATAATAAAGTAGCTAGAAGTATAATATCACCACAATCTACAGATGCTATTGGCGTTAGTTCAAAAGTAGCACAAAGATTATCTGGCGCAGACTTTGATGGTGATACTGTAATGTGTATACCAACTCATGACAGGCAGGGTAGAGTACATATATTAAGTCGTGATGAATTACCAGGTTTAAAAGATTTCGATTCTAAATCATATATATGGGATGAAAAAAGAGTAAATTCTAAAGGAGAAACCGAATATTATAGACAAGGTCATAAATTTAAACCAATGACTAATACTGATACTCAAATGGGTGTAATATCAAATCTTATAACAGATATGACTTTATTAGGAGCTGGTTGGGATGAAATAGAAAGAGCAGTTAAACATTCAATGGTTGTAATAGATGCTGAAAAACATAAGTTAGATTATAGACAAAGCGAAATAGATAATGATATACCATCATTAAGAAGAAAATGGCAGCGAACAATTAATCCTGATGGTACTGAGAAAATAGGTGGAGCATCTACTCTTATATCTAGAGCTAAAAGCCCTGCCGAAGTACCTAAAAGAAGAGGAGAACCTAAAACTAATGTTAAAGGTACAGACTGGTATGATCCAAATAAACCAGAAGGTTCATTAATATATAACATAGCCTATGATAATAATAGGTACTATGCCGATAGTAAATTTAATAAGAAAACAGGAATGCAGACAATCGTATTAAAAGATGGTAAGAAGGTAACATATGATGTAACAAATCCTAAAGAAAGAGCTAAATATCATCCAGTTATGAAGACTGATCCTAAAACAGGTGAAATATATTTTACTAATAAGGATGGTACCCTAGAGTATAGGCGTAGGGAGCGTACCGATACAATAACAAAAATGGAGGCCACTACTGATGCAAGAACATTATATTCTAAACCAGATAAGCCCCATCCAATGGAAGAGATATATGCCGATTATGCTAACTATATGAAGGGATTAGCTAATAGAAGTAGACTAGAAAGCTATTCAACCCCTAGTTTGAAATATAATCCTGAAGCTAAGAAAAAATACGCTAAAGAAGTATCAGAGTTAGACGTTAGTTTAAATAATGCATTAAAAAATAAAATTCCAGAAAGAATAGCAACTCGTTATGCTGCATCAGAACAAAAAAGAAAGAAAAATGCAGATC
Organism: uncultured Caryophanales bacterium; assembly: GCA_946628005.1. Classification (GTDB taxonomy): domain Bacteria; phylum Bacillota_I; class Bacilli_A; order RF39; family UBA660; genus UBA3789. The sequence continues at coordinate 28,492 of CAMOWA010000013.1, forward strand.
CAGATTTAAAACCAGAAGATATTAGAAAGATTGGGCAACAAGCAATGACTAAATATCGTGAAATGTTTAATGCTGTTCCATCAAGAAAAAGAGAAATAAAAATAACAGATAAACAATGGGAAGCAATTCAAGCAGGTGCAATTTCTAATGAAAAATTAAAGAAAATTTTGGACAATTCTGATCCAGATATTTTAAGAGAACTTGCAATGCCAAAAAATAGAAAAGAAATAACACCAGCAATGAAAGCAAGAATAATCGCCATGAAAAATGCTAATTTAACTAATGTACAAATAGCTGAAACAATGCATCTATCTCCTAAAACCATATCAAATATCTTGAAAGGAGTTTAATAAAGTATGAATGATAATGATAATAGATTAGTTAGAATAACAACTATTGACAATCCTTACGATCCTTTCGAGGATTTTAATAATTGGTTTTTATTTGATATTGAAAAAGGTTATTATACTTGTGATAAACTTGGAAGATTATCAAACTTTAGTGAATTAATGACTGAAAAACAAGAAAAAGAAGAAACAGAAAGAACAATTGATCGATTAATTGAGCTTGATCCGTTAAATATTTATAAAAAAGTAGAAAAAATAGTAAAAAATGATTAAAAAAAGTGAAAAATAGAAGAAAATCAACTTCAAAACTTAAAGAATTAACCGGGATCGATGGAAAAAGACATAGGGGAGGGGTCTCAAAAAAGGCGCCCCCTACCGTCATCGCGGCGGTCTTCAAAAAATCCCCGGAGGAACTTTTTGGGAGATGTTTTTAGCGCTTATAGAACCTAGAATCTTATTTTTTCGTTTAGATAGTATTTTCGATGGCTTATGAATGGCTAAAAATGCTGTGTCTGGCATTAAAAATTCGTTTATTTACACTCCGTTAAATGATGAAACGCTATGTTATTCTCCTTTCTAATGTAGAATTGAATACACAAGTCCCACATAGTTATTTATAAGTCATCTAAAATGCTATCTAAACTATTAGAAAACTGCCATTAGTGTTATGAAAGGAGTGACAAATATGCCAAAAGTCAAAAAACGTGATGGTAAGGATACAGAAGATAAAAATAATATGCGTCCTGCCCTTACACCAGAAGCTAGAGAAAATCAATTAATATATTTAGCCACTGAATTGGCAGAGCAACAATTAAAAGATGGCACTGCGTCTTCTCAAGTTATAACTCACTATTTAAAATTAGGTTCTTCAAAAGAAAAATTGGAGAAAGAAATATTAGAAAAACAAAAAGACTTGATTAGTGCAAAAACTGAAGCCCTTCAATCTGCTAAACATATCGAAGAATTATATGAAAAAGCTGTTGCCGCTATGCAAAGATATAGTGGACATTACGATGAATCCGAACCAGAGGATGAAGATGAAGATGAAGAATAAAATACTTACATATAGTGAGTTAATTAAAATAAATTCATTTGAGGATCGATATGATTATTTAAGAATAGGAGGGAGTGTTGGTGAGGAAACATTTGGATTTGACAGATATTTAAATCAAGAATTTTATACATCATCAGAATGGCGAAGGATAAGAGATTATGTTATAACTCGTGATATGGGTTGTGATATGGGACTACAAGAGAAAGATGAGTTTGGTAATCTTATTTACGAGATTCATGGTAAAATAATAATTCATCATTTAAATCCGCTAACTAAAGATGATATAATTTATAAGACAAAATATTTGCTAGATCCAGAATATTTAGTTTGTGTTTCATATAATACTCACCAAGCAATTCATTATGGTAATAAGGAACTTTTGATGATAAATCAAAAACCTATTACAAGAATAAAAAATGATACATGTCCATGGCGACATTGAAAGGAGGTTAAAATGAGTCATAAAGATTACACAAAATTTTCTGTAAAACCAGAAAAAGCAGATGCTGCTGAAATCATTAACAATAGTAATAAGGATTCTTTAGTAATGAATGCAAATCCTGATAATGAAAATGTTATAGTTAATGAAATAACTGAAGATTTATCAGTATTAAACGATGTTCCTGGCGTTACTGTTATTCAAGAAGATTCTGCTAACGAACCAATAGTAGAACTTGAAACATGTGAAGGTTTTGTAGATAATTGCGAGCGATTAAATGTTCGTAAAGGAGCTTCTATGGATGATGCAGTAATAACTGTGTTAGAAAAAGGATCAAAAGTAAACATTGATGTCAAGAATTCTACTAACGAGTTTTATAAGATATCAATCGATGGCGTTGATGGATATTGTATGAAAAAATTCATATCATCTCCAAATTTAAAAGATTAGGAGGGCTATCATGACTATGGAAGAAAATGATTTAAATAGTATTCTTGTTTCCATTAAAAAATTATTAGGTCTTTCTAAAGATTATGATGCATTTGATGCTGATATAATAATGCATATAAATACAGTTATTATGTCTTGTAATCAATTAGGTGTGGGTGTTTATGGGTATTCAATAAGTGGTAAGGATGATCAATGGTCTGATTTTATATCAGAAGATGATAACCTTCAAGCTGTAAAAACATATATATACTTAAAAGTAAAAATGTTATTTGATCCACCAACAAATTCTTCCGTTATAGAATCTATTCAAAATTCTATCCATGAATTAGAATGGCGTTTAAATAATGAAGCAGAAACGCAAATAGAGGAGGTGACCGAAGATGAATAAAGATGTAGAAGAAATTTTAATACATTATGGTGTTGGTCACGATAAAGGAGGACGCTCTGGAAGATATCCATGGGGTTCTGGTAAAAATAGTAAGAAAAATAGAGGTTTTAGCATTTATCGTAACAAAGATGGTTCATTAAATGAACGAGGTGTTAAAAAAGCTGCTAAAATTGCTAAGAAATATTCTAGTGTTACTGGAAAGAATTTAGTTATAAATAAAATTAAAAAAGAAGAACCAACACAGAAAGAAATGTTAAAAGCTAAGCAAAAAACAATAGGTGAGATGACTCTACAAGAACTTAGAGCACAATCTGATTTGTTTAAAGCCAGAAGTGATCTTACTTTAAATAGAAATAATTATATAAAAAATACAGCAGAATATAATTCATTAACTAGAAAACCTAATATTATAGAAAAAATAAGTGATGTTATTAAGTCACCAATAGGTAGTGGATTGAAAAATGTTGGTAAATTTGTTTATGATAATTATATAAAAGAAAAAACTGAATATGATATAGCAAAAGATGAATCAAATTTAACTAAATTATTAAAAGAGATATCTGAAAATAAATATAATAAAGAAAAGTTTGATTATCAATTACAAAATAAAATGTTTAATGATAAATATAATAATGATGGAAACAACAGTAAAAACAAAGATGTTGATAAAATAGTTAATGATGCTATAAAAAGAAATAATGGCGATATTGAGAAAATGATTAATAGTGCTATGAAAAATTATACATCATCTAACAAAAATAGTAAAATAAATAAAGTTACGAAAGCAGTTGGTAAAAAATTAGTACAAAAAACTATAAAGAAATTTACATCTTCTAATCCCTTAAACACTTCTTATAAGCCAATAGAAATTAGAAAATTAGAAGGACAAAAGACTATAACTAATTATTTAACAGAAGCTACTAAAAAATCTAGTTACATGAGTGATGTAAAGAGAAAAGAAGTTAGCGATATCATGGATACATTTATGAAAGATTATGGAAATGTGACACCTAGAAAAATAATAGGTGCAAGAACATTGTAGTAAAGGAGAACTGATTAACATGGCGTTATCTAATACAGCAACCCCTAAGTATTATAAAGCTTTTCGTGATGCTGTAATTAGGGGTGAAATACCAGTATGTGAGACAATATCGTTAGAGATGAATCGTATCGATAGTTTGATTGAAAATCCTGGTATATATTATGACGACATGGCTGTAGAAGGATTTATAGAATTTTGTGAATCTGAATTAACACTAACCGATGGTAGCGATTTAGTCATGCTTGATTCATTCAAGTTATGGGCTGAACAAGTATTCGGTTGGTATTATTTTGTTGAACGAAGTGTATATGTTCCTTCAAAAAATAACCATGGTGGGCATTATGTAAATAAAAGAATAAAAAAGCGTCTTACTAATAAGCAATATTTAATTGTTGCCAGAGGAGCTGCTAAATCTCAGTATGTATCTTATATGCAAAATTATTTTTTAAATGTAGATACCTCAACAACGCATCAAGTGCATACTAGTCCGACTATGAAACAATCTGAAGAAGCATTATCTCCTATGAGAACTGCTATCACTAGATCGAAAGGACCTTTATTTAAATTTTTAACAGAAGGTTCGATAAACAATACTACAGGTCCAAAAGCAAATAGAGTGAAGCTAGCATCTACCAAAAAGGGTATTGAAAACTTTTTGACAGGTTCTATTTGTGAAATAAGACCAATGACTATTGATAAACTTCAAGGATTGAATAGTAGGATTAATACAATAGATGAGTGGTTATCTGGTGTTGTTAGAGAAGATGTTATTGGAGCATTAGAACAAGGTGCATCTAAAAATGATGATTATTTAATAATAGCTATTAGTTCCGAAGGTACAGTTCGTAATGGACCTGGAGATACCATCAAAATGGAATTAATGGATATATTAAAAGGTGAATATGTTAATCCACATGTATCAATATGGTGGTACAAATTGGATAATATAGATGAAGTTAGTCAACCTGATAAATGGATTAAAGCAAATCCTAACATTGGAAAAACTGTTAGTTATGAAACATATCAATTAGATGTAGAAAGAGCTGAAAAAGCGCCTGCAGCTAGAAATGATATATTAGCTAAACGTTTTGGTATACCTATGGAAGGTTATACATATTTCTTTACTTATGAAGAAACATTAAAACATGAACATAGGTCATATTGGCAATTACCATGTGCGTTAGGAGCCGATTTATCGCAAGGAGATGACTTCTGTGCTTTTACGTTTCTATTTCCTTTGTCTAGAAGTAGAGCATTTGGTATAAAAGCAAAAAATTATATAACTGAACATACTGTTATGAAATTACCTTTAGCTATGCGTACTAAATATGAGGAATTTATAAATGAAGGTAGTTTGATAGTTATGCCTGGTACCGTATTAAATATGATGGATGTGTATGACAATCTTATGGAATATATAGATTCATGTGAATATGATGTCAGAGCATTTGGTTATGATCCTTATAATGCTAAAGAGTTCGTAGAAAGATGGGAAAAAGAAAACGGCCCATTTGGCATTGAAAAAGTTATTCAAGGAGCTAAGACAGAATCTGTCCCATTAGGTGAGTTAAAGAAACTTGCTGAAGATAGAGTCTTATACTTTGATGAAGAAATAGTTACATATACTATGGGTAACTGTATTACATTAGAAGATACTAACGGTAACAGAAAATTATATAAAAAACGTTATGATCAGAAAATAGATACGGTTGCTGCTATGATGGATGCATATATTGCATATAAAGTAAATATCGAAGCATTCGATTAGAAAGGAGTAAAGACTATGGAATTGAAAATTGGTTCCAGAATAAAAAATGCCTGGAATGCATTCCAAAATAAAACTCCTACTTCCAATAACGGATATGGTGGATATTATAGAAGACCTGACAGAATTAGAATTTCTGTTGCTAATGAAAGATCTATAATCACAGCAATCTATAATAGATTAGCGATAGATGTTGCTAGTATAACTATTAGACATTGTCGATTAGATGATAATGATAGATTTCATGAATATATAGATAGTGATTTAGACACATGTTTGAAATTAAGATCCAATAAAGATCAATCTGCTAGAGCATTCTTTCAAGATGTTGTTATGTCAATGTTTGATGAAGGATGTGTAGCTATAGTACCAGTTGATACTAGAGGTCTTCCTACAAATACCACATCTTATGATATATTATCATTAAGAGTTGGTAAAATAATAGCATGGTATCCTGATGAAGTAACTGTTAGGGTTTACAATGATCAAACTGGTTTAGAAGAAGATATTACTCTTCCTAAATATGTTGTTGGTTTAGTTGAAAACCCATTTTATACTATTATGAATGAACCTAACTCTGTATTACAACGTCTTATAAAGAAACTAAATATCTTAGATATGATAGACGAACAGTCTGGATCTGGAAAATTAGATTTAATTATACAATTACCTTATGTAATTAAAACTGAAAGAAGAAAAGAACAGGCCGAAGAAAGACGTAAAGATATAGAGAACCAATTGAAAGGTTCAAAATATGGTGTAGCCTATACCGATGGTACTGAGAAAATTACTCAGCTTAATCGCCCGGTCGAAAACAATCTTCTAAAACAGATTGAGTCGCTAACGAGTATGCTTTATAGCCAGTTAGGAATTACGCAAGCTATTTTAGATGGAACTGCTGACGAACAGACGATGTTGAATTATTATTCACGTACTATCGAGCCAATATTATCATCAATAGTCGATGAAATGAAATGGAAATTTCTGACAAAGACTGGAAGGAGTCAAAAACAAGATATCTTATTCTTTAGAGATCCATTTAAATTAATTCCTTCAGAGAAACTTGCTGAAGTATCAGATAAGTTTACGAGAAATGAAATAATGACATCTAATGAATTTAGACAAATTGTTGGAAGAAAACCTTCTGATGATCCTAAAGCTGATATGTTACGTAACAGTAACTTAAAACAGCCAGATCAAGAATTTGGTAATAGGGCTAGTATAGATAATAATAAGGAAGGAGGAACTATAATTGAGCAACTCGAAAAAAGACTATGATTTTAGTGGTTGGGCTACCAAGAATAATATAAGATGTTCTGATGGTAGAACAATTTTAAAAGATGCTTTCAAAATTAATGATGGACAAAAAGTACCATTAGTTTGGAATCATCAACACAATGATCCAAGTGAAGTTTTAGGTCATGCTCTATTGGAAAATAGAGAAGAAGGTGTTTATGCATATGGTAAATTTAATAATACTGAAGCTGGTCAAGTAGCTAAAGAATTAGTTGCTAATGGCGATATAGATAAATTATCTATATATGCAAATAAATTGCAAACACATCAAAATAATGTTATGCATGGTTGTATAAGAGAAGTTAGTATTGTTATAGCAGGTGCAAATCCTGGTGCATTTATAGACACTGTCATGAAACATTCAGATAGTTCTGAAGAAGAAGCTATTATTTATACTGGCGAACAAATAGAATTTTTAGAACATTCTGATAATGAAGAAAAGGAGGAAACTGACGCTATGGATAAAGAGAATGAAAATAAAGAAGTTAAAAATGAAGTTAAGAATGAAGATAAAAAAGAAAAATCAGTAGAAGACATATTTAATACACTTACTGAAGAGCAAAAAGAAGCTGTGTATGCTATCATAGGCACAATAGCAGATGATATCAAACATAGTGATGAAGATTCTGAAGATGAAAAATCTGAAGAAAATGATAAAGATGAATCAGAAGACACTGAATCTAATAAAGAAGAAACAGATGAATCTGAAGAGTCTGAAGAAGAGTCAGAAGAAAATACTGACAATAAAGATAATGAGGAGGAAGATCAGATGAAACATAATGCTTTCAATAGAAATGGTGAAAATAATAATGAAGAGTTACAACACTCAGAAATTTTAGCATCTGCTATAAAAGATGCTAAGAAATATGGTTCTTTAAGGGATAGTGTTATCCAACATGCTGCTATTAATAATATAACAGATATTGGAAAATTATTCCCTGAAGCTACTGCATTAAATAGAGAACCTATAATGATTGAAAAAGATCAAACTTGGGTTGGAAAAGTAATAGATGGTGCAAGACATACTCCATTCTCAAGAGTTAAAGCTACTTTTGGTAGAATGACAGAACCACAAGCAAGAGCTAAAGGTTATATAAAAGGAAATAAAAAGACAAATATTCAAATGGCTGCGTTAAATCGTATTACATCACCAACAACTGTATATATTAAAAATGAAATCGATAGAGATGATGTTATTGATATAACAGACTTTGATGTAGTAGCATGGCAAAAGAAAGAAATGAGAAAAGAACTTAACAAAGAATTAGCTTTAGCTGCTTTAATAGGTGATGGTAGAGATGTTTCAGATCAAGACAAAATTAATGAAGCAAATATTATACCAATCGCAAAGGATGTTGACACATTCACTATAAAATATACTGTAACAGAAGGAAGAGACTATAAGCAAACTGGAAATAGTTATTCTGAGAATGATTCTGTCACAAAAGGTATAATAAGAGCTGCTTTAAGAGCAAGAAAAGAATATAAAGGTTCTGGAAAGCCTACATTCTTCACAACAGAAGATATCTTAACAGATATGTTGTTAATTGAAGATCAAAATGGTAGAAGAATCTATAATAATGAAAAAGATCTTGCTATAGCATTAAGATGTGATGAAATAGTAACAGTTCCTGAGATGGAGCAAGAAGCTTATGCTGATTATATAGGTATAATTGTTAATATGGCAGATTATACATTTGGTGCTGATAAGGGTGGAAATGTAAATATGTTCGATGATTTCGATATAGATTACAACCAAATGAAGTACTTAATGGAAACAAGATGCTCAGGAGCATTAACAGTTCCATATTCAGCAATTTTATTAAAGAAAGCTAGCTCAGGAAACAATACAGCTGATTCAGGAGCTGAAGGATAATATAAAATAAGAAAGGCGAAACTATGGCAAAGTTTTATGGACAAATAGGTTTTGCGCAAACCGTTGAAAGAGAACCCGGTTGTTGGGAAGAAACTGTTGTTGAACGTCCTTACTATGGTGACATAGAAAGAAATACTAGTCGTTATCAACAGGATAATAAAGTAAACGATGATATTAATATAAATAATCTTATTAGTATAGTCGCAGACCCATATGCTAACGAAAACTTTCAACATATGCGCTATGTAATATTTAATGGAAGCAAATGGAAAATAACCAATGCTGAAATTAGATATCCGAGATTATTATTAACTTTGGGAGGTTTATATAATGGATACGAACATGACTCAGACTAAGAAGAAAAATAGATTGAGTTTACAATCTACTTTAGAAGGGTTGTTGGGTTCACGTCACGTCTATTACCAACCTCCCGAATCTTTAAAAATGGAATATCCTTGTATAAGATATTCTAAAAGTAATAGAGCTGATAAATATGCTGATAATATTAAATATTTATCAGATGATGTATATGATTTAGTAATCATCTCTAAAACGCCTGATCATCCAGTTATAGATAAAATATTAAATTTACCTTATACGGAATTATATAGGCATTTTACTACAGATGGACTAAATCATGATATTATAACAATTTATTGGTAAAAAGAAGGAGGAACTTTATTATGGGTTTTAATATTGTATGGGACAAGTCAGAAGACAAGAAATACGAGACTGGTGTCGATAGAGGAGTATTATATCCTAAAAATTCTAATGGATATGGTGATGGAGTTGCATGGAATGGACTAACAAATGTTAATGAGAATCCATCAGGAGCAGAACCAACAGCTTTATATGCTGATAACCAAAAATATTTGGAGTTAATGTCAGATGAGCAATTTGGTGCTACTGTTGAAGCTTACACATATCCTGATGAGTTTGCTAAATGTAATGGTGAAATAGCATTACAAGAAGCAGCAGAAGGTGCACAAGGAATTACAGGTGTTAATGTTTCTCAACAGAAACGTACACCATTTGGTATGTCATATAGAACTAAAATAGGAAATGAGGATGATCCAGATTTAGGATACAAGATCCATTTAATCTATAATGCTAAAGCTAGACCATCTCAAAAATCTTATGGTACTATAAATGAGACACCAGAGGCTATAACATTCTCTTGGGAAATTAGTACTACACCAATCGACGTACCAAATATGAAGCCAACTGCTCATATTATAATCGATTCTACTAAAATAGCTAAAGCTAAATTAACAGCATTAGAGACTATGTTATATGGTACAGCAGCTACTACTGGAGAAAATCCAACAGAAGCAGTTGCTGGTAAATTACCAACACCAGAAGATTTAATTAAATTATTTACATCTGAAGGGTAATAAAATAATTTAATTATATATTATACACTTATGTTTTAATGTAAAGTTTTCTATAAAAGTCGGGCATCTTTTTAGTGCTCGGCTTTTTATTATTTATTATGATTATTTGAATTGAAAGGAGAAATAATTATGTTAACTAAAAAGATTAAATATACTGACTACAATGGAGTAGAAAGAGAAGAAAATTTTTTATTTAATTTATCTAAGGTTGAACTTATGGAAATGCAATATGGAACACAAGGAGGGCTAGCTGATACAATTATGAAAATAATTCAAACTCAGGATATGCCTGCTATAATAGCTATGTTTAAGGATTTAATTCTTAAATCATATGGAGAAAAAAGTGCGGATGGTAAGAGATTTATTAAGAAAGCACCAGATGGTCATAGACTAGCTGATGATTTCTCAGAAACAGAAGCTTTTACAGAATTGTACATGGAATTAGCAGGTGATTCTTCTAAAGCAGCAGCGTTCATTAATGGAATAATACCATCAGATATAAAAATAGATGAAAAAGATATACCAGCGGATATCCGTGAATTACAAAACAAAGTTCTAGGTGAAGGAACTGAAACTGATTCAAATACATCTAATTAATAAATAAAGGAGAGATATAAGTATGTTAACTATAACAGTACCTGCTCAAGATATGTATGACGAGGTTCACCAAGAATTTATATCGACAAAAGAGCAAACGTTATGTTTAGAACATTCACTTGTGTCTTTATCTAAATGGGAGTCAAAATGGCGGAAAACCGTTTCTTTCTAAAACAGCCAAAACTGCTGAAGAAACATTAGATTATGTTAGATGTATGACAATAACGCAGAATGTAGATCCAAATATTTACTATGCATTAACTCAGAAGAATTTGAATGATGTATATAAATATATTGACATGCCTATGACAGCCACTACTTTTGGTGAGCAAAAGAAAAATAGTGCCAAAGAGGTTGTAACAGCTGAGTTAATATATTATTGGATGATAGCATTAAATATTCCTATGGAATGTCAGAAATGGCATTTAA
>CAMOWA010000014.1 GCA_946628005.1 uncultured Caryophanales bacterium
ATTTAGTGTTTTTTCTTTCTATATTATATATGTATACCAAATGACATTGATTGGAATTAAGTCCATTTGGTATACAATAAAAAAATCTTTTATTTATAAGTAATTTCAATTGTTTCTTCTTGTTTATTATATACTATTTTTTCAAATAATTTGTGAGCTAGTGTATCTTTTATATTAGGTGGAACAGAATCATCAGATAGTATTTTATATGCTTCTTCACATATTTTATAAGTTCTTTCTTTTCTCATCTTGACTGATTGATTATAGTTTAGTTTTTCTAGTTCTTTTTTTAAATTAGATTCTTCTTTATCAAGTTCTGTTTTATTTTCTTTATACTCATTTATTGTATCAATCCCATTAATATATGCATCTTTTATTCTTTTCCTTTTTATTTCCAATCTATCAAGTTGCTTTTTTAATAAACTTATTTCACTTAGTTCAATACTTTCAGTATTTTCTCCAATATTAATGTCTAGTCTTTCGCTATAATCTTTTTTTAGTTGTTCTAAAATGGTAGGAATTATTACAGAGTCACGTATATAATGGCTGCTTAAACATCTTCCTTTATTATATCCACAGCATTGAAAATGGCCACTTCTTCCTTTCATTGCATTTACATGAGATAATGATGCTCCACATTCAGAACATTTTATTATACCTCTTAGCCAATGCTCGTTTTTTGAATATTCTTTTTTATATTTATACCACTTGTCTTTATGTTCTTGCATTTTCTTTTGAGCTAAATTCCATAATTCATCATCAATTATTGGTGGATGTTTTCCTTGACTAATTATCATATCAGGATGATCATAATTTCTTTTCATTCCACCTTCTGTAAATCGCACTTTACCAGTATATGTAATATTTTGTAATATTAATTTCATACTTCTATCACACCATTTATGTCCTCTAGTAGTTTTAAAGTTTGTATCATTCATAAACTTGCATAGCTTTCTAATTGTGGTATCTGGCTCAATCCACTTTTTAAATATCATTTTTACTATTTCGGCTTTTTCTTCATCTATGTATAATTGCTGTGTATTTTTATCATATTTATATCCATATGGTGCTACTCCTTGAAATTCTCCACGTGTAGCTTTTTCTTTTTTTCCTCTTTTAACATTTTCTGATAAATTTAATGAGTAATATTCATCCATCGCTTCATAAATAGATTCTAGAATTACAGATTCTTTTTTCTTTTCATCAATAGGTTGAGTTATTGATATGATTTCTATTTCTAATTTTTTTCTTAATAGAGTTTTATATGTTACAGACTCTTCTCTATTTCTCGCAAATCTAGAAAAATCATAAACGAGAATTGTATTAAATGGTTTTGGCTTTTTCTTGGCATTAGCTATCATTTTTTGAAATTGTGGCCTTTTGTCAACTGTTCTTCCAGATATACCATTTTCCCGATATATATGCTCTGGAAGTATATCAATATTATTATCCTTTGCATATGCTATACATAATTTCATTTGTGAATCTGGAGAATACTCAGTTTGATCATCTGTTGAAACTCTTATATAAACTGCTGCTTTCTTTTCATTTAATTCTGTCATTATAGCACTTTCCTTTCTATGTTTAATGTGCTATAATTGTATAGAAAAACTCATATACAATTATAGTGTATGTCTCATTATTTTTGTTATAGATTAGTAGTCTTTTGGGTTTTTCATTTTGGATCTAGAGTAGCCGCTCTAGATCTTTTTTTATTTTTTATTAATAATAAAATCTTTATTCATTTTTATAAATTCTAGTATTTTATCCAAGTTTTCTTCTGTTAGTTCTTTATCTTCAAATAAATTACTATGTGTTAGTACATTTTGCAATGCCTCCTTAATATCAAAAACTGTTGTTTTTTCTTCCCAATCAAGCATATAGTTGGCATCTACTTTTAGTATTTTACAAAGAAGATAAATCGTATCTGCATCTGGTTTACTTGTTCCTCTTTCCCAATTTGAAATAGCAGTATCTCCATACTTCATATCTTTAAAACCCTCTTCATTAGCAAGTTGGGTTATTTTTTCTGCTAATTGTTTTTGACTAAGATTATTTTTAATCCTAGAATTTTTTATATTCAGCCCTAGACTCATTCTTTACGTCACCTCGCTTTGATTATATCATATAGACTGTAAAAACTTCAAGAAAATTGAAGAAAAATTCAAAAAAGCATTGACAACTTCAAATACAATGGATAAAATGGAATTAACTTCAAGATACTTGAAGTCGGATGGAGGTGAAAAAATGAGAATATATGAACGCATAAAAAAATATCTTGATGATAATGGAATTAAACAAAATGAGATTGCAAAAAGAAGTAATATTCCAGAAAATACTTTTTCAATGATATTAAATGGAAAAAGAAAATTAGAAGCAGATGAAGCACTTAGTATTTTAAAAGCATTAGGTGTAGATGCAAATACAATTTTTAACTATGAATAACATTTGGAGGATTTATGAAAAAAGAAAAGAAAAGTAGTAAATCTTTAAAGGTTATAGTTGTAAATCCACCCAGTAAAGAAAAAGCGGCTAAAATGATAAGACAAATATCTAAAGATATTAGTAATATTCATTTAAAAAAAATGGGTGATGATCAAAATGAAGAATAAGACTACTAATAAAATTAAGGAGACATTTATGAAAAAAAGAATAAAAATTAAATTTAAAAATTTAGCAGTATTAATTATTGCTTCGATTGCAGCATTAGTAATATTACATGATATTTATTATGTATCTGTATATAGTTGGATTTCAAAAATTACTTATTCATGGACTTGGTATGGTTTTATATCATTTATAGTTTGTGTTGGAATTTTAGATTTATGCTGTGATTATTTATTTAATTATGAAAAATAATTTAGGGTGAGGTTGGATATTTAAAAATACTAAATAGGAGACTAAATATGATATGTAAAATATCCAAAAAAAAGAGAGAACTCAACTACCACGAAAAGTTCCCTTTGTCAAAATGACGTCTATATTTTAACATACAAGATCATATTTGTCAATTGAATAGGAGGTAGCAATGGAAAACAAACCTAATTATTATGCAGTTATCCCAGCAACTGTCAGATACGATACAAGACTTAAAGATAAAGCTAAACTATTATATGGTGAAATAGCAGCATTAACCAATAAACATGGTGAATGTAGTGCTAGTAATAAATACTTTGCTGAACTCTATGATGTAGATATATCTACAATTTCCAGATTGATAAAAAATCTAAGTGATTATGGTTACATAAAAACAACGATTGTTTATAAAGAAAATACAAAAGAAATTGAAAAGAGGTATATGCAAATTTGCATAGAGGGTATATGCAAAAAAGTCAAAGATAATAAAGAAGAAGAATATAAAGAAATAAATAAAGAAAGTAATATTTTTGAATTAGTAGAAAAAAACTTAGGAAGAGTACTTAGTCCTATAGAAATAGAAGTTATTAATAAATGGGATTATGATACTAAAATTATAGAATTAGCTATTAGAGAATCTATTTTAAATAATGCTAAAACAATTAAATACATAGACAGAGTTCTATTTAACTGGAAGCAAAACAAAGTAGAAACTTTAGAAGATGCTGAAAGATATATAAAAGAATTTAGTAATAAAGTTAAACCTAGAAAAAAAGAAAAAGATTTATCTGATAACTATTATAAAGAACTATAAATGAATGATGTAGAAGAAACTATTTTAGGTCATTTATTACTAAAACCAAATCTTTTTAAAAGAACAGTAATATCTGATAATCATTTTCTAAATGAACAAAACAAGTTCATATTTAAATTAATAAAAAAACAATATGATGATATTCAAAGTATTGATTTGATCGGAATAACAACCAACTATCTTAATGAATTTAACACAAAAAATCCAGCAAACATTATCATACCAAAGATTAGTGAAATAATGGATCAAGTATTATTGCAGGAAAATCATTACGATTATTATCAGGAATTATTATTTGACAAGTACATTGATAATGAGATGATGAAATCCATTAACAAATTTAAATCACAGCAAATTAATAAGGAAACGTTATTACAAGAAATACATAATTTAGAATCACAATCAATAAAACTTGAAGATAACAAACTAAATAGTAATGAAATATTTCAGTTAATTAATTCCAAGAATAGAAATATTAATTTTAGGTTTAATAAGTTATCCGAAACAGCAAATATCCAGGAACATGATCTAGTAATTATTGCAGCTAGGACAGGTTTAGGAAAAAGTGGATTTTGTTTAAATCTTTTAGAAGATTTATCTGATAGATATAACTGTTTATATTTCAATATGGAAATAGCTGAAAAACAGCTATATCAAAGATTAGTATCAATTAATTCAAAAATAGATATGAAGTATTTAGATAATCCAGCAACTGATTATCAAAAAGATGCTATTAAGAAAGCTTGTGAGTCTATAGCATCTAAAAAAATAAAAATATATTCGCAAGGTCAAACAGTAGCAACAATCAGAAAAAAGATAACAAAAGAATCTAAGCAAGGTCATACGATAGTTTTTATTGATCATGTAGGCCTTATAAAATCTAAAAAAGATTCTTCACTATATGAGAATCTAACAGAAATAGTTAAAGAATTAAGACAAATATCTTTAGATTGTGATTGTACTATTATTTTAGTTAGTCAGTTAAACAGAAGTGCTGATAATAAACAATTACCTAAGATATCAGAATTAAAAGACACAGGTGAGCTAGAGCAATCAGCAACAACAGTAATTCTTATGCATGATGAGAATCAAGAAAAAAATATGTCAAAAGATAAAGTGCCTATTACTTTCTTAATAGGAAAAAATCGAAATGGATCTTTAGGAATGACACATTATCAATACAACAAATTAAATCAGAGATTCGAATAATAAAAGTGAGGTGTATATTTTGGAAAAAATAGATTATGAACAAATGAACAAATTATTAAATACATTAGAAAAAGCTAGAGTATCACATAATACGATATTAAGTATCTGTAATGTTAAATACTTACAAGATATAACAGTAGTTCAATATAACAACATATTACTTCTATTCTCACATTTTGAAGCAGTTCTAAACAATAAGGAAGATATATGTTAGATAATGAACTAAAAGAAGAAAATATTATTGTTAAAGATGAAATTCTTTATAACAAGACATCTATAGCATTAAGGCAATATTTTCCAAAGGCATATGATTATTTAAGATTTGAAATCATCCCAAGAATATCCAAAAAAGGAAAACTTGATGGATCATATTCAATTAATCTCCCAACTCCAAAGCTATTTGAAAAAGCATATGGAAAAATCCAATTAGAGTTTTGTGTACAACATGACGTACTAATTATTGAACAAATTAAACCAAGTGATATTTTAATTAAATGTTTTAAGAACACTCCATCATTATATAAAGGTATTCCTTATTTCACAGAAAAAGAATACTTCAAACTACAATTATTCGATAAATATGAATAAGATACAGTATTTTATTGAACATATTGGACTCTATTGGAAAAGTAAATATTATGATTTAAAAAAAGAATACGATGAATATCGAGAAAAACACGAAACACATGATAATGATTTAAGAATAATGTATTCTCAACAAAAGCATATGAAAAATGAAATAAGTCAGTTAAAGAAAAAAAAGAGGAAAAAAAGAGGGAGAAAAAAGAAATGAGAACAATTGAATTAAATACTTACGAGTATTCTGATCTTATTAATTATTTAGAAAAACTAAAAGAATTAATAAGAACTAATAAAAGAGTTGAATCATCAAACCCACATGATCGTTGGGATAATACAAATTATGACATTATGAAAATAGATAGATTGTTAGATATAATTCAAGGCAAAGTTTTTTCAGAAGGATATTTCAGACAAAAACCAAAACCATCGCAACAAAAAGATGATGATTCTGATGATTTGTTTTCGTTCTTAAAGGATTAGGAGGTCTATATGAATGTAGAATTATTAAAAACAATTATTATATGTGGAACAGTTTGTTTCTGTTTCTGGATAATGTATAGAAAAAAATGATTATTGGAAATGAAGTTTGGAAAAATATTGATTATGATTCCAGGTATCAAGTTTCTAATTTTGGAAGAATTAGGAAAAAGATTGCCAAAGGTTATCGTTATTTAAAACCATTTAGAAAAGGAAATTTATTCCTGGTAAAAATAAAAGATAAAGATATGAATTGTGCTAGGCTTGTTGCTAATGCTTTTATACAAAAATTAACAAATAAGGATAGAGTGTATCACAAAAATAAATTAGATTTTGATAATTATTATAAGAACTTAGAAATTGTATCTTTAGAAGAATTAGGTAAAAGAACAGGACACATATCTAAATCAAAACGTGTTGTTGAAGTCAAAGATAATGAAATAATAAGAGATTGGAGATCTGCTAGAACAGCTGCAAAAGACTTGTTTGTTTCGTATCAGACAGTAATGGACTACTGTAATAAAAAAGTTCAAAAACCCATGTATAACTTAATGTGGGAAGATGATTATTTTAATGAAGTGTTTGATCCATTTACATGGGAACACAAAAAATAGGAGGAAATATGGAATTAAGTGATTTAAGACGAGGTGATATAGTTACATATGCTTCTGGAAGAACAAATTATGTAAATAAGCCTCAAAATTATGAAATAAATTATACTAAAAAATTAACTAACATTGGATTAGGACCAGATTTTACAATAATGAAAATTCAAAGATATAAGAAAGTATTGTGTTTTTATATTTTAGTAACAATTTTTAAAAGAAAATTTTAGGAAGTGGTTATTATGAATAAAACGAATACTTTCGATATATTACTAATAGTTGTTTTAATTGCAGCATATGCATCATTTATTTATTTTATAAAAGTATGTATTGATCTAAAAATATATGATAGTTGCTACAATAAACCAGCTACAGAATTTTATAATAATCACCAAAAGTTATGTAAAAAGTATGAGGATTATTAATTATGGAAAATATACAAACAAATATATTTTATGAAATAGATAAACAAAAAAACAAAGATCATGTAGCTACTCCTAGATGGGTAGTTGAAGACATTTACAAATTAATTGAAATCGAGTCATTTAATAATATTTGGTTTCCATTTAATAATTATGATTCACATTTTAAATTATATGCTGATGAATTAAAACTTAGATATAAAGCTACACATATTTTTGATGATTTAGGTAATGATTTTTTTAAAACAGAGCCACCTAAAGATTGTGATTTATTAATTAGTAATCCACCATTTAGTGAACAAAATGAAATAATTAAAAGAACATTTGAATTAGTTGAACAGGCAAAAATAAAATCTTTTTGTTTACTATTACCATTAGCAACATTAGAAACACCAACTAGAGCAGAGATGTACGAAAAATATGTTGATAAATTATCAATATTAATATTTAAAAAAAGAATAAAATTCTTAAATACAAAAGGCAGTTTTAATAAAGGATGTTGTTGGATTTGCTATAACATTCCAAATTTAAAAAGACAAATATATTGGATATAGAGGAGGAAATAAAATGTATATATTAAAAATTAATGACAATAAAGCAATATTTTATAGTTTAGCATCTTTACAAGATGTTCTAAAAAGATGTTTTAGATTATCTTTAGAAGAAATAAGAATTGGTAGACCATATATATTTCAACGAAAAAATAAGCAGTCAGTCAAACTGTTACTTATTAGGAGATAGAATATGGAATTATTGATAAGAAGTCAGAATAAGATGTCCTTAATAAAATATAACAAAAGTATTTGTATATCAAAAAATAATCCAGGTGTAATAATTATAGATATTGATCTAAAAAAATCAGATAAAAAAGATGCATATAGCATATTTGTTGATGGTGAAATAGCAGGTACTTATTTATCCAAAGCAAGAGCATTAGAAGTACTTGATGAAATAAACAGTAAAATAAAAAGCCAATATCTTGTTAAATGTAATGCTTTATTAAAAGATGAAGATATGCAGAGAATAAAGAGGCATTTAACAAAAGAATATTTAGGGGATTTTATTTTAGAAGCTCCACCCATTGAAATAAAACCATTAAATTCAAATATTATCTATTATGAAATGCCAGAAAAATAAGGAGGAAATATGAAAAAAATTTTAAATATAACTACAGTATATATATTAAGCTGCATAGGATTAATAATGATTTTTACAGGATTATTATTAGAAATTAATAATTTAAATAAACAAGTAAAAGAACAAAGCGAATTTATAAATGTTCAAGGTAATCAAATAAATAAATGCAATGCTGAAAACAGTTCTCTATATAAGAACTATCTAGAATTAGAAGAAAAAAATATGGTATTGGAGGCGAAAAATAAAATATATGAAAAAGAATCAGAAACTAAGGGAAATAATTAATCATTATGGAATAGCAAAACAATTGAAATACTTACAAAGTGAAGTGTTTGAATTAAATGAAGCTGTTATAAAATACGAAGAGAGTAAAAGAAATCCACTAGATGTAATTGTCTCTGTCATCGAGCCAATATTTGCCTACATTAACAATAGAAAGCCAGTTAATATAAAAGAAAATATAGCTGGAGAACTAGCTGATGTAATGGTCATGTTAAAGCAAATTCAATTACATTATGATATCAAAACAGAAACTATTAACGAGATAATGTTATATAAAATAGACAGACAATTAGAAAGAATAAAAGGGGAATCTAATGAAACTAATAATTAGAAAAGATTGTGATCCTAAATTTCTAAGTCTAAGAATGGTTAGAGAATATAGATTTAAAATAGTTGCTAAAATATTTAAACTATATTGGAAATTAAAAGGATATGAAGTAGAGGAATTGGATTTATGAAATATTTATTATTAATTGTTTTAGCAATAATTATCATATTTATATATTGTTGCTTAAAGGTAGGAGGTAAATCATAAATGATGGAATCACAAATAGGTATTAAAAAAATATCAATAATAAATGATGATGGAACTTCATCAGAAATAGCATCTGGAACAATTAATGCAAATATTAAATCTTTGGAAGATGATTGGGATTTATTTAAACAATCATTACAAACAGGTCTTGAAAAATCTTTTTATTTCACATTAAAAAAAATTAGATATAGAAGAAAAAAGAAGAACAGCAGGTGGATTTTAACAAAGACATATGTGACAGCAGCAACTATCCTTGATTTTTTAGGTCCTCTATATTTAAACCCAAGAAAGAAGAAAAGTCCTAAAGGATTATTTATAAAAGTTGGAAGGAAGCATAAATGCCAAATAAGACATTAGAAGAATATGAAAAATTATATGGCTATAAAATAGATGATTATCCTATTTTGATAATTTGCGATGCTTGTTTCCAAAAGTTGATAAAAGAGTATCCAATAGAACAATTTAAAAAAGAAATATTAGATAAGGAAGTGAAAGATAATTGAAAGCTAGTATAAGATATAAAATGCATGATTTTATATATGAAGATAAGCAGGAAAAAAAGCATTCTAAATTAATATGCAAGCTATCTAGTGATGAAGAAGCACTCGAAAAATATATATCTGAATATGAAAAAATGCAAAGAGATGTAGAAAATCATAAAGAAAAATCTAAAAAACAAAATCAAAAAATAAAACAACTACAAAAAGAAAAAAAAATCAATGATTATAATTTTGAATCTGCTGAAAGGTGTATTAGAAATATTAAATGGAAGTTAAGGGAAGTTCCAGACTATGAAGTAGATCCAATAATGGGAGCAATCCAGGAATATATTAATAATTATGCGAAGGAGAAGAAATATGTTTAGAAAAATAAAAATAGTACTTGAAAAATTATTTAATAAAATAGTTCATGTATCATCTGTAGAGGAATTAGAAGAACAAAAAAAATTAATGAAAGCGACTCTTGATAAAGTTCAAGAAAATAAAAACAATACTAAAGCTGAATTAAAAATAGAACAAGAAAAATTATCAGAAGCACAATATGACTTAAAATGTCTTGAAAGAAAAATAGAAGAATATATTAAAGACAATGATATGAAAAAAGCTAAGGAAGGTTATCAATACAAATTACAGCTAGAAAAAGATATAAATAGATCAAAAAGGAATATATCAGCTTTTAATTCAATGGTAAGTAGCATTCAAAATCAAATCAATATCTATAAATCAAAAATAGATCAAATTGATAACAATATTGACGAATTAAAGGCAAAAGAAAAATTTACCGAAACAGCAAAACAATTTAGAAATGACATGAATTCATTAGAATGTAAAGATATAAAAGATATAACTAGTGAAATAAACAAGGCTTTTTATTCAGAAAAATTTGCTTTAAAAGATATACAAAAGCAAGATGATAAAAGTATTAACAAATATATACAAAAAGATCAAATGTCATTTGACGAATATGTTGCAAAAATAAAAAATAAAAATACTAAGGAGGATAAATAATGAAATTAATAATCCATCTGCTTGCATATTATTTTTGTTATAAGTTGGGGCAAATGAGTAGAGAGAGGTAATTGATTATGTTATCAAAAGAAAAAGAACTACAGAATTTAGATGCTACTTCCAAATTTGAATTAGAATCATATGAATTTAAGAATAAAGATTTTATAGACAAATTTAATAAAATTATTCCTTTATTTCATTATCAAAAAGTATATTTAGATTTATTGATAGAAAAGAGTAAAAGAGGAAGTGATAAAGAGTGAGCAAAGAATAATTTATGAAAATGCTAGAACAAGCAAAAGAAGATGAATATGGTAGATTATATGTTTTAGGAAAATATAATAATAAAATTTATTTTGGAACAATGACTACTGTTTGTGAAGATATATTTGTATTAGATCATAGTGAAGAAAATTTAGATACTGCCGAGCTTTATGATAGACACTTTTGGAATGATGATACTTTTGAAGCATTTGTTATTTCAAATAGACATAACGAAAAAATTGAATATAAGCAACCAAAAAGAATTAAACCATTAAATTTGGGTGTAACAACACAACACATGAAATATATGCAAGACAAAATAAATGAAATAATTAAGGTATGCAATAGATATGAATGTATTATTGAAAAAGAGGATAGTGATAAAGAGTGAAATTATGTGCTATTGATCCAAAAGAATTAGAAGAAAAAATATTAACTAGGTTTGCAGAAAATCAAAATGATGAACTATTAGAAGACTTATCAGATTACGTAATTAATTCACAAAAAGAAATAGAAAGACTAAATAAAAGAATACTTACATTAGAAGAAACAATAAGGAGAGCAAACAATAATGTTCTAAAAGATATTGCTATGATTAAAACACATGAAATGATAAAACAAGAAATAGTACAAAGACTATTTGAAACATCAAAAATGCTGAAAAAAGGAAGTGATTAGGTGGCTAAGTATTATCCAATAAAATATGGTAGATCTACTGTAAGACCATTAAAAAAAGAAGATGCATCTAATTTAATGATAATGCTCCAGAAGAAAAGAGATAATGAGCCTAATGAGACTTTAAAGAAGATGTATGATAGAGATTATTTACTAGTTAAATTAGGATTAAACACAGCATTTAGGATTAATGATCTATTAAAGATACAAGTAAATGAAAATCTTATTAAAGGTATTATGTATATTAGAGAGAATAAAACAAGGAAAGAACAATATTGGGAATTAAATCCTAAACTACATAAGGATGTAATGGATTATATATCCAGGAATAATCTATATGATGGTGAATACTTATTTCCATCAAGAGTAGGTACTAATAAACCTATAACTTCAACTAATGCTTGGATGAGGATAAAGAAGTATACAAAAGAATTAGGAATAAATTATTTAGTAGGATGTCATTCATTGAGAAAATGCTTTGCTAGAACATTCTATGAGAACACAAAAGATTTAATTACATTACAGAAAATGTTAAATCATTCTAGTCCACAGGTTACATTAATTTATATATGCTGGGATGATGAAGATCAATTAAAATCGAGAAAAGATTTTTATTTTTAAAAGTATATAATTAAAAAAATGAAAATTACAAAGTAGATACTAAAAATAGATGTGAATAAAATATTGAAAAACATTTAATAAATAAAAGAAAAATATCCACAATGTTGGTACTAAAACGAACTTAACAGAATTATCTCATTTTGTTAAGTATAGGATAGGGGTTGTTGGATAGGAAGGAGTCAAATGAGTGAAAAAGAATTAAGTCAATATTATTGGTTAAAACAAGAAATAAAAAGATTAGAAGACAGTATAGTTGAATTTGGATCTGGAGTGGGAGCCATTAAATATAACGATTCTATTAAATCTACTAAAAAAGTGGATTCTATCCAGGAAAAAAAAGTAGAACTTATAGATCAACTAATTGAGTTCAGATTAAGTGCCTTAGAAAAGTATTTAGAAATTGAGAGATATATTGAGACAGTCGATGATAGCGAAATTAGACACATTATGAGACTTAGATTTCTTGACTTAAAGGATTGGTCAACCATAGGTGAAGAAATCAATTGTGATAGGACTACAGCAGCTAGAAAACTAAGAAAATATATTAAGTTTCAAAAAGTTGCCCACAAATCCCATTGATTCTGTGATATTGTATATTGTAGAAAATAATCAAGAGAGAAAAACTCTCTTTTTTGTTTTCTAAATATCTTATATGGCACTTATCTTAACAGATAGTGGAAGGCAGTGATAAACTGCCTAGAGTTGATATATTTTATATCTATTCTAGGGTGTTTATCACTAAAAAATAATTTGAGGTGCATTCATATGAAAAATATAACGAGTGAAATGCTAAAGATTTATGTACCTTATTCTAATTTGGATTGGATGAACTATAAGTTAGTAAAAAAAGATGTAACTTTTCATCATATCCAAAAAAGATGTGATAATGGTGCAAGAACTATTGAGAATGGTTGTTTACTCATGCCTAATGCACATAATTATTTACATTTGATTGAATTTAAAGATATTGAGACATATACTGCTTTAAATAAAATATTTAAATATATTAATCAGCAGAGATATGAGCCTACAACCGAGCAAAGAGAACTAATTGAATATCTATTAGTTCAATTTGAAACTGAACACAGATGGGATAAAGGTAGCAAAGGTAAGCTACTTTTAAAACATAAATATTTAGAAAGATGGTAAGAACGAGAATATCGTTCTTTTTCTTTTGGAAAGGAGATGTGTTTATGAATTTAAGATGGTGGAAAGCAGCAGGAATAAGAGCAATTAAGACAGTTGCTCAAACTGCAGTTGCAATGATTGGAACTAGTGCTGTTATGGGTGATGTTGATTGGATCATGGTAGGCAGTGCCAGTTTATTAGCAGGAATACTAAGTTTATTAACTAGTGTTGCTGGTTTACCAGAATTAGAAAATGAAAAATAGAAATGGAGTGATTTAAATGGCAACAGAAAAAGTTGTAGAAAAAGTTGAAGAAGAAGTTGTTGAAGTAGTCGGAGATGATGAAGCAGTAATTAAAGAAGAAGGTGCTGAAAATGAAGGCTAATGATTTAGTAAATAAATTAAAAGATATAGCAATTAATTATAAGACATTATATGTTTATGCTTGTTTTGGATCACCATTAAACAATGCAAATAAACAAAGATATACTAACAATTGTGATTATAATAGACAACCAAGTAGAAGAAACAAAATCAATGCAGCAAGTTCTGATACATTTGGTTTTGACTGTGTAAATCTTATTAAAGGTGTTTTATGGGGATGGAATGGAAATCTTAATAAAACATATGGTGGAGCAGTATATGCTTCTAATGGAGTTCCTGATACAAACGCAAATGGTATGTTCTGGGATTGTTGCTATAATCAATCAAGTGATTTTAGTAATATAGTACCAGGAGAATTTGTATGGTTAGATGGCCATATTGGTGTATATATTGGTGATGGTCTTGCAGTAGAATGTACTCCTGCATTTCAGGATAAAGTTCAAATTACTGCAGTAGGTAATATTGGAGCAAAAAGTGGATATGCTACAAGAACATGGACTTCACATGGTAAATGTAAATTTATAGATTATTCTGGATCAGGTGGAGGTGGAGGTAGCACTGGACCTGATCAGATACTTCATAAAGGATCCAAAGTTATGATTAATGGAGTATTTAAGATAAATGAGATTAAATTACCTGGTGGAAAATACAAGAATGGAGCAGTAGGCTGCTACGATTTATGTTATGGCTCTCCTGTAGGAGAAAACGATTGGATTCCATGTGGACCATTAGGAGAATGTCAATCAGATAAAGAAAGAGCAAATTATGATAGTGATAATATAAATGTAGGAGAATATTTTATCTGCGATAAGATATTTACAGTTATAGATGTAGAAGATCCTACCAATGATACTCCAAATGGAGTAGCAATATTAGAAGCTGATGGAGTACAATTCAGAATGGATTGTGGACCATTAGTAGAAATAGCAGATTAGAAGGAGAAGAATATGATAAAAAGTGTTAAGATAAGTGGAAAAGAGTATGTAATGCAATCCAGTGCATATACTCAATTCGCATATAAAAATGAAACTGGAAGAAAGTTGTTAGATGATTTAAAAGAAATCACAAAACTAAAAAATGCAAAAACAGATGTGTTGTTATCAAAATATGATGATGTTGTAGAAATATTATTAAGAATTGCTTATACAATGATTCAAGAAAATGATAAAAACCAGGTATCTTCATTTGAAGATTTCTTAAAATCCATAACTAATTTATTTGAAGATACAGACTGGATTAGTGATGTTGTTGATCTTGCACAAGCACCCATATCAGGGGGAAATAAAAGAACTTCCCCACAAAGCAAATAATGAAAAACCAATAGATGAATTTGAAGTTGTCGCTTTAGCAAAAAGATTAGGAATTACGATAGAAGAGATGAAAGATATGACTTTTGTCTCTTTATTAAATGTTTTAATTAGCAGTGTCGATAATAATGAATCTGATACTAGGGAAGCAACTCAAGAAGATATTGACAAATATTTCTGATAGGAGTGTTAGTATGCAAAACATATTTTATTTTAAAAAAATTAGTAGAATAGGTGGAACAGAACAATTTCTTTATGAAATAGCTAAAAAATATGAAGATTGGGATATTACAGTTTTCTATGATGAAGCAAACATTGATCAATTAGCAAGATTAAGAAAATATGTAAGATGTAAAAAGCATATTCCAGGAGAAGTGGTGGAATGTGAAAAAGCCTTTTATAATTTTAATATTGATATGATGGATGATGTTATTTCAAAGAAAAATACATTTGTTTCTCATGCTAATTATGAAGAAATAGGTTATAGGCCACCGATTACCGATAGAAGATTAGATGATTTTATTGGAGTATCTAATTTTGCTGCATCTAAATTAGATGAATATGGTAAGAAACTAGGAATGGATATTAAAACAAAAAAGTGTTATAATCCATTGACAATTGAGCCAAAAGAAAAAGTACTAATATTAGTTAGTGCTGGAAGATTGGATGATGAGGTTAAAGGTGGAAAAAGGACACTACAATTAATTGATTCATTAGATAAGTATTGTGAAAAAACAGGTAGACATTATCTGTTTTTAATATTTTCTAATCCAGTTAATTTCGCAATTAAATCAAAAAATGTTACACTAATGACTCCTAGAGTCGATGTAAGACCATACATATCAATGGCTGATTATGTTATTCAATTATCTAATGATATGGAAACATACTGTTATACAATTAATGAAGCATGGTCATATGGAGTACCATGTGTAACTACTCCATTAACCATATGTAAGGAATTACCTATTAATGATAATATGAGATTAGAATGTGATTGGGATATGAATAACGTAGATGAAATAGTAAAGGAGATGTTTGAGAGGAAAGCATCTCCTTTTAAATACGTTCCACCAGAAGATGATTGGAGCAAGATATTAGCTCCAGGGAAAAGCACTTGGAAGGAGGAAAAGAATATGAAAGTTAAAGTTAGATGTATAAGAGATTACTTTGATTTAGAGTTAGATACTATTATTAGAGCTAATCCAGAAGATCCTAATTATGAGAGAGTCATAACTAGAGAACGTGCAGATAAGTTATTAGAACTTAACTTAATAGAAGAGCTTGGAGTTGTTAAAGAAGAGAAGAAAGAACAAGCAACAAAGCCTACAAAAAAAGTAGAAAAAGCAGTTAAATAATGAGCTATGGTGTAAGAAAAAGCTTTTACAATTCCAAAGCATGGAAGCAAGTAAAGAATAATATATGGATTAAACAACATCTATTATGCAATAGATGTCATAAGCCAGTGTATGTAAATGGATTAAGTGATTATCTACCTAAAGAAAAAAGAAGAACTGGGATAGTTCATCATAAAATATACTTAGATAATGAGAACGTTTATGATGATGCTATTGCTTTAAATGAAAATAATTTAGAAGGAATTTGCAAAGAATGTCATGAACTTGAACATCATCAAGATCAAGTTACTAGAAGTGAATATACTTTCGATGAGCAAGGTAATTTAATTTTAAGATAAGGGGGGCTATATAAGATAGCACAGTGCCATATGAGAAACCGAGGCCAGAGCCTTCAAAAATTGCTCATAATCGTGCATATCCCCCCATCTTTGCTGAAAGGAGGATAAAATGGATAAAATCAAGCCAGTTAATTTTAAAAAATTAAAAACTACTTTCAATAAAATGGATGACGATAAGGGAATGCTAGGATTATCTTTAGTCAAAGAATTAGAGTTTATGAAAACAACAATTAATAAACTTCAAAAAGAGATTAAAAGTAAAGGTGTAGTCACTCTAATGGATCAAGGTAAATACTTTGTTGAAAGAGCTAATCCAGCTTTAGTGCAGTATAATTCTTTGGTTAAAAATTATCAATCCACAGTCAAACAAGTAAATGACTTATTACCAGATTCTGGATCAGGTAATATTGATGACTTTGACAATGATGATCTATGACATATATAGAAGAATATTACAAGTGGATTGAGAAAAACCCTAATAAAGTCTGTAAGAAAGTCAAGACAATTTATCAAAGGCTAGTCATGGATTTAAAGAAACCAAAAACGGTTTCTTTTTTTAATAAGGCAACAGGTGAAAATGAAACCCATACTTATATTTTTGATGAAAGAAAAAGTCTAAGATGTATTCATTTTATTGAAAAGTATTGTCGCCAATCAAAAGGTATTTGGAATGGTAAACCTTTGAAACTAGAACTATTTCAAAAAGCATTTTTACAAGCCTTGTTTGGATTTGTAGATAAAGATACAGGATTGAGAAAGTACAAAAAAGCTGTATTATTCGTAGCTAGAAAAAATGGTAAATCTGTTTTAGATTCAGGTATTGCATTATATATGCTTACAAAAGATGGAGAAGGTGGAGCAGAAATTTATTCTGTTGCGACAAAGAAAGAACAAGCAAAAATTGTTTGGGAAGAATCAAAAAAAATGGTTAAAAAGAGTCCAGCATTAGCCAAAAGAATAAGATGTCTAATCGGTGGAATTTATTATGATGATAATGATTCTAGTTTTAGAGCTTTATCAAGTGATTCTAATTCATTGGATGGATTAAATGCTCATTTGGTAATAGCTGATGAGGTCCATGCATGGAAAGATAAGAATTTATTAGATGTTACCTATGATTCAATGGGAGCAAGAACTCAACCAATATATTTAGAAACATCTACTATGGGAACTGTAAGAGAAAATGTATTTGACATAGAATACGATTATGATTCCCAGGTAATAGATGGAACAATTGAAGATGAAACACTATTGCCTGTTATTTATGAATTGGATAACGAAAATGAGTGGACTGATGAAGAATGTTGGTTTAAAGCAAACCCATCTTTAGGAAGAATAAAATCAATAAAAAATCTAAGAGAAAAAGTTCAAAGGGCAAAAAACAATCCAATAGAATTAGTTAATTTACTATGTAAGGATTTTAATGTTAGACAAAATTCTTTAAATTCATGGCTAACTTTTGATGATCTTAATAATGAAAAAGTATATAAAGAATGGAAAGATAGTTATTGTATTGGAGGATGTGATTTATCCAGTACAACTGACTTAACTTCTGCAACAATACTTGGAGTAGTAAAAGGCGAAATAAGAGTTAAGCAAATGTATTGGATTCCTACTAATTTACTAGAAAAAAAAGTAATTGAAGATAAAATTCCATATGATAAATGGTTAGCAGCAGGATTAGTAAGATTATCAGGAACATCAAAAATCGACTATCATGATGTAACACTATGGTTTTTGGAGCAAGTTCAAGAATTTGATTTAAGACCATTGTGGGTAGGATATGATTCGTGGAATGCACAATTTTGGTGTGATGAAATGATAGAAAATGGTTTTGATATGGTAGAAATAAGACAAGGATATAAAACAGAATCTGCTCCATTAAAACAAATGAAAGCAGATTTAATGGATAAAAAAATAAATTACAACAATAATCCGATTCTAAAATGGAATTTATCAAATGTTGTTGTAAAAGTTGATGATAACGAAAATATTATGTTATCAAAAGAAAAAGCACGTCAAAGAATTGATGGTGCTGCAAGTTTAATGGATGCTTATGTGCTGTATGTAAATAAGCAACAAGAATTTTTAAATTATATTAATGAGGAGGTTTAATATGGAATGGAGAAGTATTTTTAAGAATATATTTGGTAATAATTCTAATACAAAGCAACCTTCTACTTCAACAGAAATAGAGATTATTGATGGTAGAAAAGCAGTTTTTACAAGATACAACGGAGATTTTGTAAATGATCCAGATGTAATAACTTGTGTTGATACGATTGCTAGAAATGCAGCAAAAATGCATCCTGTACATTTAAGTGATTTTGCTGGAAAGAAAAGAAGAGAACAGGATAAAATTTCAAATTATGTTGCTAAAAAGCCAAATGAATTACAAAATGCATATAAATTCTATTATCAAGTTGTTTCAAATTTGTTTTTTTATAACGATTCTATTATATATGTTCAACGAGATGAAAACTATAAACTAACAGGATTATATCCATTAGATTTTAGTGAAGGTAAATTTTATGAATATCAAGGTAAAATATGGGTTAAATTCAAATTTGGAAGAAAAAAAGAAAGATTTGTGCCTTATTCAGATTGTATTCATTTAACTAGATTCAATGATTTAGATGGACTGGTCGGAGGTAGTCAAAGACCATTGGTAAAAGTACTTTCATTTAAACACGTATTAGATGAAGGTATCATAAACGCAATAAAAACTACTCAAAGCATTAGAGGTATTTTAAAATCAACTAAGTCAATTTTAAAACCAGAAGATGTAAAAAAGATGAGAGACCAATTTGTTAAAGATTTTATGGATGCAGATAATACTACTGGTATTGGTGGATTAGATGCAACAACAACTTTCGATCCTGTTGAGTTAAAGCCGACAGTAGCGACAGCAGAACAAGCAAAAAGTATTGATAATAAGATACTTTCTTATTTTGGTTTAAATGAAAACATTATTCAATCAAAATACAATGAAGATGAATGGAATGCTTTTTATGAGTCTGTATTAGAGCCAATTGGTATTCAAATGTCATTAGAATTTACTGACAAGATTTTCACTCCAACAGAAAAGAATTATGGTCATGAAATAATATTTGAGAGTAATAGATTACAATATGCTTCTAATAAGACAAAAATTGAAATATTAAGATATGGAGGTAATATCTTTTATGTTGACGAGTTAAGAGAAGTGTTTAATATGGCTCCTCTTCCAGATGGAGAAGGCCAAAAGATATTAATTGATCAGAATCATCAGCAAAATAATAATATTGATGATTCTAATGATGAAAATGAGGAGGGAGATGAAGAAAATGAAGGAGAAGGAAATTAGAAAACTAGATATTCAATTAAGAGCATCAGAAGCAGAAGACAATAAAATGGAAATAAAAGGATATGCAGTAGTTTTTAATAGTCCAGAAACATATTATGGATATACAGAAGTTATTGCTCCAACTGCTTTTGATGAAGCTGATATGTCAGATGTTGTTTTGAGATATAATCATAATGATAGTTTTATTATATTGGCAAGAACAAGAAATAAATCATTAAAACTTGATACAGATGGGACTGGTTTAAGTATTGATGCATTTTTACAAGAAGATATATCAGATCATAGAAATATATTTAATGCAATTAAAACACAATTGATTGATAAGCAAAGTTTTGGTTTCACTGTAGAAGAAGATGAGTATGATTATGAGTCAGATACAAGAACAATTACCAAAATTGGTAAATTATTTGATGTATCTGTAGTAGATCAACCATTTTATAATGGAACTGATGTATCTGTTGCTAGAAATATATCTGATGATTTCTTAAAGAGAAGAGCTGAACTTAGAAAAGAATATGAAGCTAAAGAAGCCTTAAAAAAGGCAAAAGAAAGACTAATGTCAAAATTAGGTTAATACGATTATGGGAAAGGAACTGGAGAGTTCCTTTTTTGTTGGTGGAGACTAACTAAGTCGTTTTAATAAATACTTGGAGAAGTATTTTTAGATGGAATTTAGGAGGCCAAAAAGAACTAAAAAATATGAGGAGGTCTATATGAATAGATTACAAGAAATAGAGCAACGTAAGGCTGAAATAGATAAACGTAAGACTGAAATTAGATCTGAATTGGAAACAGTTGAAGATGTCAACAAAGTTGAAGAATTAGAAAAAGAAGTTGATTCGTTAGATCAAGAAGCAACTGCTCTAACAGAAGAGTCTGAATTAATTTCAGAACATAATGAAAATGAAAAAAAAGCTTCTGCTGTAGAAGAAAAATCAGCAGTAAAAGCAAAAAAAATGGAGGAAAAGAATATGAACGAAGAAAGAAAGTATAATTTATCTAGTCCAGAGTATCGTACTGCTTGGGCTAAAAAAGTAATGGGTTTATCAGATGATAAATTCACTGCAGAAGAAAAAAGAGCTTTAGGAGATGCCATTACTACAACTGCAACAGAATTTGTAGCTTCTGATGCAGATACACAAGGAATTAATAATGGTGGATTATTTATTCCAACAAGTGTCAGAATGGAATTAATGGAGTTAATGGAAAAGGCTTCACCATTCTTTAGAGACATTAGAAAATTAGCTGTTCAAGGTAATGTTGATTTACCATACTTATTTGAAGCAGATGATGCTAATTGGTATGCTGAAACAACTGAAACTAAGAACGAAGGTCAAGAATATAAAAACCTTCAATTAACTGGTTGGGAGTTAGCTAAAGATGTAGTTATTACATGGAAATTAGAGGAAATGGCTGTTGATTCATTTATTGACTTTATCATTGATGAATTATTCAATAAAATGGCTAAAACTTTAATCACTGCTACTATTTATGGTACAGGATCTAATATGCCAACTGGTGCAATCTATGGAGAAACTCCAGTACAAACAGGAGATGATTCAATTGCACGTGTATTAAATACATATGGAGCATTATCAGAAGATGCTAAAATTGGTGCTAATGTATATATTTCATCAGCTGTTAATTTAGATATTATTTCTTACAAAGATAATAATGGAAATTATCCATATTTAGCTGGTCTTCCAAAAGTAAGTGGATTTAATGTAGAAGTTGATCCATATTTAAAAGAAAAAGATATCCTTGCAGGAAATGCAAGATATTATATCTTAAATGAAAATACTCCTGTAAGACTTGATAAAGAAAGAACTGTTAAAGGTAGAAAAGTAACTTATGGTGCTTATGCTATCTATGATGGTAAACCAAAACCAGGATACTTCAAAAAAGGTACAACTGCTAATTTACCATCTGCTTAATTGTTAGAAAGAAGGTATGAGTAGGCTATGCTAGAAGATATAAAAAAAGCTCAAGGTATTAACCATGATGAGTTTGATGATACAATAAAAAATCTTATCGCAGCAGCGAAAAAAGATTTAAAAGCTGTTGGCATAGCCGATAGCTTTTTAGATAAAGAAGTAGATCCTTTAGTTCGTCAAGCAATTAATACATATGTATTATCTAACTTAGATGTAGGTAATAGCGAAATGTATGCTAACAGTTATTTATCTCAAAAAGATGCATTGAGACATTATAATGAATATCATTCTAATCCAGAAATCAGTGAGGTTGAAGATGGAGTACACTGAAATTATTTATCTAATGCGTAGAAGTGTTGAATTAGATGATATAGGTAATAATATATCATCTAATTTTGAAACACGTTTTAAATGCTATGCAAAAAAGCAAAGTGTTAGAACAAATGAATTTTATAATGCTACTCAAATAGGGCTTTCTCCATCAGTGGAATTTGTTATAAAAAGACTAAATTATCACGATGAGGAAGAATTATTTTGGAATGATAAGAGATATAAAATAATAAGAACTGTTGATCCTAAAAACAAAAATGATATTGTTTTAGTTTGTGAAAGACAAATTGGTATAAATGAATAATAATAGCATTTTAGATGTCGTATCTATTCTGGATGATTATTCTAAAGATATTCAGGAAGGAATAGAAGATTCAGCAGTAGAAGTAGCTAAAAAAGGTGCTTCTACTCTGAAAAAGACATCACCAGTTAATAAAAAAAAGACATCCCATAAAGGTAAATATGCCAAAGGATGGAGAACTAAAACAGAAAAGAGTTTTGGATCAGTTAATGTTATTATTCACAATGCAACTGATTATCAATTAACACATCTATTGGAAAAGCCACATTTAACCAGGAATGGTGGAATCACTAAACCTAATGTGCATATTAAGCCAGTAGAAGATACTTGTATTAATGAATATGAGAGAAAGGTAGAAGAGGTAATACAAAATGCATAAAAAAATATACGATTTATTATGTCAATTAGAAATACCTGTAGCATATGATCATTTCGCTACAAATAAGAATATAGAGCCACCATTTATTGCTTATAGAGAGATTCCAGAAGATACTTTCAAAGCAGATGGGAAAACTTATTATAGAGATTATAGTTTTGAAATAGAAATGGTAACCATTAAAAAAGATATTGCATTACAGAAAAAACTTGAAGAACTATTAGATTCTAACAATATTCCATACGATATTGGTGATGAAGTATGGGATAGTGATGAAAAAATATATCACAATTATTATGAAATATAGGAGGAAATTATGAATAAAGTAAAGTTTGGTCTTAGTAATGTTCATATTGCTAAGATTATTTATGGTGCAAATAATGAAATTACATATGACACAGTATTTGCTATTCCAGGAGCAGTAACTTTAACTTTGGATCCATCAGGAGAAGAAGTTGATTTTCATGCAGATAATACATCTTATTTTAAAGATAGAGGCAATGATGGTTATTCTGGATCTTTGGAACTTGCATTAGTGCCAGATGAATTTAAAACAAAAATTCTAGGACTTACTACTGATGCAAATGGTGCATTATTTGAAAATAAAGATGATAAAGTAAATGATTTTGCTTTAGGATTCCAAATTGATGGAGATGCTGAAAATAGAAAGTATTGGTATTATAATGTTAATGCTTCAAGACCTTCTGTAGCTTCTAAAACTAGAGAAAAGTCAAAAGAGCCTGTTACTGAAACTTTAAATATAACTGCATCTGCAAGACCTACAGATGGACAAGTTAAGACAGAATTAGCTCCAACAGTTGCTAATAAGACTGCATATGATGCATTCTTTGAATCTGTTTATGAAAAAACTCCATCTGCATAAAAAGAACTACTCTTTTGAGTAGTACAAAAACTACTCATTAGGGTAGTTTTTTTAGTATTCAAAAGAAGGAGGATTATATGGCATCAAAAAATATTAAAGGTATTACTATTGAAATTGGTGGTAATACTACTAAATTACAAAATGCTTTGAAAGATGTAGACAGTGTTGTATATAAAACCAATACTGAATTAAAATCTTTAAATCAAGCATTAAAATTAGATCCTAAAAATACTGAATTATTGGCACAAAAACAAGATGTTTTAAAAAAGAACATTGCAGCAACTACTGAAAGATTGAATACTTTAAAAGAAGCTCAAAGGCAAATGGGAAACTATAATTCTCTAACCGATGAACAAAAAGAAAACTATCGAGCTTTAAGTGTAGAAATAGCCAAAAGCGAATCTGCTCTTAATAAGCTAAATAAAGAATTGAAAACATCTTCAGGAATAAATTTAGATGGTTTAAAGGAAGGATTAAAAAAAGTTGGAGATGTAGCAGCAACAGTAGCAAAAAAAATGGCCGAAGTAAGTGCAGTTGTCGGTGGTGCATTAGCTGGAATTGTTGCAGCAGGAGTCAAGTCTTATTCCTCATTAGAACAATCTATTGGAGGTGTAGAAACTCTTTTTGGTGATAGTGCAAAAACAGTAATACAAAATGCAGAGCAAGCATATAAGACAGCAGGTGTATCAGCCAATGAATATATGGAAGGCGTTACATCATTTGCAGCTTCTTTATTACAATCAGTAGGAGGAAATACAGAAGAAGCAGCTAAAACAGCAGATATGGCTTTTAAAGATATGTCTGATAATGCTAATAAGTTTGGTACAGATATGCAGTCTATTCAAAATGCATATCAAGGATTTGCTAAGCAAAATTACACTATGTTAGATAATCTAAAATTAGGATATGGTGGAACAAAATCTGAAATGGAAAGACTGCTTTCTGATGCAGAAAAATTAACTGGAGTACAATATGACATTTCAAATCTTAATGATGTTTATAATGCAATTCATGCTATTCAAGAAAATTTAGGTGTTACTGGTACAACTGCTCAAGAAGCAGAAAAAACAATTAGTGGATCAGTAAGTGCTATGAAAGCAGCATTTGACAATTTCTTGAATGGCAGTGGTAGTCCAGAAGCACTTGCAGAATCTATTTCTAATGTTTTAAAAAATATAGGTGATGCAATAACTAAATTGGCTCCAAATATTTTAAATGGAATTGTTTCTTTAGTAGAAACACTAGTACCACAAATAGGAACAATGTTAGTTACGTTAATACCACAGTTGTTAGATGCAATCACTAATATGATTGATAGTTTATTAAATTTGTTAACTCAAAATACTGATGGCTTACAACAAACTATTACCATGTTAATTAATAAAGCTGTAGAGTTCATAGCTACTAATCTACCTAAGATAATTCAAGCAGGATTAACTTTGATAGTAGCACTTGCTAAAGGAATAGCAGAAAGCATACCAACTCTTATTCCAACGATAATTGATTGTATTATGACTATTGTTCAAACATTATTAGATAATCTTCCACAGATTATTGAAGCTGGAATCCAATTATTAATCAGTTTAATTCAAGGTATAGTAGATGCAATCCCTATGTTGATAGATATGCTACCAACAATTATTGAAACAATAGTAGAAGTATTAATAGAAAATTTACCATTAATTATTAATGCTGCAATCGAAATAATGATTGCTTTAATTAACGGATTAATAGTATCTCTTCCTAAATTAGTAGCAATGATTCCTAAAATTACAATGGCTATAATTAATGGTTTAATTAAAGCATTACCTCAATATCTAGAAAGAGGTGGAGAAGTAATTGCCACGTTAATTAAAGGTATTTCATCTATGCTAGGAACATTAGGATCAACTATCGGAAATGTAGTTTCAACTATAATAAATGGAATTAAAAATCTTCCTGGTCAAATGGTTAATTGGGGTAAAGATATGATTCAGGGATTAGTTAATGGTATAAAAGGTATGATTGGAAAAGTTGGTGATGCTGTAAAAGGTATAGCTAATAAGATTAAAAATTTCTTACACTTCTCTAGGCCAGATGTAGGACCATTGAGAGATTATGAAGAATGGATGCCAGACTTTGTTGAAGGATTAGCATCTGGAATTAAAAAGAGTACCCATTTAGTTCAAAGTGCAGTTGATGATTTATCTAGCACAATGTCAAATGGTTTATCATTTGATTCTGTTTTATCTAATGTTGATATGGCTATGAAAGGATTAAATACAAGTGTTAAAAATTCAATTAATCCAGTAATTAATCCAAATGTAACTTATGAATCTAATTACAATATGTTAGCCCAAGCAGTTAAAGAGGCACTAGCTGGAATGACAGTGGAACTAGATGAAGATCGAGTTGGTAAATTTGTTATTAAAAAAGTAACAGATGAAATATATAGTTAGGAGGTTTTTATGAGATATTATGTAACAATTAATAATAAAAATTCGTTAGAATTAACAGGATTATATATCAGTAAACTTCCAGATATATCAAAGCCAAGTAAAAGAGCAACGATAGAAGAGATTGATGGCAGAGATGGAGATATTATTACTACTCTGGGTTATAGTGCATATGATAAGGAACTTGAAATTGGTTTATTTGGTTTATATGATCTTGACGAAATAATAACTTTTTTTAATCAAGATGGAATAATAACATTTTCTAACGAGCCAGATAAATATTATAAATTTTCACTTTTAAATAAAATTGACTTTGAGGAACTATTAAAATTTAGGAAAGCAAAAATAACATTTCATTGTCAACCTTTTAAGTTTTCCACAATTGAAGAAAAGAAGGTATTTAATAATTTATCAGAAAATGAATTGTCTATTAAAAACAATGGTAATGTTTATTCTAAACCAATTATTACAATAACAGGTGATGGAACTATAAATTTATCTTTGAATGAAGAAGAAGTGATTGTTTTAACATTAGATAATGAAACGATAGAGATAGATACAGATAAATTAGAAGCTTATAATCCATCAACTAAAGTTTTAATGAATCGAAAAGCAACTGGAAATTATGAAAATTTATATTTAAAAAAAGGAATTAATACCATTTCTTGGACTGGAACAATATCAGAAATAGATATTAAAAACTATTCAAGATGGATATAGAGGAGGAAATAAAATGGAATACGATAATATATATATGAATAGAGGAGATACTCTTGATTTTAAGTTTGATGTTATAGGTGCCGAAGCTGATTTGTCTTCTGCTTTCTTTTCATGCAAAAAAGATCCCAACGATGATGAATATATTTTTCAAAAATCATTAGGTGATGGAATTGTTAAAGTTTCAACAGCAGAAGATGGAACAAGAACTTATTCAGTTACAGTAGATCCATCTGATACAGTGGATTTAGAATATAAGACTTATTATTATGATTTACAAATCGCTTTCAGTGAAAGTCAAGTGTATACTCCTTTTAAAGGATTATTAAAAATAGATTGGGATATTACAAGACCAGAAGAAGAGGGGGAGTAATAAATGGCAGGGAATTTTAAAGTAAGAATGTATGATCTTCAAAACAGATACAAATTCAAAGTGTTTTGTTCTGGGACTCCATATGATGATTCAGGAGTTAAACAGGATATTAGTGATTTAAAAAATAGTAAAGCAAATAAAAGTGAAACATATTCTAAATCAGAAGCTAATACTTTATTAAATGCAAAAGCAAATACATCGGATGTATATACAAAAAGTGAAATTGATGCCAAAGTATCGTCAGTGTATAAATACAAAGGATCTGTACAAAATTATAGCAATTTACCAACAACAGGATTAACAGTAGGAGATGTTTATGATATTAAAAATGCTGATAGTACACATGGCATAAAAGCAGGAGATAATGTTGCTTGGAATGGAACGACATGGGATGTGTTAAGTGGAATAGTTGATTTATCAGAAATAAATAATAACATTGCCAACATAAATGGATTTTTGTTTGACGGAACAAATCCAACTAAAATAAAAGATTTTCTAACAATGATGAGAGCTATGTTAGTTACAGAAGGCGAATATGGTGTTGAATGGGATTTATTCGCAACTAACAATAGTTCTAGTTGTACTAAATTATATGATAATGTAGGATTAAGTATCACTCCTGGAACTGATTCAGTTGCAGAAGTAAATAATTATCCTAAAATATTTGACTCAATTGATTGTAATTACATTAATATTAATGGGGAAGATATCATTACAGCATTAAAAGGAATGTCTAATTATGGTGAGACTCCTTCAGAAATACAAGATGTTACAATTGATGGAGTAACTTATACTCCTGATGTTGGAACTGTACATTTTTCAAGATATGAAAAATATGGAATAAATAGTTCAGGGAAAATGGAATACTCTATGTCATGGATTCCAAGAGATGGATATACTCTTATTGATTTAGGAAAAGATAAAAATGGAAACTTTAAACCATATTTCATTATTGCAAAATATGTTGCAGGATATGATGGAAATAATAAAGTAAGAAGTGCTGCAGGGTTAGATCCAGCGTGTCATTTAACTGGTAGTTCTGCAGGAGATGAGAATGCAGATCACAATATGAATTATACTAATTGTATTAATATATTCCATACTAGAGGAAATTATTATTCAGCAGCTTTAATGTCTGAATACGGTTTCATTATGAGAGATTTTTGGTTAAAGTTTGGAACAAGAAACACTCAATCAATTATGGCTGGAAATACATCAAACAGTTATCAATATGCTGTAGCGACTGCTGAAACTGATGTACATAGAGTTGTATTAACTAATGCACAAGCAGCTAATATTGATTTATTAAGTTGTGTTTCTGTTGGTGATAGAGGTACTGCTACTAATAACGATCGTATTAATAAATATATGCACAATATTTGTAAATGTGCTAGAGTAATAGCTAAAGAAACTGTAGATACAGATCATACAGCTTTAATTCTTGATCATGCTAACTTTAACACTACTTCAACTACATATGTTTCTACAATGCACGAAAGAAGTGGTTATAGTAAGTATGTAAGAGGTAGATATGGTTCACCAGTAAATAATACTAACGGAAAGCATGGTATGGTATTTAATGGTATAGAAATAGCTGTAGGAGGTTATGAAGTTGCTGGTAATGCAATATTAGATATTGTAGATGATACAGGAAAGAGAGAGGTTTATGTTATGAATAATGCAACAAAACTAAGTGGAACTGTTGCAACTATTAAAGATACATATACAAAGTCCTCTTTATCAATTCAACCAACTACATTAAACACATGGAATTACATAACTAGATACGATTATGATATTACTAATGGTTTAATGGTACCTACAGAAGCAGGTCAAAGTGGATCAGGAACTTCTACAGGATTTGCAGATGGATTATATGTGGATAATGCAGCAAGTGGTCAAAGGGAATGCTTGTGGCTCGGCTTTCTGAATAATCTTGGTAATGCTGGCTTGTCCTGTCTCAATGCGTATATTGGAATGTCAAGTGGTGATTGGTTTATCCTCGCTCGTCTCTCAACAAATGGTGTAAGGGGGTGAATTGGCCTTGCCAAGAGGGGATTCCCCCCTAATTAATTAAAAGTATGCTATAATATTAAATGAGGACCCGAAAAAGAGGTTTTTTGCTTGTGGCTCGGCAATCTGAATAATAATGGTAATGCTGGCTTGTCCTGTCTCAATACGAATAATGGAATATCAAATGGTAATTGGAATATCCTCGCTCGTACCTCAAGATATAATTAATATGAGTTAAATTTTCAGGGCCGTACCTAAGAAGGACATAGATGTAAATCTATCTCATTTAGCATAGCTAAAATTTAAGATTGAAACACCAACTTGAAAGTTCTACAAAGCACATCAAGAGAACGATTAGAGACGTTATATGTTAATGGATATAATGTGGGGTTAGTAGTAAAGTCCGAAAGCCCCTGATATCTTGAGAGGTGTCATATGAAAAGATATTTAAGTAATTTTGAACTAACAGAAGAGTTTGTAAGAAAATCTGTTTTTGATTGTTTAGGTGGATCACCTACAAGAAAATCAAGATGGAAAGAAAAGAAAACCATCTTTTTTCTTGCAGAATATTTAATGAAGTGGGAATATCAGCATAATTTTAGAGAAGTATCTAATATTAAGACAATTGGATATCGGTTATATAATTATGCAATTAACAATAAAGAAAGGCTTTATCCATTAGTTAATTATATTGCTCATGAAATGTATTTAGAAATCAAAAATAGATCTATTAGATTAAGAAAAATTAATTATAATACTATAATTGATAAAGGATCTAAAAAGACTCGTGTAATAGGCTCTGCTAGCATGAAACAACAATGTTATGATTATGTAGTAGTAAATGCATTAAAAGAGATGTTTGATGCTAAAATAGGCCATTATCAATGTGCTAGTCTTCCAAACAAAGGTCAGTTATTTGGAAAGCAAGCTATTGAGTCCTGGATTCGGACTAATCCTAAAAAGTGTACATGGTTTTTCAAAGGCGATGTTAAACAGTTTTATCCTAGTGTTAATCACAGGATTGCAAAAAGATTATTAAATAGAGATATCAAAAATAAAGATATACTTTATTTAGCATATACATTAATTGATACATATGGAGACGTAGGATTATGTATTGGATCATATTTTTGCCAGTATATGGCTAATTATATAATGTCATATCCTTATCATTATGTTACTGAAATGTTATATGTAAATAGACGTGGAAAACGATATAATTTAGTTCACCATGCTTTGTTTTATATGGATGACGTAATTCTTATCGGAAGTAATAAAAAACACGTCAAAAAGGCTGCTATTGAGCTTGAAAAGTATCTTAATAAATTCTTTGATTTAAAATTAAAACTAGATTATCAATTATTTCCCATTGATAGTAGGCCGATTGATATGATGGGATATAAAATATATTCTGATTATACAACTGTTAGAAAAAGAATATTTAAGCCAGCTAATAGGGTTTTCAATCAAGTTAAAGGAAAAGATACAATGACATTAGAAGAAGCTCATAAAGTGGTTTCTTATTATGGATATTTTAAATATACCGATAGTTATAAATATAGAAAAAAAGTAAAAATGAGTCGCTCATTAAGAGTGGCAAAGGAGGTAATATCAAATGAAGCAAAGAATAGCAGAGTTCCCAACAGCACAGGGACCATATCTGTATCAACTGCAATCTGATGGAAGTGCAGTTGTTTTTATTAGAGAATTTATTCGAGAAGAACATAGAGAAACAGAAGAAGGATCCGAAGAGGTCCTTTTTGTTTACAATGAAAATGAGTTCAGAGTAGATTCTAAAGAAATAACAGAAGAGATGATTGCAGCAGATCCATTAAGTTGGCTTACTTATGATGATACAATCCCATCATTTGAAACACAGGTAATAACTGCTTTAAATGATTTAGGAGAAGTAGTAGGAGAACTATTAGGAGGGATGGTTTAATGGTACAGATATACGTTAAATTAATTAAAGAAGGAAAAAGAACTATTGAGCAAGTTCCACCAATTTGGAGAGCTGCTGTAGAGGAAGCATTAAAAGAAAGGTAGTGATAATATGATTAAGCTTTTTTCAGAGACTGATCATATTTTTTCTTCCAATGGAGATAAAATAATTAGACCTAAAAAAGCCATTATTCACAAAGAGGATAATGGCTCTTTTTATTTAGATATAGAAACAGACTTGTCATATGTAGAAGATTTAGTAACAAACAAGATATTAGTCTGTCCTACTCCTCAAGGTGAGCAAGCTTTTCGTATTATTAATCCAGAAATATCAAAACATAAAATCAAAATTAGAGCTAATCATGTTTTTTATGATTCTAATAATTATTTAATTGAAGATTCATATGTTGTTGACAAAAATTGTAATGATGCATTAGATCATTTAAATAATGCAACAAGTGATTTAAGTCCATTTACAACATTATCTAATGTTCCTGGAATTAATTCTTATAGGTGTGTAAGAAGTTCTTTGTTTGAGGCTTTTAATGTGGTTTTAGAAAGATGGGGAGGACATTTAGTTAGAAATAACTATGATGTACAAATCAGATCATCTATAGGCCAAGATAATGGTGTTACTATTAGATATAAAAAGAATTTAAAAGATATATCTTCTACAGAAAATTGGGATGATGTTGTTACTAAACTAATGCCAGTTGGTAAAGACGGCTTATTATTACCAGAAAAATATGTTTTTTCAACAGTACAATATCAAATTCCTTTTACAAAAAAAGTGTCTTTTGAACAAAATGTAAATGAAGATGATTATAAAGATTCCGAAGGAAATATAAATGAAGAGGCATACGAAGAAGCTTTGATTATAGATTTGAGAAATCAAGCTCAAATATATGTTAATAATCATTATATACCAAAAATAAACTATACTTTAAAAGCTAACTTAGAAAAGATAAGTGATGTCGGAGATACAGTTGAAGTAATAGACGAACGTTTAGATATTAATATAATTACTCATTTAATATCTTTTGATTATGATGTTATTTCAAAAAAATACATAGAATTAGAATTTGGAAATTTTAAAAAGAAGTTAGATAATTTACGAAATGATATATCTACAACAGTTGATTATAAGGTAGAAGAATCAACTAATGTATTAAAAGTTGTTTTAAGTGATGAACTAGCAGAAGCAAATAATAAAATATGGTCAGTATTAGGATCTAGTTATGGAATATTTGAAGGAGATAAATTATTATTTGTTGATACTCTACCTAAAGAGCAAGCTACCAATGTTCTTATGATAAACTCTGGTGGAATAGGATTTTCACAATCAGGGATAAATGGGCCTTTCAAAAGTGCCTGGACTATTGATAACAAATTGAACATGGATAAAATCAATGTCATAGGATTAACAGCAGATTTAATAAAAGGTGGGACACTAAAATTAGGATCATCTTTAAATCAAAATGGAATTTTAGAAGTATATGATGAAGCAAATAATTTAATTGCTGAATTGAACAAAAATG
This sequence comes from uncultured Caryophanales bacterium, assembly GCA_946628005.1. GTDB lineage: Bacteria > Bacillota_I > Bacilli_A > RF39 > UBA660 > UBA3789. The sequence continues at coordinate 32,689 of CAMOWA010000014.1, forward strand.
GCCTTAAAATGTATGGTCAAGATAATTCATATATAAAAATTAATAATGAAGTTGGTTTTGCTGGATATGATAGAAATGATAGCAAAATATATTGGGTTGATAGAGATGAATTTCATCAGAAAAAGTCAGTAATAGAAGAAGAAGTAACAATGTTAAACAGATTTAGATATCTTCCAATAACTACATATGACTCTAACAATCAAATTGATAACGTAGGAATGGGGCTTGTTCCAGTTGGGAGTGATGTATAATGGCTAATATAACATTAAATGGTAACTGGCAGAATGTTGCTTCTCATCAGATATCTTTGTCATCTGGATTTAAATGTACGTTTTATATTGATGCTTATATTGGTAGTCAGGATACTTCAAATAATAAAACACCTGTATACACAAGATTGACATCAGTAGTAAATTCAGGATCCTGTGCAGGAAGTGGATTTAAATTTGAATTAACAGGTGCTGCTGCTTATGAAGGTGGTAGTGTTTGGACTTTTGAAAATGAAACCATTTTATCAGGTGGTTTTTGGCAAAATCATAATGATGATGGAACAGCAGAAATTGGTTTATCTGCTCACGTTTATAATAAATATCATGGAATTGACTTTTGGTTTTCTACATCAGGTAGTGGTAATAGAATATTTTTACCAACTATTCCAAGAGCATCTCAACCATCAATTAACACATGGCCACAAAATACTCCTAATTTTAATCTTGAAGATGAAATTACAATCCATATGAATCGTAAATCAAGCGATTTTTTACATGAAGTATATTTTATTTATAATAATGTTGAATATTTGGTTGGAGATGGAATAAGAGATAATGTTACCTTTGATACATCATTAATTGCAGATAATATTTATGAATTAATTCCAAATGAAAAATATTATGAAAATAATATTAAGGTTAGGACCTACAAATTGGTAAATGGATCTAAGTCGTATATTAGTTCTGCCAAAACTTGTGCATACAAAGCAAATGTTGTAAATGCAAATCCTACATTTAACCATGCATATCAAGATATTAATCCAACGACAGTAGCAATAACAGGTGATAATACAAAAATTATTAGAAATAATTCTCACTTGCAAATATATGTTACTAATACAGATTCCAAAAAAGGATCATCTTTAAGCAGTTTAAAAGCAATTATTGATGGAGTTGAGTATGAAGGATCACTTAGAGGTACAGGAGGATCTATTGAAACAGGAACGTTAAATCTTTCAAGTGATACAACAGCAGAAGTAATTTTGACTGATAGTAGAGGTTTTTCTACTACTCATTCTGTAACTATTAATATTTTAGATTGGGTAATACCAAATGGTATAATAATTCTGGCTAGGCATGATAATTTCTATTCACAAACAGACATTACAGTTGATGCCAATTATTCTAGTTTAGACAGTTTAAACCAGATATCAATAAAAGTTAGATATAAAAAGACATCAGAACAGTCATATTCTAATTATGTTATTCTTAGTGATAACATAACATCTGTTTTAACGTTGGATAATGATTATTCATGGGATATTCAAGTTTTAATAGAAGATTTAATTGGAAGTATGACATATAATTTGACACTTGCAAGAGGAATTCCTTTGGTTTTTTATAGCAAAAACAAATCTTCTGTCGGAGTCAATTGCTTTCCAAAATATAGTAATAGTTTGGAAGTAAATGGTGTAGATATTTCTAATACCTATTCAACAGATGAAAGACCAATAGGAACATGGATTGATGGGAAAATCATTTATAGAAAAGTTATTTCTATAGGAGCAGTCGATAGTGGGAATATTAGTGTAGATCACGATATTACTAATCTAGGCACTGTAATTAATATTTATGGTATGGGAATCAATACATATAATAACAATACAACACAATATCCTATTCCTAAGGTATCTAATTCTAGTGCAGACAATCAAATGGGAGTTCAAGTATCATCGTCTCAAATAACTATTTTAAAAGGAAATACAACAACATTCAATGAAGATAGTTTTGTTGTAATAGAATATACAAAATCTAATTAATAAAAAATAAAATAATAGGGGAGAAAAAAATGACAATATTACAATTCATTAAAGAGTATTGGGTACAAATAATATTTTTATCAGGAATATTAGGAAGCTCTTTAGCATTTATAAAAAATTATCGTGAAGCCACAAAATGCTCACTTAGAAACGATATTTTATCGTTTTATTTATTACATAAAGAAGAGAAAAAAATATCATTATATGAAAAAGAATCAATTATGCTTTCATATGCTATTTATAAAAAATTAAAAGGTAATTCTTTTGTTGATCGTATAGTAGCAGAAGTAAACACATGGTCAGTAACAAACTAGGGATTTTTCCCTAGTTTTTTCTTTTTGCAAAAAAAATAAAAATAGTACAAATTTGCATTTTTAGACGCATTCTTGCACAAAAAACGTAAATATCACGCATTATTTTACAATTTTGCGTATAAAATGTATCTGAATTTTAAAAAATGGTCATTTGCACTTATATTTTTATTGTTATATTATATCGCCGAAAGGAGGGATTATAATGTACCAAACAAGAATACTAAATGAACAAGAAATAGAAGATTTTAATAAAAAGTTCAATACTGATTATAAGGTTATACACATAAGGCAAAGAGGTAAAAAATATTTTGCATATCTTGATTGCAGTATAGAAATTTTATTAAGGCAAAAAGAAGCACTAAATTATTTTATTTAGTGTTTTTTCTTTCTATATTATATATGTATACCAAATGACATTGATTGGA
>CAMOWA010000015.1 GCA_946628005.1 uncultured Caryophanales bacterium
GCTTGTTTTAGTTTTTCCTTTGGAAGAGCTATATTTATTCTTTGAAATCCTTTTCCAGACTTTCCAAACATTTTACCACTATCTAACCAAAGTTTAGCCTCCTTTAATAATACGTTTTCTATTTCTTCATCACTTAAATTTAATTCATTAAAATCTAACCATAGAAGATAAGTCCCTTCTGGATATACTAATTTTATTTTTGGTAATCTTTCTTTTAAAAAAGCATCTACATAATCTATATTATTTAATATATATTTTTTACATTCATATAACCATTTTTCCCCTTTTTCATAAGCTGATTTACAAGCAACTAATCCCATTATATTTATTAGACTATATCCTGTGTTCCATAATTCTAATTGAAATTTTTCTCTTACTTTTGAATTTGGAATAAATATATTTGATACTTGTAGTCCTGCTAAATTAAATGTTTTTGAAGGCGATGTACATAAAATAATATTATCTTGATAATCAGAATAATTTAATAAACATATATGTCTCCCCTTCCATATAAAATCACTATGTATCTCATCACTTACTATAAATACATTATACTTTTTACAAATTTTAATAATTTTATCCATCTCATTTTTTGTCCATACCCTACCTACGGGATTATGTGGGGAACATAATAAAAATAATTTTACTTTGTAATCTTTTATCTTTTTTTCAAAATCATTAAAATCTATTTCATAATGATTATTTTTTATTATTAAGTCACTACTTATTATTTTTCTATTATTGTCTTCTACTACTTCTGTGAAAGGATAATAAACTGGATTATTTATTAATACATAATCATTTTCATTCGTTAAAGTTTTAACTGCTGTTGAAAGAGCAAATACTACTCCTGGTGTAGTAATTAACCATTCTTTTTTTAAATCTACATTATGATTCTTTTTATACCAATTTTTTATTGTTTTAAAATACTCAATATCTTCTTTAGAATATCCAAATACTCCATGATCTATTTTTTTATGCATGTCATTTAATATTTCTTCACAACATCTAAAATCCATATCTGCAACCCACATAGGAAATACATCTGCTGGCTTATTTTTGTCTTTTTTAAAATCATATTTTAAACTATTAGTATGATATCTGTTTACTTCATTATTAAAATTCATATATATACCTTCCTAATAGAAGTATATCATAAATTATTTATAATGCATAAATTTGATTTTATTATTTTGTTTTATAAATTCAATATCTTCTCTAGGTTTGTATAAATCTCTTTTATTACAAATTCTACTCATTAAATTATAATAAGCTAATTTATTCATTGCTCCATTCATTATATTATTATTAATTAAGTATTCTAGTTCTTCTATTGTAAATAATCCATATTTTACTAACTCTGTACCTATTTCTTTTACTTCTTCTTCTTTTTTAGAGTTATTTGCTAGTACAATGTATATATATGAATTATCATCTAAACCAGGTGTTGGATACGCTTCATCTAATATAAATAAATCATCTGAAATATAACCTGTTTCTTCTTTTAATTCTCTATTTGCTGCCTCCAATACTTTTTCATTCTCTTCTATATATCCTGATGGAAATTCTGCAAGTATTTTATCTTTTACTCTATTTTGAAAAGTAATAATAAATTTATCTTCTGTAACAGCAATAACAATAACTGCTTTTTTTCCTTTATTTCTTTCTATCTTCTCTTTTTCAACTATTTTTTTATTTGGTAATTCATATGTTTCTTTAAATAATTTAAGAAATTTTCCGCTATATAGTATTTCTTCTTTAATCATAGTTCCTTTTACTTGTTTATATAATTTATTAATTTTATTTAATAGTTCTTTTTCTTTATATTCAGGAGATCTAATATAATTTAATTTAATAATTCTTCTTTTAGTCTTATTAACACATTCATTTACTGATTTATTTTCACTGTTTAATAATTCTTCTCTGAAAACATTTATTACTTCATAACTATTTACATATTTTTTTTCATTTAATATAGCACTGTTTTGTTCAAATTCTATCTGTTTCTTCTCTAAAGATTCTTGTGTCTCCCCATATATTAATTTAATATTATAGAATAAATTTTTGTATTGTGCATAATAACCAACCTCATTATAATCGTCGTCAGTATCATATACATTATCTATAGAAATATTTCCAGTATAACAATAAAAATGTTTATCCATAAATGGCTGATTTCCTAATATTAAATGAATATTTTCCAAATTAATTAATTCATGATATTTATAATAAATGTTGTGTATAGTAAATTCATATTTATAATTTTCTTGATTTATTCCCAAGCTTTTTAATGTTTTTTCTTTTGAATAATCACTATAATTACTAAGTAATCCTATTATTTTTTTATCTAAATCTATTTCAATAATTACTTCACTTTTGTCTTTTTGGTAAAGTTTTGATGTTTTATTATTTCTAAAGTCTAAAAATATTTCTTTTACTAATTCATCTAATTTGTTTTGATATTTTATAATCGTTCTATATATTTCTAATCTTTCATATTCTGATAATAATCTTTTACTTCGTATTTCTAATATATTCTTAATATAATCTAACTCTTCTTTTTTTATTTTTATAAATTCCTCTTTTAGCTCTTCAAAACTCATACTTTTCTCTCCTTTTTCTATATATTAATGCAAAAATGTAAATAAGTATAATATATATTTATTATTATCGTTATAAGTATTACTTATTTACACTAATGATATCTATTTGATATAATATATTGAAAAAAGGAGATCTTATGGAGTATAAAAGTTCTTATGATAGAATTAATAATATTAGTGATATAGATTATATTTCAAGAAAGATATGTAAAGATTATGGTTTTGGTAAATATACTGGTTATCAGTTAATTGAAATAGGATATGAAGATTTTAATTATATTTTATTTACTGATAATAATAAATATGTAGTAAAAATATTAAACACTGAAAGAGACTTATCTTCTTGTAATAGATTAATATCAATACTTAGTAAATCTATTAAAGAAGGTGTTCCTGTTCCAAATATTTATTCTATTAATAATCAATTATTGTATGAAATTAATGTGCAAGATACTTTATTAAGATTATTTGTAATGGAATATTCTGGAAAGAGTTTTTGGGAATTAGGAAAAGAGTTAAATAATGATGAATTAAAGCAAGTTGCTTTTATAGCAGCTAAAATTAATTCTATTGATTATAATATAAAAGAGACTTTTTATGATGAATGGACTGTTACAAATCTGTTAAAAGAATATAAAAAAAAGAATGAATCTTTATTAGAAGAGGATAAAAAAATAATTCAGCCTATTATTCATTCTTTTATGAATCTTGATTTTAATAGATTTAAGTATTGTTATATTCACGGAGATATTATTAAGGCTAATTTATTATTAGATAGTAATAACAATATTTCTATTATTGATTTTTCTGCTTTTAATTATTTACCTAGAATTGTTGAGATAACTGCATTATTATTAGGATTATGCTTAACCGATGATAGGAATTCTACTATTTATAAAATGAATCAGTTTTTAAATTATTATCATAGTATTAATCCACTTAATGATTTAGAAATAGAATATTTACCTTTATTATTAAAGTCTCTTGCTTCTATGTATATTATTCAAACTAGTTTTATTGTTTCTGAATCTTTAGATTACGTTGAAAATGAATATTGGTTATTAGAGGGACGTAAATATTTGAATATGAATATAAATGAAAAAGATTTACAGTTTATTAAAAAAATGTAAATCTTTTATTTTTTCATTTGTAAGACTTTATTTGCGTATTTTCTTCCTATATCTTCATAATTTGCTAATTCTTTTAAATTTAAATATTTTAAATTTAAATCATAACATCTATTAATATTTCCATCAATTATTCTATCATATTGTGCTCTTAATAATGATTGATAGATTTTATCATAAAACTCTTTTTTACATATTTTTTTATCACTCTGATCTTGATAGATTGTGTAATAATTGTCAATTAAAGTTTTAGTAGAATCAAAATTTGGATTAATATTATATAATTCATAGATGGTCGATAAAAGAGTTCTGTCAAACTTTAATAATTCTTCATCTCCACTTAAAATATAATTATTGTTATACTCTGATGGAAGGAGGTCTTCTCCTCCACTTCTAAACCATACATAAGAACAATCTTTATTTGTATATATTACTATATCTTTGGTATTTCTTTCTTGTATTCTAACATCTGGAATTTCTTTATTCAATATTATAGATAATTCTTCTTTTAATCTATTATGTCCTCCTAAGCAAGTTTCTTGACTATAGTCTTCTTCCTCTGTACAATATTGTTTTACATCTGAAGCTATGTACTTTTGTAACTCTAAATATAGATGTCTCCAGTCTTCTTTTATATATTCTTTAAATATCTTATAGAATTCTTTTTCTCCTTTTTCTATAAAATATTCATTTTTTAGAAAAATATTTATTCGATTTATCCACCAATATGATGTTTGTTCTATTGAATTTAGTTCTATTTTATTCATTAATAAAATCCCTTTCTTTTTATAAAACAATATGCTTATATTTTATCTATAGATGCTCTTACTTTGATTTCAGGATAAGTTTTTAATAATATTTTAGTTGTTTGTTGATATGACGTTTTTTCTTCATAGGTAGAATCACTTAATTTTAATGACTCCAAAATATATTGATAATATTCGTTTTTTATTTTTATTAGTTCCTTGTCCCTATCTGTTAATTCTATTTTTGATTTTAAAGAATCAATTTCTTCTTTTTTTGCTCTTATAAGATTATTTTCTTTTCCATTATTATTACTCAATAAAATATTTAAAAATTCTTCTTTTGTTTGTATATTTTTTTCTCTTTCTTCTTTAGATAATTCTTCTGTCTTTAATAATAGTAATTTTCCTATACTATCTATTTTTTCTTGATTATGTCTATTATCTTTCATTGAGTAATAGAAATAAGAAAAGACGGGGATTATATTATTATCTATTTGTATATTTAGTTTTATTCCATCTATTTGATTTCGGTTATCTTCTAATATTATATTATTATGCTGATAAGAAGAAAAAATACTTTGCAAATGCCAATAAATATTATAAGTGGAAATATCTCTGTAAATATCTAAATTTAATAGATTTTCTCTTATTGTTGGTGTAATTGTATTTTTATTTAATATACGATTAAACAGCATTAATGCTGTATTGGTAACAGGAAGATTTTTGAAAGAATCTATTTCAAACAATTTTCCCGTTCTTATTGGTGCAGTTGGATTATTATTTAAAATATAATTATCTAGTTTTATTAAAGCTTCTAAATATGAATAAACCTCTCTGGAAAGCATTGTTTTCCACTGCTCTAATTCTTGTTTTAATTCTTCTTTTGTTCTTATTTTATTCATAGGTTTCTCCTTTCAAATTTTTAATTCATCTTTTTTTACTAAGACATTTATATTAGTCTCTGGATATTGTTTTATAAATCTTTTTTCTATTCCGAATATTCCATCATCAATTCCAATAGCGGTTTTAAATTCTGTTTCTTTAATGCCTAATTTATCTAAAAATTCATAATAAATTATAATTTGATTTAATTCGTCAAGAATTTCTTCTTTATAAAGCAATATATTAACTTTACTTATAATATTACTATTTTGGTTTTTTTTCATATAAAAATTTGGATTATAATGATATGTTAAGAAATTGTAATTTTTATTATTTAATATAATTGATGCTTTGATAGATAAATCTTCTTTATTTATTATTAAAGATTCGTTATCTAGACTTACTAGAGTATTGTATAAATGATTATATATATTGTATCCTGCTATATTTCGATAGATATCTATATCCATTAATCTTTCTCTTAAATCTATCATATTATTATTTAATACATAGCTTTCCATATGTATAAGTGAATTCATATATTCATAAATATCTTGTGAAAATATGTTTTTATATCTTTTTAGAAAATAATTTAAGTATCCTGCATCTACTTTTATAATATTGTTTTCTTTAAACTCCCTTTTTTGAGTTTCAGGTTGCTTTATTAAAATCATTTTTTATCCTCCACTCATTTTATTAATTATTAATTATTTTATTTAGTTTTATTATCACTTCATCTATTTTATCTATTGTGTAATATCCCTCTATATGTCCAAGATATTTTTCTTTTTTAAATACTAATAGGGCTGGTAATTCATTTATTTTATATTTCTCTAGTAAATGATTACTTTCTATTTTGTAAAACATTGTATCTTTTGGTAGACCTTTTGTTAAGTCTTTTATTGGAATAGATTTAAGCAAACATTCTGCTTCATCGGGGTTATATATCTCTATTAAAGTAAGATTATTATTCTTTATTTTATCATTAATATCCTTTTCTTCTATTTTGAAAAAGTCTGAAATGATTACTGAACCATATCTATCTACAAATAAATCTTTTATGGTTCTTGGATCATTTTTTATTTCTTCTTCTTTTCGTTTATACTCTTCTTCTGTCTTAGTTACTATAATTGCACCTATTGGACATTCTCTTTCACAAGCTCCACATGAAATGCATTTTTCATTGTCTATTTTTATTGTTTTATTTTCTTCATCCCAAGATAATGCATTAGTTGGGCATACTCCAATTCCACCACATTCTTTTGCATTATCACATATTTTAAAATTAATTAATACTGCCATTTTTATTTTCTCCTATAAATTATATATTTTAATAAATAACAAACTTTTTTTATTGAATATTTGTTCTTTTTCTTATCATATTTACTGAACTTTCTAATCTCTTTACAAATATGTCTATTTCTTCTTTAGTATTATATTTTCCTAAACTAATTCTTATTGGACTATAGTTTTTTAAATCAGCATGACAAGCGATTAAAACATGAGATGGTGCTTTGTTTTTTGAGTTGCAAGCTGATCCAGTTGATACAAATATATTGAAAGATTCCAATACAAGCATTAAATTTTCCGCATTCACGCCTTTAAAAGCAATGCTAGATGTATTAGGTAGTCTATTATCTATGTCTCCATATATATGAATATCTTCTATTTTATTTTTTATTTCTAATTCCATATAATCTCGTAGATTTTCAATTTTTTTGTTTATATCATAATTATTTTTTATTAACTCTACTGCTTTTCCTAATCCTACAATATATGGAACATTTTCCGTTCCCCCGCGTCTTTCATTTTCTTGATGACCAAATATTAATGGAATATATGGAACGCTTTTTCTTATATATAAAACTCCAATTCCTTTAGGTGCATATATTTTGTGTCCTGATAATGATAATGTGTCTATTTTTTGTAAATTTACGTCAATTTTTATTTTACCTAGTGCTTGTACACAATCACAATGAAATAAAATATTATTTTTCTTTGCAATATCACCTATTTCTTTTATTGGATAAATATTACCTAATTCATTATTTGCCATCATGATAGTTATTAATAATGTATCTTTTGAGATAGATTGCTCTAGCTCATTTAAGTCTATTCTTCCTCTATCATCTACTTTTAGATAAGTTACTCTATAGCCATTTTTTTCTAAATATTTTAGTGTCTCAATAATTGAAGCATGTTCTAGAGGGCTCGCTATAATATGCCTTTTATTTTTATTTGTTTTTACTGCACTCATGATAGCAGAAACATTACTCTCACTTGCACAACTTGTAAATACTATTTCATCTTCATTTGCATTTATCAACTCTGCAATTTTCTTTCTTGAATTTTTTATTTTTTCTTTTATGTCTGTTCCTAATGAATATATACTGCTTGGATTTCCATATTCATTTTTTAAATATGGAAGGAGTGCCTTATATACTTCATCATCGCATCTAGTTGTTGCATTATTATCTAAATATATTGGATTATGCATAGTATCTCCTTTTTATCATTTCTTTTTTAATTTATTTTTGATTCAGCTTTATATATGATTCATCAAGATTATAATTTATAAGTATCTTTGATAATAACACTGTATCAATAATTTGTATCTTATCCTCATTTTTTTATAATCTTATTATTGTTTTAATTAAATTAGATTCTGTTATTGAAGCAAGGACTAATATTGGAAAATTATACTTCAAATAACTCACTCCTTGTAGAAATTAAAAATATTATATCAAAAAACATTTATCTTACAATAGATAATTAAAAAAAAAGCGATTATTTCGCTTTTATGATAGAGTTACTTCTACTTCTTTTTCTTTGTATTTTCTTCCACTTGTGTAACTAACTTTTATTTTTACTTTATCTCCTTTTTTCTTATCATAGATAACATTTTTTAGGTCACTGAAGTTTTCTACTTTCTTTCCTTCTATTTCAGTTATAATATTACCTATTTCAAGATTAGCTTTATCTGCTCCACTATTTTCAATTATTTTAGAAATATAGAATCCCATAGGCATGTTGTAAGCACTGGCTTGTTCTTCTGTGATCATGTATCCTTCTACACCCATTGTAGCATCACTTTTATCTTCTTCACCATTCATTAAAGATGTTATTAATTCTTTTACATCACTAATTGGTATAGCAAATCCCATACCTTCAATACTTGCTGAAGTTGAAGAACCACCTGATGAGTATTTTGCTGAGTTTATTCCTACTACTTCACCTTTACTGTTTAGTAGAGCTCCACCACTATTTCCACCATTTATAGCAGCATCTATTTGAATCATTTTTGTAGTTATGTTATCAATTGTTACTTCTCTATTTACTGCACTTACTACTCCTGTTGTTACAGATTGTCCATATCCTAAAGCATTTCCAATAGCTATAATTCCGTTACCTACTTTTAATGCTGAACTATCTCCTAGAGTTGCAATTTTAATAGATTCAATTGTTGCATTATCTAGGTCACTTAATTTTACTGCTATTACAGCGACATCTCTTCTTTCTGATGTTCCTTTTACTTTAGCGTCTACACTTTTCTCATTTACAAATTGTACAGATAATTCTTCTGCTCCTTCAATAACATGGTTATTTGTTAATATTAATAATTCTGTATCATTTTTACTAACTATGATACCAGATCCTGCTCCTTCGGAATATTGTTCTTCTCCAAAGAAACTAGGGCCAAAATTTCCATTTTTCACCAATGTTTTAGAGGTTATTGCAACTATAGAAGGCATTACTTCTTCTACTACTTCTGACACATCTGTAATATAGATGCCCTCTTTAATTTTGCTAGATGTTTCTGTATAATTAAGTTCTGCTTTTTTGCCTGTAGGGAGATTAATATTATTAATTTTTAATAATCCCATATTATTTAAGGATACTAATACTGCTACTCCAATTAAAATAACAAATATTCCTATTATAAAACTAAGACTTTTACTTTTCCCTTTCTTTTTTTCTTCAATAATTTCTGCTTCTTTTATATTATCACTCATTTTATCACCTCGTTTTTCTGTTTTAATTATATATTCTAATTATGAAAAAATTATGAAAAAATTATAATATTTCTGTGAACTTTGTATTTTATATTATAGAAAAAATCATTACTATTATTGCAGTTATTAGTAGAAAAACATGCATGGCCCAGTGAAACCCATAATTATAAAGTTTTTTTGTTTTGCCATCTACTTCTATTTTTAGTATTTCTACATATGGTACTGGGCTTCTTCTATACCAACCAGTAATTTTTACTTTTTTATCAATAAAATCTTTTGATTTAAATATTGCGAATAATTTATTTGCTAAATTTATTGGTTGATTATAATCTAAGAATATAATTCCCGTTTCATCTTTAATAACAAAGTCTTCATTAAAGATACATCCTGGATCTCCTCTACCAATAATTTCTCCTTCTAATACGCATGGTATTGAAGTAATACCTGATACTTTTACTTCACTTAGTAGACTTCTAACGTTAGTAGAATTAAATGGTTTCTTGCTGTATCTTCTACTAAATTTTATGAATGATGCTATATCAAGAAGTAATAATAGAATACCTCCTGCAAATATAGTGTTAAATTCGAATATATATGAAAGACTAATTATAATTAATCCTATTATACATGTAATTGATGGTAGAAAATTTATTAATACTTCTATTAAGAAATCATCTACATAGGACTCATCTTGTTTTAGATCAAATATAATGTATGGTTCTTGATTAAATTCATTACTTCTACTGGATATAGCTAATAATCTTTTTGATATTAGTGGATGTGTAGAATGTATTTCATACCATGTTGCCCATGGATTCCATTTTTCCCATTTCATTGCTTGTTTGATATTATCCTTAGATATTTCTCCATTATCCAAACTAGTTACAACCAATGCTTTTGAAGCTTTTGAATCAAATATTCCTAAGGCATTAGAATTTGCAGCAGAATGTTTCTTATTTGTTTCAGCTGTAGTTAGTCCATATCCTATTTTTACCAGTGCACTAGCAAGGGCATTAGGATTTTTTGTTGCTTCAATTGAAAAACTATCCGCATAATACTCTCTATTTCTTGATAAGGCTAATACAAGATAATTACTTATTACATATAAAATATATGCAATAATTGCAACTAATTGTGATTTTGAATTATTATTATCATCGTTATTATTTAAAACTTCATATATTCCATATAAGACAAGGGGTACTATTTGTGCTGCAGTCATTACTAACATATCATAATGTGTTGCATGCCCAAGTTCATGTCCTATTACTGATTTTACTTCTTCTTCATTTAATAGTTCAAGGATTCCTCTTGTTATTATTATTCTAGCATCATTTTTTGTATGTCCATATGTAAATGCATTAGGTGCTCCATCATCAATAAATCCAATCCTTGGCATCTTCATGTTGTTATTTTTACATATTTCTTCAATAAATTGTTTTAAATATTCTGGTAGTTCATATTTAAATTTTACACCATAAAACCATCTCATGGTTAAATCTGTAATAAATGGTGAAATTAAAAATTGTACAATTAATAATAAAATGCTGAAAGCAATTCCGTAAATTACTGGTATTCCAGTAAGTAATGTAACTAATATTATGATAATTGCTAACAAAAAATATAAGCTTGTAATTGTTAATAATGATATCCCAAATAAACTCTTTCTCATTTTTTACTCCTTTATAATTAGAGACTTTCCTGTCATTTCTTCCGGAATTGGAAGATGTAATAATTCTAACATTGTTGGTGCAATATCGGCTAGTTTTCCATCTCTTAAATTTATTCCTTCTTTTGTTATGATACATGGTACTGGATTGGTTGTATGTGAAGTAACTGGATTATGATTTTCATCCCACATGATATCACAGTTTCCATGATCCGCTATAATTATTAATATGCCACCTAACTCTTTTATTTTAGCATAAATCTTTGTTAAACATTTATCCATATCTTCAACAGCTTCTTTTGCAGCTTCGTAGACTCCGGTATGCCCAACCATGTCTCCATTTGCAAGATTCATAATTGTTACATCATAGTTTCCAACTTCTTTTAAGAAATTATCACAAACTTCATATACACTCATTTCTGGTTTTAAATCATATGTTGCAACTTTTGGAGAAGGTATAAGTATCTTTTTCATATCATCATATTCTACTTCTTTTCCTCCATCAAAGAAGAATGTTACGTGTGGATATTTTTCTGTTTCAGCTATTCTTAATTGACTTAGTCCATTATTATGTAAGTAGTCAACTAATATATTCTTTAAGTCAAGATCATCAAAGGCATGTGGACAAGTAACTGTTTCAGTTACAGGATACATGGTTAATACTTTTAGATTATTAAAATGCTTAACTATTAAATCTTTCTCATTAGCTTGTTTTTCATATTCATCTGGATTTGATAATAAGGTAAACATTTCTCTTAATCGGTCTTTTCTAAAGTTAAAAGCAATTATCCCATCATTATCTTGTAGTGGTGTTTTATCGATAATACCTGGAATTACAAATTCATCATATTTTCCGTTATTATAGTTTTCTTCTATTAGTTCTTGATAGGTATTATAAACTTTTCCTTCTCCATATACTATAGCATCATAGGATAATTTTAATCTATCAAAGTTATTATCTCTATCCATCCCATAATATCTACCACTAATTGTATTAATTTTTCCAAGGTTTAATTCTTTCATTTTATTTTGTAATTGTTCTAAATAAGTTAATGCACTTTTTTCATACGTATCTCTACCATCTAAGCAAATGTCAAATACAACTTTTTCTACATTTTCTTTTTTACACATATCTAATAATGCTAATGCGTGATTAATATGGGAATGAACTCCTCCATCTGATAGAAGTCCAAATATATGTAGTGTTGATTGATTATCTTTTACGTGATTTAAAACATCTAGTATATTTTTATTATGATAAAACTCTTTAGAATCTATTGACGCAGTAATATTTTCAAGTGGTTGTATAGCAACTCTTCCTGAACCTAAGTTCATATGTCCAACTTCACTCGTTCCCATTTGTCCTTCTGGAAGTCCAACTGCCTTACCACTTGCTTGCAAAATTGAATGTGGATACTTTTTCATTAGACTATCAAAGGTTGGCTTATTAGCATTTTTAAAAGCGTTTCCATCACTTTCTTCACGAACTCCACATCCATCAAGTATGCATAAAACTAATGGTTTTGTCATTTCTATCCTCCTTATCTACACTTTATTATAACATGTATACGAAAAAAAAAGCACTTTTTACGTTACTTTTTAACAACTATTTTTTTGGCAAGTAGTACTTTTTTCTTTTAAACATTTTATTTGACAATTAAATGTATTATATGCATATTTTTTTATTTCAGATGTTAGTTTACCATATGGGTCTTTTAATTTTTCACTAATTCCTGTTTCTAATTGAATTGGTTTTCCGTTTGATATTGCAACTATATTAGGCGCATATATTCTTTTTTCTCCTGCAGATATAGTTTCTTCATCTTTTGCTAAAGTATAATCTTCTAATACTTCATCTAGTTGATTTATTAACTTTTTATAACCTTCTGTCCCTTCTTTTGTTGTATTAATATTTCCTTCTTCATCTACTTCTTTTACATCTCTTATATCAAGTACATCAACATAATAAATTTTATCTATATCATTATCCTCTAGTGCTTTTATTAATTCTTCTAAAACACTTCTACACCATGGACATTTAGCAAAGCCAAAATATACTAAAAAACTTTCTTTTTTATCAATTCTATCTGCTAATTCTTCAGCAGTTTGATAAATAAATGGATTATCTTTTGGAATAGTTATACTTCTAATCTTTTTTCCATAATCATTTTTTTTGCCATTTATAGACATATATTCTTCTCTAAATTTTAGAGCTTCTGTTTCTTTTGTTTTTCCACAACCAGTTAAACTTACTACAATTATTAATATAAAAATTATCGTTATTATCTTTCTCATGATATCACCTATTTCATTATACATAATTCTTTCTTATTTTTCTATAAATACCATAATTTTTTGTCATTTTTTCTGACTTCTTTTATGATGCCTCCACCTAAGCATTCTTCTCCATTATAAAAAACACATGCTTGTCCAGGGGTTACTGACTTTACTCCTTGAGGATATTTTACGATTATTTCATCCTCTTTCCAATCTAACTCCACTTCTACATCGTGGCTTCTGTATCTAAATTTAGCTGTACATTTATTAATTTTTTCATTTCCTAAATAATTAATTTCATTTACAACACATGAAGTACTTACTAAGTAATCGTTATCTTCTCCTAAACAGATATATAAAATATTTTTTTCTAAGTCTTTTCCTACTACAAACATTTTATCTTTTGTTCCACCAATATTTAGCCCTTTTCTTTGACCAATTGTATAATTCATTAATCCGATATGTCTTCCAATTGTTTCTCCGGTTTCTATATTAACTACATTTCCTGGTTGATTAGGAAGATAATTTTTTAAGAAGTTTTTAAAATTTCTTTCTCCTATAAAACATATTCCGGTAGAGTCTTTTTTCTTTGCAGTAATTAAATCATATTCTTCAGCAATTTTTCTTACTTCGCTTTTTTCCATATCTCCTATTGGAAATAATACATTATTAAACTGTTCTTTTGATACTTGTGAGAGAAAGTATGTTTGATCTTTATTAGAGTCTACTCCTCTTAATAGTTTATTATTTTCAAGTCTTGCATAGTGTCCTGTTGCGATATAATCAGCTCCTAGCTTTTTAGCTTCTTTTGCAAACATATCAAATTTTATATATTTATTGCACATTATATCTGGATTAGGAGTTCTTCCTTTTTTTAGTTCATCTAAAAAGTAAGTAAATACATAATCCCAATACTCTTTTACAAAATCTTTTCTATATAAAGGAATTCCTAATTTATCGCATACTGCTTTGGCATCATTATAATCTTCTTCTTGTGGACAAATTCCTGACTTTGTTGTTGGACCATTTAATTCTCCATCTGCTAGAGAATCCCAATTTCTCATAAATAAGCCAATTACTTCATATCCTTGTTTCTGTAATATTATAGCAGCAACACTACTATCTACTCCACCACTCATTCCTATAACTACTTTTTTCACACTAACACTTCCTAGCTGTTTTATTATATCATTTTTTTATATTAGTATCAACTTTTTCTGAATCCATATATTTCTCTTTATTCCACAATTTTTGTGGAATAAGTAATACCTCTACTATTGCAGTATCATCTTTTATTTCTACTTTTAATATTTTTGATAAACAGTTCTTGTTTAATATATATTCTTTTTGATTAATACAGGCATTCCGTCTTGAGAAGATTCTAAAATATGGTAAATTACTTCAATGTTTTGTATTTCTCCAAATATTTCTCTATTAAAAAATGATGATTTTTCTTCCAAAGAAGTTGATGTAAATCCCTCTTCGTATAGATATGTTCCTTCTAATTGTTTTAAATCATCTAAACTTCTTACTCCATACTTTTTAAATTCTCTTAAAGAAGTTCCTCTAAATGTTTTTATATTATTTTTTAATTTTGGATATTTATCTATAATACTTGATATATCTTCTTCCAGTCTTTTATAGTAGTCTTTTTTACTAGAGTCACCATTATCTTCATAGTTCCAGGTATTTCTTAATACAGCATTTATATTTTTATAGTTTGTTCCTGTATACAATCTTATTGTCATATATTCTTCATCTGTAATATTTTTTTCAAAGTCATCTGTATCTTTTTGAAAGTTATATTCTATTGGCTCATTATTTCTATATTCTTCTACATATCTATCTATTTCTTTTTTTGTATCTTCTGTTAAAAACTTCATTAATAATCTTGTTGAAGAAGAATATCCAATTTCCATTGTATCACCTATTATTATTTTCTTTTATCAGACTTTTTTGTCAATACAATTAATATCGTTTTAACATTTTCTTTATTTTTTTACAGGTTTCTTTTTGATTCATACCAATTAATGACTTATCTTCATAGGAGTAATATTTATTACCATTGTAAACAATTAAATTACTATTTTTTATTAAGAAATTATTAATTTCTTCTTTTTTTTCTAATAAAGTTTTAATTGTTACAATTATACTATCTGGAAATAAGCTTTCTAAATCTAATTTGTATTCTTCCATTACTATTTTATTATCTTCTATTTTATATTTTGATAATTGAGATAAGTCAATAATAAGTTTAAAAGGAATATCTGCTTGAGATTCTAATAATCCTTCTAGTTCTCCTATTGTTCTATATGATAAATATTTATAATGATAGATATTTTTTAAATCTTCTTGTATTTTTATTTCTTTTTTATTATCAATCAATTCTACTTTTGTATTTAATAAAGCTAAAAAGTATTCAGCAAATCTTTCTGATAAAATATTAAAATTATTCTTTAGATAATAATTATTATTAATAAAAATAGTATTTGAGCCTCCAATAATTAAAATATATTTTTCATCTACTTTTCTCTCATTATAAATAGTACAATATTTTAATTTTAATTTTTTAAACTCCTCTAAAAAGTTTATTTCCTCTTCATCTTCTTTGTCATTTAATATATTAATAACTATTTCTAATATTTTTTGTTCATTATAAAAGTCATCTGATAGACATACAAATTGTTTATTTCTATTATCTGATAAATTAAAATTACAACAATTATCACTATAAATTTTTTCTTTACAAAAAATACATGTATATATTGCACCAAGAAAACTTCTCTCTTCTAATCTTATATCATGATTACAATTACATTTAAATTTTTTTATTATTTGAGTATTTTCATTAATTCTTAATTTTATTTGTTCTATTTTATTTTTTAAATCTAAATCATTATATTTTTCTTTTATAATTATATCAATGTTTTTATTATTGTATTCATTTAATTCCTTTAAAGCATTAATATAGTTTATATAATCTATTTTTTTCATAGTTATCTCCTAACATATATTTTTATATCATTATCATATTGTATATTTTCTAAATATATTTTAATTTCTTCGATTATATCTTTTTCTGTTATTATATTTTCTTTTATTATTTCATATATTCTTTTTACTGTTTTAGATGAATACTGATATTCTATATCTATTAATAATTTTGTAAAACTTAGAAAATTAATATATTTAAAATTAATATTTTTTTTATAAGTAAAGGTATCACAAATAGGACAATAATAATCATCTTTACTGTGTAAATTTTTTAATACTACTTCATGGCTACATTCTTTTTTTAATTGCTCTTGTATTTTTTCTAATTCTTCTTTTATTTTATTTATTTTAATTATGTTTTCTTTATAATCATTTTTCGTTTTTTCTAATATATTTTTATCTTCTACCCTACTATTTGTTATCTCTAGTAGATCTATTATTTTTTTTAGGTTATAAATACTTAATTTTAATTCTTTTAACCTTTCTTCTTTATCATATTTTTTTCTCATTAATTGTTTATCCATAACTTCTCCTTTTTTATACTAATACTAATCTTTTTAATTTTATCTGTAAAATACTAATTAATTATTATACTTATAAGTATTACTTATTAGTATATTGTTATAATTTTTATACATACTATTAAGGGAGGAATTATGGATAATAATATTAATATTTTAGATGAATTAAATAAAGGTTGTTTTATGGGAATTGATGCTTTAGATTATATTATTCCTATATGTAGTGAAAATAGTTTCTTGGAATTATTAAATAAACAAAAAAAAGAGTATGAAAATTTATCTACTAGATTAGAAAGTCTTTATCATGATTATAGTGATTCTGATATTCATAAGACTAATACTATGGAAAAAATGATGCTTTGGTATGGTATAAAAAAAGATACTATATTAGATGATAGTATTTCTAATTTAGCATCTCTTTTAATAACTGGTACTAATATGGGAATTGTTGAAGGTAGAAAGATTCTTAATCATAAAACAATGGATAAAAAAGTACATAAACTTTGTACTGAATATATTATGATGCAAGAAAAATACTTAGAAAAATTAAAAGACTATTTATAAAAACTCACGATAATAATTGTGAGTTTTTTTGTGTTAAGTTATTATCTGATTCTTTTTTACTTGCTGAAGTCATTCGCATTTTATCCATAATTTTATTTTTTCTATTTACTAAATCATAATAGACTCTAGTTAATTCAGTATCTTTATTTGATTGTAAGTCATCTGATAAATGATATTTTTTAAAACCACTAAAGTTTTTAAAATATATATCAAATAAACTATTTAGTTCTTCAAAGTTTTCTTTTCCAACTTCATCAAATATAATATTTATATTTCCATTTCTTCTGCTTTCAATAATTTTATCTTTAAATTCATTATAAAAATCATTAACAATAAATTTTGTAAAATCATAGTCAGCTGTAAACTCTATTTTGGAGTTATTTGGATTATCAAAAATATAACGATTTTCTTGATGCATTTTTTTACTTATATCTTGAGCAATCAATTCATTTATTATTTCATTAAATAATTCATATTTTCTTTTTTCCTGATCATTTATTGTATCTACTTCTTTTACTCTCTCTTGTGAAATAGTATCCTCTAGATAATCCCAACCACAATAACCTTCATATTTGTCCATAAATATATTTGTTAAATATAATTCAAATATGTGGTTTAATTCATGTACTATTTTATGATCAATTGTATTATCATCATAATTATCAAAATTAAAAATTAACAAAGGAGAGAGCACATAACCATTATTGTCTCTTAAATTAGGCACAACACAGCGTTGCTTATTTGTAAACTTATCTGCATCTATTCCATCATCTTTGTTTATTAGTCCAATTTTGTCAACTTCTTCTATTATTTTTTTATATGATGAAAGACTTGTATAGTATTTATTATTAAATATATTTATGAATTTTTCTTTAGATTCAAAAAAAGATTTTACTCTCTCTTTTTTGGGCCATATTTTTTTTGCATCTGCACTATTTACATATGCATCATAGTCATCTCCTAGGTCTAGACCACTTTTTTTAAAAAATTCTATTCTTTTTCTTTGAATATATTGGATTATTTCTTTATCTTTACTTCTTTTTAATAATTCATCATTTGCTTCTGTAAAGGAATCTAGCCCAGAAGTTCCATTTAATGAGTTTCCGAATATATATGGTACATAGGTATCGATTATATTTGTCTGTGATGGATTTTGATAAAACTCTTCTAAGTTTTTTCTTTTTTCTTCTGGAATTAAATCAATATTTTCTTTTATGAAATCTATAAATACTTCTTCTAAATATAATTCCCTATTTTTATTTGCTTCTTCTACTTGTTCATAAAATGAGGAAAATTGTTCTATATAGCTGTCATACTCTTTTTTTGCTTCTTGATATTTTTCAACTATAAAATTAATTTTTTCAAATAATCCTTCCTTAACTTTTTCATCAAAATTTAATATATTTATTGTTGAATCTATTTTCTCTAGAAATGGTTTTATTCTTCTAAAACTACTTTTAAATATGTCTTCATGTTCTTTTTCATTTAGGTAATACTCAATATTAGATTTAATTGTAGGAACTAAAAGTTTCTCATATTTTTCCGGTATTTTTTTAGTTCTAAATATTTCTCTGTATTCTTCTTCTGACATATTTGGAAATATTCTTTTTACTCTTTCATATCCTTTTTTTATAAGTTGTTCTTTTCTACCTATTTCTCCTAATTTATATTGTTCCCAAAAATTTATAAATTCATTTATTGGATGAGAATTCTGATACCTAAAACTACATCCTCCAAAACTATCTCCAATAAAATCCTTTACATCAAGATTACAGCTTGTTTGTTTTATTATTTCTTCTATTAGACTTTTCGTTTTTAAGTCTTCTAATTTTTCTAAACATATAGCTATACTTTCTGGAGTTTGAAAACCAATAAAAAATGTATTAGAAAACTTCTCTTCTATTTCTTCTCTTAAATCTTCTCCATAAAAACTTACAAAGGCCTCTATAAATTGTGGAATTGCTTTCCTTAAATTTTCATTTCCATTTAAAAATGTTATTATTCTATCTTCCATTTAACTCTCCTATTACATCTTTTAACTCTTGATAATTAAAAGGATAATAACCTTTACCATGATATATTATCTCCTCATTATTAGATACTATTTTTACAGTAAATTCTTCATCATCTATAATATTACTTGATCCATATTCCCTTTTCCATGGTAATATGATGTTTTTTATTTTTTCTAAGAATTCATCACTTATTTTATATTTTTTATCATTTAAATAACATATATTATACTTATATATAATTATAGCGTTTATTTGGTTTAATATACCATTATTTATTGTTATTTCTATTAAATCGTTCATATTCTCACCAATTTTATATTATCATTTTTTTAAATAATTATCTATAAAATGCGTTTCTTTTACTGTTTACCTAGTAAGTTTTAATTATTATTATTTCTTTTTAAGACTTTTTTTTATAAGTTTGTTATAATAAAGATGTTAGGTGATTCTATGAAGATAAGTGTAATTATTCCAGTATACAATACTGGTAATTATTTAAATAAATGTTTGGATAGTATTTTAAGTCAAACTTTAAAAGATATTGAAATCATTGTTGTTAATGATGGTTCTTCTGATAATTCTTTAGATATAATAAAAAAATATATGAAGAAAAATAAAAATATTATCTTAATTAACAAAGAAAATGGTGGTCAAGGTTCTGCTAGAAATATAGGTATTACTCGTGCTACTGGTGAATATATCTCCTTTATTGATAGTGATGATTTTATCGATAAAGATATGTTAAAAGAAATGTATTTAACTGCAAAAGAAAAAGATAGTGATATTGTTATTTGTAATATTAGTGATTACTATGAAAAAAGTGGTACTAAGAGAGATGTTTTTCTTAATTTAAAAGACGATGTATCTATTCAAGAAGCTATATTATATAGTGTTCCTTCTGTAGTGAATAAAATCTATCGGAGAGAATTACTAGTTGATAATAGACTTTTCTTTAATGAAAAAATTTGGTATGAAGATTTTCCTTATAGTATTCAATTATTAGTACATGCTAAAAAGATTAGTTTCATTAATAAACCTTTTTATCATTATTTTCATCGTATTCAGTCTACTATGCATAATCAGAATATTTCTAAGAATTTAGATATTCTAAAAGCGTATGATGAGTTAGTTAAATATTTAAAAAAGAATAATTATTATGATAAATACGAAAATGAAATACAATTTCTTTTATTAAAGGAAGTCTTTGTAGCGACTATAAATAGAGTTATACGTACAAGTAATCCAACTTCTCAAAAAAGAAAAATTATTAAAGAAATTGAAAAATATTATTATTCTCATGGTAGTGGTAAAAATCTATATTTTTCAAATCTTCCAAAGTCATTTAAAATATCTTATTATCTTATCAGAATGAGACTTTATTTTATTCTTTCTATTATATTTAAATTAAAGGAGGATAAAAGATGAAGAAAATTGCTATTTTTCAAAAAGATTTGGGGATGGGAGGAATTCAAAAATCTCTTGTTAATTTACTAAATGTAATTGATTATAAAAAGTATGAAGTTGATTTATATTTATTTTCTTTAGAGAATTTTTTTGAAGAAAAATTACCCAAAGAGATAAATATTATTTATTTAAAGCCTCTTCCTTATATTTCACGCTTTATCTTTTTTTCAATTTTAAAAATATTTCATCCATATAAAATAGATAAAAAGTATGATTTAGCAATTGATTATAATAGTTATGATCAAGGATGTGCACTTGCTTGTTTATCAGTAGATGCTAAGGAGTATATTTCTTGGGTTCATAATGATGTTTTACGTGAAAAAAATAATGATATTAAATATCGGATTCTTCACTTCTTCTTTCAATCAAAGTTTTCTTATTTTACTAAATATGTATGTGTATCAGGTGGTTTGATAGAACCTTTTAAAAAAGTAAATTCTATTTCGCATAATCATTTTGTAATTATTCCTAATTTGGTTTTATCAGATGAGGTAATTGATAAATCTTTAGAAAAAACAACTTTTTCTGTTGATAATACTAAATATAACTTAGTCAGTGTTGGAAGACTAGTCTTTCAAAAAGGATATGATATTTTAATTCAAGATATGAAAAAAATTACCAAAAAAAGAAAAGATATACATCTTTATATTATTGGTGATGGAAATCAGAGAAAAAAGCTTGAAAAAATGGTAAAAAATGAAAAATTGGATTCTTATATCACTTTTTTAGGGAGTCAGCCTAATCCTTTTATGTATGAAGCATTAATGGATGGTTTTGTTTTAGAATCTCGTTATGAAGGTCAGGGAATTGTTTTTCTAGAAGCTAAAGTTTTAGGTCTAGATTTAATCATTCCAAGTCATTTAAAAAAATATATTGATGATGTTGATTTTACTGATGATGTATGTAAAAAAATATTATCTCTTAAGAAAAAAAAGAAGAAAGATTATTATTCATTAAAAGATTATAATTCTGATATTATAAAAAAAATCAATCAATTATTTCAAGAGTAAAAGTGAATTATCAAATTCACTTTTTTATTGTTTCTATTATTTGTTTTTGTTATGATATTTGTATAATTTATTGAGGTGTATTATGTATTTTATTCAAAAGAATTTAACAAGACTTCAAAATAATCAAAGTAGTTTTTTCTTAGATCCTAAAGATTTGTCTTTAATTAAGGGAAAGCTACGCAAAGGTACATATCATATTTATTATCCTTATAAAGATAGTGAAAAAGTAATTATTTATAATAAGTCTATTCCTGAAGTATTGCTTTATCAAATAAAGGTTAAAACTAAAATTCGTCATCAAGATATTCTAGGTACAATGTATTCTTTAAGTATTGCTCCTGAACTATTTGGTGATATTTTAATAATTGATGGAAACTATTATATTTATATTCTTCCAATCGTAAGAAATTATTTTGAGTCTAATTTTTTAATGGTTCGTAATACTTCTGTTGAATTAGAGGAAATACCTATTGATACTTTTAAAGATTATGAAAGAAGTTACGAAGTGTTTTGCTTAAATGTTTCAAGTAACAGAATTGATACTATCGTATCAAGTATTTGTCATATTAGTAGAAGTAATATTCCTATTATGATTCGAAAAAAAGAAATTATGTTAAATTATGATTATTTAAAAGATTCATCTTATAAATTAAGGGAAAATGATACTTTAAGTATTAAAAGAATTGGTAAATTTAAATACAGGGGAATTCTTAAAAATACTAAAAGTAATCATTATATTGTAGAAATATTTAAATATATTTAGTTATTATACATAATATCTATATCAGTAAGATTTTCAATTCCTGGAACTTCTCCATTATTACATATTTGCCATACTTTATATTTTCCTTTGTAATCTGTTTGATCTATATAATGAGCTAACCAAATTTTATGATTTAGTCCTCCCCAAATATTTTCTAAGTAATATTTTGAGGAATAAACCATTCCTTTATAACCATCTTTTTCTATTTGGTTTATAAAGGTATTTGCTGTTGTCCTTAATTTATGAAAACTCATTTGATATTCTTGATAATTAGACCAATTTTCCCAGTCATATACTATTTCTAAATCTATTTTATGTTTTTTTATTTTATCTATTATCCAATTAGCTTCTTTTTTTGCATTTTTATCACTATTAGCATCCGAATAAAAGTATATACCTATTGGTATTTTTTCTTTTTCAAATCCTTTAATATATTCTTCAAACTTATCATCTAATACAGCTTCTTTTTCTATTCCATCTCCTCTTCCTACTCTTATATAGACAAATTCTACTCCACTCTTTTTAACTTTTTTATAATCTATTTTTCCTTGCCAATGTGATATATCTATTCCAATTTTATTATTTGTTGTTTTGTATTTTTTTATAATACTACTTAATGGAGTTGTACTTTGTTTTCCTTTTGTTTCTTTTTTTTCTTCTTTTTCCACAACTTTTAGTGTAAAACTTTGTTTTGCTATATTTTTTGACTCATCTTCTCCAACAAAGGTAAGATTATAGTTTCCAATCTCTGATAGAGAATAATCCCCTTCTATTCTACAACTTGGTTTATCATCATAATTATCTCCACAAAATAATGACCTTTCAAACTCTTTTTTTGTTTTCGTATTTTTAACTATTATATATGTTGATAAAGATTGGATAATTGGCGGAGTTTTATCTACAACATTTACCGATATTTGATAAGGTATTTTAATATTTTCATCGTTTATATAAGTAAAATGTATTTTTTGTTTTCCTAATTTTGATGTATCAATAGTAACATTATTTTCTATTTTACCATTTATATTTTTTATAATATCTTTTAATTTTACTTTATCATATACTTCTATTTCTTTTTTCTTTAGTTCAACTATTTTTTTAGCATTACTAACTTTATATTTATTATAATTAATTATTAATATAATTACTATTCCTATAAATAAAGATAGAATTAAAATTTTTATCATAATATTTCTTTTCATATTATTATCACTCTCTAATAATATTATACCAATTTTATTTAAATATTTACTAATTCTCAATATAAATTGTTAATACATATATAATAACAAATAGAGTTACCCCTACATCAGCAAATACTGCAAGTAACATGGTACTCTTTCCTAATAGTCCTAGAAATAATACAATAAATTTTACTAGTAAAGAGAAAATGATACTATTTTTTACCTTTTTCTTTGTTGTTTTAGCAATATCAATTAACTTATTTATATTATTAATATTATCATTCATTAAAACAATATCACTTGCTTCTATTGCTGCTTCACTTCCTAAATTTCCCATTGAAATTCCAACATCTGCTATTTTTAATACAGGAGCATCATTAATTCCATCTCCTACAAATATAGTTGTACCATTTTTCTTATAACTTTCTACTTTTTTTACTTTATCTATTGGTAATAAATTATAAAAATAAGTGTTTACTCCTAATCCTTTAGCAATTTCTGCTACTTGTTTTTTGTTATCTCCTGATAAAATGATAATTTCTTTATTTACTTGTTTTTTTAACTCACTAAAATTATTGTCTTTTATTTTGTCTGATATTACTATATAACCAAGAAATTCATCATTTTTTGATGCATAAATAATGGTCCCAATATCTTTACTCGGTTGAAATATAATATTATTTTCTTTTAGTAGAGTTTCATTACCAACTAATATATTATCTTTTCCTATTTTACATTTTATTCCTTTTCCAGGGAGTTCTTCATAATGAGATACTTTTAATAATTCTTTTTTATTTTTATTTTTAATTACTGAAGCGACAGGATGAATAGAATTTTCTTCAGAGGTTGCTAAAATTTGTAAAAAATCTTCTTCTTTCATATCCGTTTTTATTTTATTAATTTCAAATACTCCTTCTGTTAGAGTACCTGTTTTATCAAAGAAAATATAATCTATATTTGATAGTTTTTCTAATTCTTTGCTTCCTTTAACAAGTATACCTTTTTTAGAGGATTTACCAATTCCACAAAAATATCCTAAAGGAACTGATATTACTAATGCACAAGGGCATGCTGTTACTAAAAATACTAAACTTCGATAAAGATAGGTATTAAAATCTTGTCCTAAAAGAGTTGGTATTAATACTATTAATAGAGCTAAACAACATATAGTTGGTGTATATATTTTAGAAAATTTTGTAATAAATGTTTCGGTATTTGTCTTTTCTTCATTTGAATTTTCTATACATTCTAATATTCTTTGTGCAGTACTAGTTTTTGATGTAGAAGTTGCTTTTATTTTTAATAGACTATTTTGATTAATATAACCACTTAGTACTAAATCATTCACTCTAGTAAGTCTAGGGACTATTTCGCCTGTAATAGATGAAGTATCCATATATGATTCTCCTTCTACTATTCTTCCATCTAATGGCACTTTCTCTCCAGGTTTAACTAGAAAGATATCTCCTATTTTTGCATCTTCTAATTTTATTTTTCCTTTATTTTCTAAAGTAATATTTTCTATTTTTAAATTCATTAAATCTATAATTGATTTTTTAGTTTTATTGATTGCCAAATCTTCAAGGTATTCTCCTATTTGAAAAAGTAACATTACTAAAATCGCTTCATGATAATTTTTGATAAAAATTGCTCCTAATGTCGCTACAATCATTAAGAAATTTTCATCAAATAGATTTTTTTCTTTTATGGCTTCGATATATATTTCATATGAGATAATAATATATATGATAAGTAATAATATTGTTTTATATATATTTATCTTTATAAGAAAAGATAATATAAACAATAATACACATACTAATATTTTTAATAGTTTATAATTCCAATATTTTTTCAATTAAATCACCTCTTTTAAGTGTTCTATTCCATACTCCAATATTATTTTTATATGATTATCTGAAATATTATAAAAAACATTTTTCCCTATTTTTTCTGTTTTTACTAAATTAGATGATCTTAGATATTTTAATTGATGAGATACAGCTGATTGAGATATGTTTAATTTTTCACTAATATCATTTACACATAATGGTTTCGTTATTAATACTTCTAATATTCTTAATCTAGTAGGATCAGCAAATATTTTGAAAAATTCACTTAATCCATATAAAAATTCTTTACTATGTATATTCATTTTTCCTCCTTATATATGAATGATTGTTCATATATTCATATATATGATAATACTATTTTGTTTAGAAATCAATAATAAAAAAAGATTATTAACAGTTTTTGTCAATAGTATGAATCTTTTTAACGGTATTTAGTTAAAATATAACCATTAGGTATTTATCTTCTCGATAAGTAACATCTCCATCTTTTTTCTTTTTTATTTAATAAAGTATCATTCAGGTATTGATATAAAAGTGCTCTTTCAAAAAACATTAACATTTCCTATATTAATTAAATTTTTAGAAAAAAACTCTACCTTTTGTTCTCTAATATATTTTTTTCTTCATTATCTTGTAAAAATTATTGTAAATATCTATGAACAAAACTAGCAAGTTTCTTATATAAAAATACGAATTATCTGATCATTACTCAAATATAAATAAGCAAAATTTAATGAATCCCGTAAATTAGAAGTTTTCTTTTCATAATATTTAATATTATTTATAGGTTTTACACCTCACATTGTTTCTGTGTTTTAACTTAAAATTCACTATTGTAAATAAAAAAATTTGTTTTTTCAACAAATTTTATTTTATTAAAGTTATATAATAAATATCTCCAGCATCTGTTGTAGGAGTTGTTAATTTTAATTCTTTTTCTAAATAAACTTTAAACTTTGTCTTTTTAGAGTTTAAATTGATTGTATCATTTTTATCAGAAAAAGGTATTTCTGTTTTAATTTCTATATATTTTCTATTAATTTTAGTTATTTTAAATTTAAATTTTCCAGAATTTATACTGTATTTCTTCCCTAAAACAACATTATAATCATCGGTTCTCTCTTCTGGCTCATATCCTTCTGTCCATCCAGACCAACTAGACTCTTTAATTCGTAACTTCATGTCCGTTTTTTTATTGCAAGCAGTTAGACTTAAACACAATATTAATAACAATAATAATAAATATTTTTTCATTTTATTTCTCCTTTTTTTTCTTAAAATAATAGTTTTTAATTTTATTTTTATTTGACTCAAGAGAAGAAAAATTATCAAGTAATTTATAATTGTAGAACGAAGTCATTATATTTACTGGGTAATTATTACTTATAATATTACTTCTTAAATTATTATTTAATAAATAGGTGTTATATTTTCCATCATCTAAAACTGTATATCCATAATACTTATTATTTTTGAATAAGTAATAAATACAATCTATATTATCTGAATAAAGAATTATTATTGGAGATTTAATTATTATTTTTGATATTATATCTTCTGAAATAGAATGATCTTGTAATACATTTTTTAAGTTACTTAAGTTATCTATTGAAAAAATAGATATAGAATACTCCTTACTATTTAATTGTTTATTATAATAAAATGAATTTTTTAGATTTTCTATTAATATATTAAAATCATCAGTGTTTATATTAAATACATTTTTTAAATTGAAGTGAATACTTTCTGAATTTGTACTAATATACTTTAATAAATCATCTTTTTTCATTTTGTAATCCCCTTTTCACTACAGATTTCTCTAATCATTTCTATATTTGTATTGATAACTGTCTTCACTACTATTTTTACTTCTTCTGGAATTTTTGCTTGTATTTCTTTTTCAATTTCAAGAAAAATAAAGTCTAAAGTCTCTTTATCCAGTTTTTTTGTCATATAAATAATTCTTTCTATAAATTCTTGTGATGAATAGTCTATAAATTTTTCCATCATTATTATGTTTTTGTTTTTCTTATTTACATCTATTTTATCAACTTTTAGTCCTGAATTACTATGATTAATCGTGGTTTCCAGCAATTTTTGGATTTTGTGTTTCTTTTTTTCATGTAATGTAGGATTATTTAAAGATTGGATATACTCTAAAATACTTTTCATCCCTTTTTCTCTATTTAAATCACAAATCCCGGAATTATCATATAATGGGCATAATCTTATACTATTATCTTTATTGTTTTTTATAATTGACCAGTTATCTGCATGTCGATCTCCTTGGCTCGTTATTATATCAAAAATAAACATATTTATCAAGTTATTCATTATCTCTTCTATGTTATAATCTAAATTATTGATTTTAGCATAAATCTCTAACACATTCCATATATCATATAAATTATTTGCTTTTATTATACCATTCTTCATTTCAATGAAGTCCGGATTATATGATTCAGAAATGTTATCGAAATATTCATATATTTCTTCTATTTCTGGATAGTTAATTTTATTATTAGAATACTCTATTTTTTTATTAGTTACTTCTTCTATAAGTGATAGTAGTTTGTTTCTTAATTCAAGTTGTTTATCATTAGAAAGATTAGAAAACTCATAAATGTTTTTTGCATTATATTGTGTTATTAATTCATGATATTTTTCAATGATATAAAGTCTGGGTATAAAGTATTCTGTATAAACCATGCTAATTATTTCGGTTCCAGAAATCATTTCTTCATTTTCATTATCTTTAATTAAGTTTTCTGTAATTACACCCTTATTCCCATTAAAAATTGCTAAATCATACTTTGCACAGTTTATTCCAACTTGCTCTGCAAGTTTATAGGCAATTATTTCAGCATAATCTTCATATGTTAATTGATATACATCTTTATACATATATTCGTAGTTGTTAAACCAAAATTTATTTGTTCTTGTTCCTCTTTGCTCTTCTTCATTTACTACTATATTTCTATTTTCTATTTCATAATTTATATCAATTCTTCCTTCTACTCTTTTAAACGCCATATTTTTCTCCTTTATATAGTAGTATCACATTTTTTTATATTGTCCCAAATATTCTATCTCCGGCATCTCCTAGTCCTGGGCAAATGTATTTATTATCATTTAATTCTCTATCGATATGAGCTGTATATATTTTTACATCTGGATGTTTTTTTGTTACTGCTTCTATTCCTTCTGGAGCAGATATGATACATAAAAATTTAATCTTCTTCACACCTTTTTCTTTTAATATGTCAATAGCATCATTAGCGCTTCCTCCTGTTGCTAACATGGGATCTAATAAAAATACTTCTTTTTTTTCTATTTCTTTTGGTACTTTAAAAAAGTAATTTACTGGTTGATATGTCTTTTCATCTCGATACATTCCAATATGTCCAACCTTGACATTTGGAACTATTCTTATTACTCCATCTAACATTCCCATTCCTGCTCTTAAAATTGGTATAAAAGCATATTTATCTTCTTCTAGTTTACCAATCTCCATTTCTTCGATTGGGGTTTTAATTTTTACTTTTTTTAGTTTTACATCTTTCATAGCTTCATAACAAAGTATACTTGCTATTTCACTTATTATTTCTCTAAATTCCTTTGTACCTGTTTTTTTATCTCTTAAAATTGCTAATTTATGTTCAACTAACGGATGGTTTAACTCTTCTACTTTCATTCTTTTACTATTTCCTTTCCTTTGTTTTTTATAAAAAAGATGAATATGATAGAAATGCCTTCCTTTAATTATAAAGAATATTTAGTAATAACATGAATATAAAAGAAAAGTATCTTTTCGTACTATTAGAAATTCTATCTTAATCATGTTTTCACTCCATTTATAATGGGGATAATACATTTTAAAATTAATTTCAAGGATTATTTCTATTTTATTTCACTAAGGGCTTTTGCTAGTTGATCTGGACAAGAAGTATTTTTAAAATTACATTTTATTCCTTGTAATTTTTCTTTTACTATATTAATATCTTCTCCTTCTACTAAGGCAGATATTCCTTTTAAATTTCCATTGCAACCATTAGTAAATGATACATTATAGATTTTATTATCTATTACATCAAAATCTATTTGTGTAGAACAAGTTCCTTGTGTCTTATATGTTTTATGCATAATTATTCTCCTTTTATTTTATGAATTAAATTCATAAGGTTATAGTGCCACGTAATTGGTAATTCATACTCTCCTATAAGTTCTTCTACATAGCCATTAAATCCTCTTTTAAATTCATATATACCATAGTCTTTTGGATGAGTATTAATATTTTCCGGTATTCCATAGAAATTATGTTTTTTAAACTTATTTTTTATTCCATATTTAATTAATTCCCATTGAATTAAATATTGTGAATTAAATTTCATGAACTCTTCATAGTTACCACTTGATAAGTATATTACTTCTGGTTGTATTAACATAAACATTGAACCAGATAATGTAATAATATCTGTTTTCTTTTCTTTTATAATTTCTTTTGAATCTTTAATTCTTTTATTTAATGATTCTATTTCATTCGTAAGATTTTTCTTTGCTCCATCATTGTATTTAGCATCACTAAGTTTACTGATTTTTTCTTCTTTTTCTTCTTTTTCTTTTTCTAGTCTTTCAATATATTCTTTTAAGTTTAATTCTGTAATAAAAAATTTTACTTCATTATCTTTATTAAATAACTTATACATATCTTGATAGTAAGATAGTTTTCTATTAGAAAATCCTTTTCTTTTTGAGGTTTCTTCCATTATACTTTGAAATCTTTCTAACTCATCATAGGAAATTTCTTTTACATTAATTCCTATCTTTTCTGCTTTTCTTATTGTATTTCTAGTATTAGGTTTCATTTCTTTTAGTATTTGTTCTTCTGTTTTTCCATCTAAGTCTAGAGAGAACATCCATCCTACTTGTTCCATATTTTCTGTTTTTACTTTTTTATATCCTAATTTTAATAGGTGATCTACGATATCAGAATTATCCATTCCATTTTCTACGACATTTCCATCAATATCTCTTTCTTTATAATGAACATATGGATCTATTCTTAGAATATAGCCTTTTTTTCCTTTAATAAATCTTTTTATTTCTTTGGTAAAAAAATCTAATAATTCTTCATCTTTAAAATCCAATAAATATCCTCTTGGAGAATAAAACTCATATTTTCCAAAATGTCTTTTATGTGAAAGAAGCATTGTTGCTGCTGATAATTTATTTTCTTTAAATACTCCTACATAATATGTAGTCCAACCATTTTTTTCTCTTAGTTTTGATATTTTAGGAGAAGATAAAAAGGTTTTAAGAGGATGTTTTTCCCAAAACTTTTCATATTCTTTTTCTGTTATTTCTTGAAACTTCATATTATTTTTTCCTTCCTTTATTTACTTTTTCAAATATTGTTAATATAAAAAGACCTATAAATGAGAAAAGTAATACTATTATTAATATAAATATAAAATTTATATTTCTATTTATATATTTAGTAGTATCTAAATAACTATTTGTAAGATATTTCTCATAATTTTCTTTTGTTATTTTAATTTCGTTTTGAGCTGGTACAAATTTTTCTATGTTTTTAATAGCCATTTCTTTTAATTCATCATTTACTAGTACTGGATATCCATATACTCGAATTGATTTTGGTACTTTATCTGTTCTATTATAAGTATAATCTATTATTTCTTTGTAATTATTATAACTTGATTCATTTATTGCGATTAAATATGTATGCCATAATCCTGTTTCTTCTTTATCTATTATAAAATGAATTCCAATGTTCTTTTCTTCATTATAAGCAAATTTTTCTGACATTTTATAAATATCTATATAAGCATAATCTTTTGTATTTTCAACATCTTGAAAAGAAATACTTGCATTTTGCTTCGTATATAAATAATTTGCAAATACAGAGAGTATTGTTATTATAATTAAATATACTGAAAGCTTTAAAAGTTTAAAAATAATTTTATTTTCATTTGTTTTACTCATAGTTATCCTCTAGTTTTCGTTTCTTTAAATAATTCATTAATATTTTCTTTTGGTATTAACATTTTCATTTTTTGATCTACATAAAATTTAAATACTTTGGTATCTGTTTCATATTCTTCTCCATCAATACACCATGATGTCTTTAATGGTTCTTTAAATTCTATTTCAAAATTATTGGTTTGATAGTAAGTAATATTTGGAATTTTTTTAGCATCTATTGTTGTGATTTGTACAATTAGTTTAGCCATTTCTTGAAAGTTTTTTACATTTGCTAAAGCTACTTCAAATAAATTATCATCTAGTTTTATGTCATAATAAATATCAGGCTGCCCTGCTATTCTTGATGAGTTTGATATAAATATAAAGGAATATGTACCTTCATATTCTTTTCCGTCTACTTTATATTTTATTTCATGTGTATTAATTTTTGGCCTAAATTGTTTTATTCCATATAAAATATAGGCAATTTTTCCATATTTTTCTTTTAAGTATCTTGGTGTTGAATATGCCATGTCAATATAATCTCCAAAGCACGCAACATATACAAATGGAGTGTTGTTTATATAACAAATATCTACTTTTCTTTCTTCACCTTTTAGTATTTTTTCAAGATTATTATAAACGTTATTATCTAAACCATACATTCCTCCGACATCATTTGTACTTCCTAGCGGTAGAGGAGCAACAGTAAGCTTTTTTCTTCGACGCATATTTCCAGCAACAATCTCATTTAATGTGCCATCTCCCCCAGCACTAATTACTAGATCAATGTCATCGTCTAACTCTTCCATTATGTTTTTTGCATGACCTTTTGCCTTTGTAAGAATAATTTCTGTATCATATCCATATTTTCTTAATCTGTCATAAAACTCTTCATATGTGGTAATTTTCTTTTTTTTTCCACTTTGTGG
>CAMOWA010000016.1 GCA_946628005.1 uncultured Caryophanales bacterium
TTATAAATCTTATTTTTTGGGAGAGAAATCTCCACACTTATTCTACACTAACCAATAAAGCACCATATTTGGTGCTTATATAGTGTTGGATATTAAAATTATAAAAATTGATAAAATTATTGTTATTGATACTAAGATATAGATAACTTTATCACTTGCTTTTTTTTCATATGGTTTTTCTATTATTTTTTCTATTACTATTTCTTTTTCTACTGGTTTTATATCAACTCTTTTTCTACCACAATTTGTACAATAAGAATGTCCTTCTTTTATAAATGCTCCACAATTTACACAATACATTTTTTTCTCCTTCTAATCATATTTATTTAAAACTGAATCTATATTATTTACATTTTCTATTTTATTTTTTTCAATTAACATTTTTATTGTATTTTTATCAACTATATTATATTTTAGCATTACATCTATTGCTTCTTTATTTATTTTATCTGGATCGTCTTTATTTTTAATATCTTTTGATAAACTATAAATATCTTCTGTAGCACTAGTAAATGGACCAGCTATGATATTTAGAAAAGGTGTTTTATTTAGAATCGTTTGAACCATTATACTGTCATGAAACATAGTAATACTTGAAAATGGAATAGATATAACTAATAATATTACAAATATTATTGCCCAAGTCTTTATTAAAGATACAATTCCTCCTAATAGCTTTGATGGAAGCCATAATACAATAGTCATATTAATAATTTTCTGTAAAACTTTAGAAAGTTTTAAAGCTATTGCATAAACTCCTAATAATATACTAAATATTAATAAAAATGCTATAGTTTGATATATTAAAATATTAATAATTGGTAATCCTGCAATTCCTCCACTGTATTTAAAAAATGGTAGGTATTTACATAAAATATTTCCAATTAATCCTTTTAATTCAAAAGATATTATAAAAACAATTATTATTCCAACAAAACTTACTAATTCTCTCATTACTCCTGTTTTAAATCCAATTATAAACCCCATAATTAATATCAAGATTATTCCTATATCTAATACATTCATATATTTTCCTCTTTTCTTCTATTATACTTTATTTTATTATAACCTATTTAGAATAATTATGCTATAATAAATTATGTGGTGAAATCTATGTTAGAAGAGTACTTATTAGATATTGGCTATTCTGAAAAAGATATAAAAAAAATTAATAAGTTTTTTCCTAAGAAATTTTATTCTGAAGCAACTATTTTATATAATTTTAGAAATTTAGAACGATTTTTTAGAAGAAATCATATTAATCATAAAGAGTTTATTTTTATTACCTTAACTGTTCCCAATATATTAAATTTAGGTATAGAAAATATTAATTCTAAAATTAAGAGTTTATCTTCTTTAGGATTTAATAAAATTGATTTTTTTTCTATTTTAAAAAAATATCCATATTTTATAGAATTTAATTTTGATAATATTCAGTCTAAAATTGAAATTTTTTCTAATTATTCTTTTACTAATGATGATTCTGTAACTATATTTGTACGTGTACCCGATATATTGAAGATGGATAACGAGGTTTTAAAAAAACATCTTCAATTATTTGAAAAAATTGGTTTTGATAAAAATGAAATAAGACATATGATCATGATTGAATCAAATCTTTTACTTGAAGATGAAGCTTTATTTTATGAACAAATTCAACAATTAAATAATATGGGATTTATGGATGATGATATTTTAAAAATATCCTTTTATGTACCTGGATTATTAACTCATTTTTTTGATACAATACAAAATAGATTTCAAAAATTTATAAATTTTGGTTTTAGTGAAATAGATATTATTCAAATGATAAAAAAAACTCCATATATATTAGAAGAGCAAATATTAAATAATATAGATATTAAACTTTCTAGTATTAAACAATTAGGTTTTAAAAATGATGAAATTATTTTTATGTGTAGTAAAAATCCATATATTTTATTATATTCTGAAGATAGAATTATTATAAGATTTCATGAATTATTAGATTTAGGATTTGAAAAAGAAGATGTTATTCATATACTAAATACTTGTCCAATAATATTTGGATATCGATTTTTTAATATAAAAGATAAGATATCTTTTTATAAAGAGATTGATATATTTTCTATAATAAGAGAGCATCCAAATATTTTAATATATAATCTTAATTATATAAAGAATAGATATTTTTATCTTAATGATATTGATAAAATATCTATTCATAATTATTATTTATTATTTTTAAGTAGTAGTGATTTTTATAAAAAGTATAAAATATCCGATATAGATTTGATGAAGGGAGACTAGTATGGATACCTTAATTCGTTATGGTTTTACAATAGATGAAGTTAAATTAATTATGGATTCTATTTCTTTTCTTTATTCTTTTGATGATAAAGATATTGAAAGTTTATTACAGTTTCTTCAATCTCTTCATTGTGATGAGGATATTATAAAGAATATTTTTATTTGTAATCCTTTTTGTTTTACAAAAGATGTGGATGATATAATAAAAGTAATTGATAAATTAAAGGAATATGGAGTAACTTCTTTTAAAACTTTACTAGATAGTAATCCATATATATTAAATAAAACTGATAAAGAAATAGAGAATTTTTATCAAAAAAAAATAAAGGAAGGTTATACAATAGATAAAATCAATGATATGATTTTTACTATTGTTTAGTAGGTGCTATTATGAATGTAGTTATTCGAGTAAATGATGAAATTAAAGAGAAAATGATTGAATATTATAAAGATAAGAGAAGGGATAAGGTTATACCTTATGTTGTTTTTCAAGCTCAAGAAGAGGATACTGTTATTACAATGTATGAATCTGGTAAAGTCATGTTTCAGGGTGTTTCTGCTGATGTAGATGCTGCTATGTGGGGTGTTCAACTTGAGAATACTAAAGAAAAAAAGGAAGAAAAGAAAAAGAAGAATTTAAAGTACTACAATTGTAACTGTGTTGGAAGTGATGAGGTTGGTACAGGAGACTATTATGGGCCTATCGTTGTTACCGCTTGCTATGTAACAAAGGAAGATATCCCTTTTTTAGAAGACCTTGGAGTTGGAGATTCAAAAAAAATAGATGATTCTAAAATACTTAAGATGGCTCCTAAGATTGCTAAAAGAATTAAATATAGAAGTCTTATTTTATCTAATAAAGAATACAATGAAAAGTATAGTCATGATGTTAATATGAACAAAATAAAAGCAATCATGCATAATAAAGTTTTATATCAAGTTGTCTCTGAAGAAAAGCCACAATATGATTATATTATCGTTGATGAATTTGCTAGAGAAAATAGATATTATGAATACTTAAAGGATCAACCTGTTATTCAGAAAAATATAACTTTTTTAACAAAAGCAGAAGATATTTCTCCTGCGGTTGGATGTGCTTCTATTATTAGTCGTTATATTTTCTTAAAGGAATTTGATAAGTTATGCGATAGTATTCATATTCCTCTTCCTAAAGGAGCCGGAAAAGATGTAGACACTATTGGTGAAGAAGTCGTTGAAAAATATGGTGAAGATAAATTAAAAGAAATTGCTAAGATGAATTTTAGAAATACGGAACGTATCTTACATACTATGATATATTAAAAAAGAGTTCTAAATTGATATGAACTCTTTTTGTTATTCTACTTTGGTTCCACAATTTGCACAGAACATAGAGTCTTTCTCTAATTGACTTCCACAGTTTCCACAGAACTTTGCTTCACTTGTAGTAGTTGTTGTAAAAGAATCTGTTTTTTCCTCATTCGCAGTTGATGATTGAGGTCCTTCGTAATTTGTTTTGATGTCATATAAGAACTTTGTTAAAGCAAGTTTCTTTCTTGGAACAATTATGAATGACGCTACTACTATTACTATAATAGCTCCTATCCAAACAAGTCCAACGCCAGAATAAGTTGCTAATAGACCACCAACTGTTGTGTAACTCCTTGTTCCAATTGCTGCTACTATAGTAAATAAAGTGGCAGCTAATCCTATTAATAATGGTATAAGAAACCATAAATCGTAACTAAGATCTAAGATGAAATAATCAGCCTTATGGCCATTCATCATTTCTTGACTCTTCTTTATATATTCAGTATACTTTAAGTCTTTATACTTTTCGTCAGCTAATAACATTGGAACCAATGAATAAGCTATTGCTTTTATAATACCTGGTATAATGAATAATAATGTCCAAAGAACTGTGAATATGGTTTTTAATAATCCTACTAAAAAGACACGTATGTAATCGTTAAAATAAGAAAACAAATCGGAAAAATGATATTCTTTTTCATTCATAAAATTTATTATATAAGATGTTAAACCTACTTGAACAAAAAAGAAGAATATTCCTACAGATACGCCGCCTTGAGTACTATAGTTACCATTTTCAACCACTATTTTTTGTCCTATCACTAAGTTTGTTAAAAATTCTGTTATTATAATTGGTATATATAGTTCCCAAAAATGTCCTTTTACTCTCTCTCTCACCCATTTTTTTAATTCTGATCTATTCATTTTTTTTACTCCTTTCTATTTTAAATATTATCATAATATAACTATTATAACAATATATTTTTTTCTTTATAATTAGTTTTTTATATACTATAAATTACTATTATAGTTTCATAAAAAAAATCTAAATAAGTTTATTCACATATTAGATTTTTTTATCAAATTATTATTTTCTTCTCTTTGATTTTTTATGGGTTCTTATATTTCTTTCTTTATCCAATGCTTCATCAATCAATGGCTCTAAGACAAATTTAATTTTCTTTTCAATTGATAATAGTGCATTTGCTTGTCTTTCATCAGGTCTATTTGGAATACCTTTATAGTTTTCATATTTTTTAGTATATAGTCCTATTGTTTTTGTATCAGATAAATTACCCTTTTTTGATAAAGTTTGAATATTAAAGATTCTTATATCATCAGATTTATAGCATTTAGGGAAAGTAATAGTACAACATGTTTTTCCTTGATAAATATTTTCAATCCTAATACCATCTTTTCCTTCAATTATTTTTAATCCTTCAGGATGGTAAGATATTAATCCTTTTTTTCTATATATTAAATAACTTAAAATTGCATATCTTATATCATCAAATGCTCTTATTGGAGCAAGTTCTGCTTCTTTAATTGCTTCTTTATTCTTATAAGCATTTACATAATCTTGATTTAATTCATCCGCTGTTTTAAAATCTATATCACTTATTGCTAGTTTACCATTTTGCAATAAGGCCTGATTATAAAAATTAACTGATGCCTCTAGAATACCTTTAATTTGAGAATATTGACTTTGATTATATTTTATCCAATATTCGTCTTTTGCTTCCACATCAATTGGTTGCCTTAAAATTCTAATTTCCTTGCTATGATATTTAGAATCTGGTGCAAAGTTCCCACCAAAAACATATCCTAATTCAATTCCATCTGCTAAGTCTTTATCAACGCCCCAATAAAGGTCCTCTTGAGCTACAAGAAGAGTTAATTCTTTTCCTGTATCTTTACATTGTTCTGTACTTTCGTGATTCATACGTAAGAGATTACCAGAATATAAACGAGTTACAATAATAATATCATATTTACCAAGATTACTTTTTACATATCTACCTAAACTACGATTATTATCCTCTTTAAAATCAATATTTAATCCTAATTCACTAGCAATTCTATCAGCATACTCGCTAACTCTTATAGAATCTAAATATAATATCTTTAAATCAGATTTTTTTGTTGGCAAAGGCAATCTATTTGGATTAATGTAGTCTTGAATTGGTACAAATTTCTTATCTTTTAAGTCTACATTTTCTAAAGTATGATTAATTAATGTGTTTTCTACAATTCTATCAAATATATCTGTATATGATTGTTCCTCTGTTTCCCAACTTCTATGATTAATGCTATCTTTTAAATAGGTAACCAACTCCATATGATCTGAATAATCATATCTATGCAAACCTGGTTCTAATATATGTTTTTTTTCTCTTAAATTCCAAAATTTTCTATCTAACTCAACATCCCCATCAAAACAACATTGTTGAACATTTTGATTTCCTTTTAAAATAATATGATATTTTTCTAATTCTTCTGGATGTTTAGAAAAATATTTGTCTGCTCTAATAATAGATTTAAAATAATCTACATTTTTAAATCCATATTTTACAAGTTCATCATAATCATCTTGAATATCTGATACTAATAATATATTAGCTGTATTTAATACCTTATCTTTATTTTCTATTAATGATTTTTCTTTCTCTTTTTTAAATGTTTCTATTTCTAAACTACTAAAATAATTATTAACTGTATTTCCTGCTATTGCTAATAGTTTATCTCTTAAAGTACATTTTTCTTCTTCAATATAATAATCAAATGATATTCCATCTCTTAACTTTATTGTTCCATTTGCTATAGTTTCTATATATTTGCCTAATTTATTATTAGAATGATACCATAATCCTCTAGGTTCAATATTTGTTTTCTTTTCAAAATCTTCAACTAATAAACTGAAATCAACATTATCAAGTGTCTTAAATTTTAATAATGCACCTGCTATAAACTTTTCATATTCCATTGTCTCTTTCTCTTCTGTTTCCTTGTTCATCAAAATAACCTCCCATTTAATTACGTTTTATTATACAATATATTGAACAAAAATAAAAATATACTTTGAATAAAAATTATTTGTTTTGATCGTTACCTCTCAATATTTTTTCTCATAGAAGAAGTGTTTTTTTATCTCTACAAGCTTAGATTGTTATAGACACTTCCATACTCATTATTTAAAGGCTCTTTCTTATAAAAAAAAGAATGATAAAAAAGAATGTTTTTACATTCTTTGCTTTAATTTTTGACCGCAGCTTGGACAAAATACTGTCCCAGTTTCAACTTTAGTGCCGCAATTAGAACAGAAATTTGATGCTTGTTGTGATTCATTGCTTTGGTCTAATACTTCTGTTTGATTATTACTACTTTTAAAAAATGGTAAGTCTGTAAAAGAAGTGCTTTCACATTCTGCTTTTGCTTGTTCAGCTGATAATTCACCTGATTTTAGTTTATTATACTTCATAATGGCATACACAAACGATATAACTTCTATAACTAAATAAATACTAATATCAATACTATTCCTGCTGTTGCAGCTATTGCCTCATAATAATTTGGCGTATTTTTTATCCTATCTTTTATTATGTAATAGTTATATCACATCATTTTTTATCTTTATATTTTTTTTTATTTTCGAGTGTAAATTTTGTGTTTATAACTTATATTGTTTTCAATATGTTCGAATAAAATTTGTTCATACCATTCATCCTTATTAAACATTGGAAAAAAGATATCTGCATCTTTATCATAGGCATCTATTTCTGTTAAAATTAGTTTTTCTGAGTAATCTAAAAATTCTTTGTAGATACTTGCTCCACCTATTATCATTACTTCATCTTGATAAAACAATATGTTTTCTTTTAGGTAATAGTTTTGGAAGAGACTCTAGTGTCTTTCTTCACATTATTATTGGTTTATTAATAGTTTGTTTTCTAAAGAATCTCATATCTTCACTAAAATGTCATATTAAATCGTTCTTTTTCCCTAATTCATTATTTTTACCTATTGCAGCAATCATTGTTATATTCTTCATATTATATTCCTAACTGAAATTTTAATTGAGGATTTTTCGTTTTTATTTTTTGTATTGCCTCTTTATCTAATATTTTTATATCATCTGCTGTCATTTCATCAAAACTTGTGGCATTTTCATTTAGTTTTATTGTTGCATCTATTCCATCAACAGGCTCTCTTTCTAACATTTCTATTGCTTGATCTATGTGTCTATCATATATTTGAACATTGATTGGCTTCCATGTAAAGTATCCTGGTTCCATGCCTACTTCTCTTGCGACCATGATAAGTAAGTCGGCATATTGAACTTGATTAATACATCCAGCGGTTCCAAAATCACTTGATCTTTGAATCAAAGTCATATCCAAATAGTCTTTTCCGTCCCACTCATGTCTTACATTCCATATTGTTAAGAATGCGCATGGTTTTAGACCGTGTGGCTTTTCGAAGTCCTCATATTGCCATAAACAAACAATTAATCTTCTGCAATCAGGGTTTGGTTTAATACCTTTTTCGATACTTCCTTTTATGACGTCGATAACGTATCTATGCAACATGTGCCTTTTTTTTGTTGTTCCACCATAGCAATTAAATATGTCTGGATGATTGTTTTCATTTAAAACGTAATCTCCATTTTCATCTCTAACAGCCCAGTCTTTCCACCAGTTATGAATTTCATTTTCTGAGACTGGTTTATTGTCATCCCAAGTTCTAATTCCTAGCATTTCATCAAATACAACCAAGTCACTTGATTCTTTCTGATATATCAAAAGTATTTCTTTGCAACTAGTTTTGGCAGCAATAGGTCTTAAGGTTATCATTGGTGTCTCTCCTTTTGATAAATCATAAGTACATTCTACTCCAGTATTAACGCTTAGAGTATGAGCTGGAGTCCATATTTCAACACCATTTTCTTTTTCATGAACTGATTCTTTTTCACCGATATTGATAATATTTCCTTCTTTTGTTGTAATAACATTATTTTCTTTATCATAAGTTGCTCCTTCATAAAAATCTTCATAGTGTGGCCTTGGATTATGATCAAGTGTTCCATCTTGTAAGATATGATCCATTATAACCTTGGTATACATATCCCCTTTAGTTCCTGTAGGTTTTCCATCTTTACCTATTAGTCTACCATCTTGTACAATTGGACCTTCATATGTAGTTTTCTTTAAAACTAATTTATTTTCTCCTAATTCTAATTTTTTTAAGTTAAGTCTATTTAAATCAAATTTTTTTATATTTAATTCTTTCATATTGAACCTCCTATAGTAATCATTACAAATTATTTTTTATTTGTCAAGAATTTAATTTCTCAAACATTTTAGCAACACTTTCACTGTTATGAGTTAATTTCTTAATCATTAAATCTTCTGCTTTATTATTGGCAAGACGTAAATTGTTTTCACTTGAAAGAAGTGCTTCTTTTGTCTTTTGTAAATGATCAATAGTTTTGTCTATTTCTTCGATGGTTTTTTTTATTTTTCAGAAGCTAGGCGATAATTTCTTCCAAAGGCATCTTTGAAGTTATTCATATTTTCTTCAAAATGGGATATATCAATATTTTGATTTTTAACTACTTCTAATTTTTTTATATTCAAGAGTATTTTTGAATGAACCTCGAATTAATGTGATTAATGGAATAAAGAATTGTGGTCTTATAACATACATTTTGGGATAACGATAAGACATATCAACAATACTATCATTGTAATAATCATTATCTAATTCTAATAATGAAACAAGTACGGCATATTCACCATTTTTTTCACGACGATCTTTTTCTAGTTCTTTTAAAAAATCTTCATTCTTATGTTTGGTAGCAGTTTGATCTGCTTCGTTTTTCATTGGTAAATTCCTTATCTCTTATTTGTTTTACAATTGAGTCATAATCTGTTTCGTTTATTTGAAATACTGTGTGACATTTAGGGCATTTTATTTCATTCATT
The DNA here is from genome assembly GCA_946628005.1 of uncultured Caryophanales bacterium. Lineage (GTDB taxonomy): Bacteria > Bacillota_I > Bacilli_A > RF39 > UBA660 > UBA3789. The sequence continues at coordinate 9,561 of CAMOWA010000016.1, forward strand.
TTATTCATCTCTAAAACATTATACCACGAAAAAAGAATGACTATTTATCATTCTTTTCTGTAAAAAGATTAAATCTTTTTATTTCATCAGTTTCAAGAGGTGTTCTTGATAATTGATCTATTAGAGATTTTTGCTCTCTTGATAATTTCTTTGGAGTATATACTTTAAATATTAAATACATGTCTCCTTTTCTTCTTCTAAATTTATTATCAACACCTTTTCCTTTAATTCTTTGTTTATCTCCACTATTTGTTCCTGGACTAATACTTATTTTTACATTTCCATAAATAGTAGGTATTTCTTTTTTACATCCTAGAATAGACTCTGTTAATGTTAAAGGAACTTCTAGGTAAATATCATCATTTTGTCTTTCATAATATTCATGTTCTCCTACAACAAATTCAATGTATAAATCTCCATTGTCTCCACCATTTGTTCCAGGATTTCCTTTTCCACTTACTTTTTGTCTGTCTCCTGTATTGATACCTGCTGGAATATTAATTGTAATTTTTTTATTCTTTTTTACTTTACCTTTTCCATTACATTCACTACATTTTCTTTTATAAGTTTTACCTGTACCATGGCATGCTGAACAGGTAGTTCTAGAAACAAATGATCCAAGTATTGTTTGTTGCTGAGTGGTAATAGTTCCTGTACCATGACATGTTGAACATTCTTCTTTTTCAAACCCACCATTACCATGGCATTCACTACAATCTTCTACAACATCTAAATGAAATACTTTTTCACAGCCATATATTGCTTCTTCAAAATCTAAGTCTAGGCTCATTAATATATCGTTTCCACGCGTTGGACGATTAGCACGGTTTCCTCTTTGGGAACCACCAAATCCAGAAAAACCGGAGAATCCACCACCGCCTCCAAAGATGGAATCAAAAATATCTCCAAAATCAAAATCTGATGCATCAAAATTCGTATAACTTCCACCATATCCATATGGGTTACCACCTGCTCCACCTACTCCAGCATGTCCAAATTGATCATACATTTTTTTCTTATTTTCATCGGATAAAACAGAATATGCTTCTTGGACTTCTTTGAATTTTTCTTCTGCATGTGGGTCATCTTTATTTAAGTCTGGATGAAGTTGTTTGGCTTTTTTACGATAGGCACTTTTAATTTCAGCATCAGATGCCGACTTTGACACACCTAAGACTTCATAATAATCTCTTTTATCTGCCATATTTTCCTCCTTTCTTAACTATTCTTTAATTTTCTATATTCATCAATATATGAATTAAATTCATCCATAGCTTCATTAATTACATTACTATCATTTAAATCAACATCTACAATTTTTAGTTCATCTAATGGATCAAGAGAAGATCCACTACTTAAAAATTTTATATACTTATCTCTATAAGATTTATCAGCCAAAATATGAGAAGATATGTAATTAGATGCTGCTAAAGAAGTGGCATATTTATATACATAAAAATTATAGTAAAAATGTGGTATTCTAGACCATTCATATTTTAATTCTTCATCTAAAACAACATTATCTCCAAAATAATCTTTGCATAAATCGAAATATTTATTTTCCAAAGATTCATGTGTAACTGGTATATCTTTTTCTCTTAAATCATAAATGTCTCTTTCAAACTCACAAAACATTGTTTGTCTAAGTAATGTTGCATAATATAAATTTAATAGATTTTGGAGAATTGATAATTTTTCCTCTTTTGATGAACTATTCTTTAACATATATTTTGCTAATAATAATTCATTAGTAGTTGATGCAACTTCTGCAACAAATATTCTATAGTTAGAATAAATTATATCTTGATTCTCACACGAATAAGTTGTATGCATTGAATGTCCTAGTTCATGTGCTAGAGTAGATATATCATTGTATCTTCCTTCAAAGCTAGTTAGTATAAAGGCGTTCGTTCCATATCCTCCTGATGAATATGCCCCACCTCTTTTACCTTTATTAGGCATAAAGTCAATCCATCGTTCATCAAAAGCTCTACTTAATTTAGATTTATAATCATTTCCTAATACACTTAGAGCATCAAAAATTATATTTCTAGCTTCTTTTACAGTATATTTTTTATTAGAACTCTCAGTAAAATCCGCATAAATATCATATCTATGTAGTTCTTCTAAATTAAGTTCTTCTTTAATCAAGCTAAAATAATTATTAATAACATCTTTTCTAGACTTTACGGTATTAATTAAATTATCATAAACTGATATAGGAATTTTATCTATAAATAGTGAGCTTTCTCGTACACTAGTATATTTTTTAATTTTTGATAAAGCTATATTAGTATTTACATGTCCTAAAAATGTAGATGCTAATGTGTTTTTTAAAGAAGCATATTTATTATGAATTTTTTTAAAGGCATCTTCTCTTACTCTTCTATTTGTTGAATGGATAAATAATGAATAGTTAGAATTTGTTAACTCTACTTCATTTCCCTCTTCATCGATAATGATTGGAAATTTTATATCAGCATCATTTAGCATAGAGAAAGTATTTTCACTTGCTGAAAAGGTTAAGGCTAACTTTGACAGCATTTCTTCTTCATTATCAGATAAAGTATGTTCCTTATATCTTGATAAGTCATCAAATATTTTCTTATATTTAGATAGAAATTTATCTTTTAAATATTCATTTATTGTTTTTTTATCTACCATTAGAAACTCTGGCCTAAAACTAGATGTTTTTTCACCTGCGATATTATAAATATTTTCAGCAACTTGATACATTTTTTGATATTTGGAGTTAGTTGTATCCTCATCATGTTTTCTCATACCATAAGTTAATATTTTATTTAATAATAAGCTTAAATTCTCATCATTTTTTAAATACTTCACCAAATTATTTTTTGTTTTAAATATCTTTCCTTTATAAGAATACATTTCATCTATTATTTTCTTTGCTTTTTCAATGTCCTTATAGAAATCTTCATCTGTTTTGTATATTGTTGTTAGGTCCCATTTCAATTCTTCTGGAATTTCACTTCGATTTTTAATTTTTTGCATTAGTATCTCCTATATCATAGTAATAAAGTTCTAGATTTCTAGAACTTTATTAAATTATTCTTCTTCAATATCAGCTTCTTCGACATCATCATCTTTTTTCTTTTTCTTCTTGTCTTTTTCCTCTTTCTCATCTTCTTCAGGTGTTTCTTCAGTTTGACGATCTTTTGCAGCTTGTTCATATACTTTTGTTGCTAAAGCCATAGCTTTTTCTTGTAATTTTTCTTTTTCTTTCTTAATTTTTTCTATGTCTCCATCTTCTAAAGCTTTCTTTAGGTCTTTAATTAAATCTTCTGCTTCTTCTACTTCTTTTTTATCAGCTTTATCACCTAGATCTCTGATTGCTTTTTCAGTTTGGAATACCATTTGTTCAGCTTCATTTTTGATTTCTGCTTCTTCTTTTCTCTTCTCATCAGCTTCTTTATTTTCTTCTGCTTCTTTTCTCATTCTTTCAATTTCTTCATCACTTAGATTTGTTGTAGAAGTAATTGTAATTGATTGTTCTTTGTTTGTTCCTAAATCTTTTGCTGTAACATTTACAATACCATTAGCATCAATATCAAATTTAACTTCAATTTGTGGAACTCCACGTGGTGCTGGTGGAATATTTGTTAGTTGGAAGTTTCCAAGTGTTTTATTATCAGCAGCCATTGGTCTATCACCTTGTAATACATGAATTTCAACTCCTGGTTGGTTATCTGCTGCTGTTGAGAAAATTTCTGATTTTGAAGTTGGAATAGTTGTGTTTCTTGGAATTAATGTTGTCATAACTCCACCTAATGTTTCTACTCCAAGTGAAAGTGGTGTAACATCTAGTAGAACGATATCATTAACATCTCCAGTTAAAACTCCACCTTGAATAGCTGCTCCCATAGCAACTGCTTCATCTGGGTTAACTTCACGAGAAGGTTCTTTTCCAAGTTCTTTTGTAATCATATCATATACCATTGGTACACGAGTTGATCCACCAACTAAAATTACTTTATCAATATCTTTCTTTGTGATTTTAGCATCTTTAATTGCTTTTTTTACTGGTTCAATTGTTGATTCAACAAGGTCTGATATTAAATCTTCAAATTTTGCACGAGTAAGTGTCATATCTAAGTGTAATGGTTCTCCATCTTCTCCTTTAGCAATGAATGGAGCAGATATTTGAGTAGATACCATTCCTGATAAATCTTTTTTAGCTTTTTCTGCTACTTCCTTTAATCTTTGAAGAGCCATGTTGTCATCTCGTAAATCGATTCCATTTTCTTTTTTAAACTCTTTTACTAAATAATCAATGATTCTTTCATCAAAATCATCTCCACCTAGATGGTTATTTCCTGCTGTTGATTTAACTTCAAATACTCCATCTCCTAATTCTAGAATTGAAACATCAAATGTTCCTCCACCTAAGTCATATACTAGGATTGTTTGTCCTTCATCTTTTTCTAGTCCATAACTTAGTGCTGCTGCAGTTGGTTCGTTAATAATTCTTTCTACTTCTAACCCTGCAATTTTTCCTGCATTTTTTGTAGCTTGACGTTGAGCATCATTAAAATATGCTGGTACAGTAATTACTGCTTTTTCAACTTTTTCTCCTAAATAACTTTCTGAATAATCTTTAATATAAGATAAAATCATTGCTGATATTTCTTCTGGAGTATATTTCTTTCCTTCTAACTCTACTTTTTCATCAGTACCCATTTTTCTTTTAATGGAAATTACTGTATTTGGATTAGTAAGAGCTTGTCTTTTAGCAGATTCTCCTACTATCTTTTCTCCTTTTTTAAAAGCTACTACAGATGGAGTTGTTCTTCCTCCTTCTGGATTTGGTATAATTTTTGGCGCTCCTGCTTCTAGCACAGCGGCACATGAATTTGTTGTTCCTAAGTCAATTCCTATTATTTTTCCCATAATTTATCTCTCCTTTATTTATTTTTGATTTATTTTTACACTAGCTGGTCGAATTACTCGATCTTTTAACTTATATCCTTTTAATAAAACTTCTAAGACAATATCATCGTCTTTATCTTCTATACATTCTGTTAAAAGAGCTTGTTCTTGTTGTGGATCAAATACTTCTCCAACTCTATTTATTTCTGTAACACCAAAGTTTTTTAATATACTTACAAGATTATCATATATTAGTTGTACACCTTTTTGATAATTTTTTACTTCTTCTGAATCTGATTTACTATTTAATGTTCTTTCTAGGTTGTCAACTACTCCTAATATATCTTTGATGATATCTTGATTAGCATATTTTAAAGCATTGGCTGTTTCTTCATCTTTTCTTTTTCTATAATTAATTAAATCTGCTTGAGTTAGTTTAATTTTTTCATTTAATATTTTATTTTCAGAAGTAAGATTTCTAATTTCTTCTTCTAATTTTAACATTTCATTGTTTAATTTCGTATCATTTTCTAACTCTTTTGTTTCTTCTAGTAATTCTGGTTCTTGTTGTTTTTTTTCTTTTTGTTTATGTTCTTTTTTACTCATAAAAGCCTACCTTTCTATATTCTCTTTCATGTATTCTAATAATCCTACTACTCGTTCATATTCCATTCTTTTTGGTCCGATAATCGCTATAGTACCTTCATCATTTCCTTTTTTAAACTTTGTTTGAATGACGGTAATATCATCATCAATATTGTTTTCTTTTCCAATGTATACTTTTATATTATTGTCATCATCTTCTTCTATACTAGATAATATTTCATTTTCATCTAATTTATTAAAGACATTTTTAATTTTTTCTACATTAGAAAATTCTGGTTGTTCAAGCATTTTGTTTCTACCAACAATATTAATCTCTTGATTTGTAAAATCAGTAAATACATGATAAAAAGCATTATATATTTGCTCATGTTGTTTGACATAGTTTCCTATGATAGGTTTTATTTCAAACTCTAGTTTTTTTCCTACTTCATCGATAGGAGTTCCTGAGATTAAGTTATTAATTAATCCAACTGTTTTTTTGACTTCTTCTAAGGATACATCTTTTAACATTATATTTTTGTGTTCTACGTGTCCTCTATCTGTCACAATAATTACAGTTAAGTTTTCATCATCAAGGGGAATTACTTCTACCTGTTTTAGAAGATTCTCATGAGATTTAGATCCTAGCACTACTGTTGTGTAGTTCATCATATCTGATATTACTTGTAAACTTTTTGTTATAACATCAGATAGAGCTAGTTGTTGATTGCGAAATACCATTTGAAGTTTTAACATATCCTCTGCATTCATCTTTTTAATCTCCATTAAGTGATCGACATAATATCTATATCCTGCCTCACTTGGAACTCTCCCTGAAGAGGTATGTGTTTTTTCTAATAATCCTAATTTTTCAAGTTCTCCCATTTCATTTCTTACCGTCGCACTTGAGCAGTTGATTTGTTTCGAAACTACTTTTGAGCCAACGGGAATAGGATCTTGTATATATCTTTCAACGATTAACTTTAATATTTTGCTTTGCCTTTCGCTCAACATAACATTAACCTCCTAGCACCTCTTTTATTCAAGTGCTAATGATAGTGTACTCTTTTCTTTGGCACTTGTCAAGTAAAAGTGCTAAAATATATTTTTTAAATAAAAAAATAAGCAGGATTCTTCCTGCTTAATAGTCTAATTTAATTAATTTAAATCTCAAACCATCTACTTTTTCAACACTTCCTGATTTTGTAGCGTTGCCTACTACGAGATGATTTCTTAGTGATGCACTACTCCATGATTCTGTTAATCCAACTAATGCTCCACTTGGAGTTGAAGCATTTTTTCTTGGCGCAACTGATTCAATAGTGTATGTTCCGTTTCCTAAAGGTATGATATTCCATCTTTGACTTGGAACTCTGGTTGTCTCATTAAAGTCATTATATGATATAACCATTTTACCTGTTGAGTTCTCATTTCCATTTATACTAAGCGCTTTATAATTAGCAGTATCTATTATTTTATATTCATTTGGAGCGACTTTTTCTATTGACCACATTTGTCTTCTTAAACCTTTTAGGTAATCAATCCGTACTTTTCCTTCGAATGAAGCTGTATTACTTTCAACCGTTACAAATCTAGTATCCGATAAAACAGGTTGTATATAATATGTGCCTGTATCTGGAATAGTCGTCGTTGAATCAAACTGATATGCAGATATTCTTGTACCTGTAGTAGTTTCTGTCTCGGAATATTTAGTACGATTAGTTGTTTTTTTCAGATAAATCCATTCTTCATCTGCTGTGCAGGTTGCTTTTTTGCATACCATAATAGTATTATTTTCTAGGTTTTTTCCTAGTCCCGTTCCACCTGTTCCATGCCATATTGCTAACTCGTCAATATCAGTGGCGGTTGTTAGATTAAAATCCTTGCATTTTGTTTTTCCACTTACTTCAGTTGGAGAAATTGTTTTCATATCACCATTTGACATTATAATCATCTTTGTTGCAGCACCATTGTCATTGCAATCTCTTATGGTATATATTTCATTAAGATTTGGATTTTTCTTATTTAATAAATCTACTCCATCTACCTTATCAACAATTCTTTCAATTTTTGCTTCTCCATCTCCCTTATTTACTCCAGCGATCATTCTTCCATCTAAAAAATAATATTTTTTAATTGGACCATCTGTATGATATGTATTATCTTCTTCGTTATATGTTGTATTTTGGTATTCATAAACAGAATTATTTATTACTTTATTATTTTTAATTGCTAATGAGCCTGCATATCCTGATATATAGGATATTCCTCCATAATTTTGATTATTACTTGGATAATATCCATCTCCACCTTTGTTTGATCCTAAGAATGATGAAATAGTTGTCCCAACAGATGGTTGAGTAAGAGTTCCAACAGCATAATCAGATGCATAACCATTTAAAATCCCTGATAAGGCGTAAGAATCACTAAGAGTACCTCCAGGAGCATAGGATTTGTCCCAACCTCCTGATAAAGTTCCACCATTAGCTTTAGAGTCTGCTCCACCTCCAGCAGCAACCATTATTCTGGTAGCTAAAGATTCTTCGTCATTATATGCTCCTCTTGCAAGTCGAACATCCGTCTCGCGGCCAGATGATGAAGATGATTTATGTTGTCCTAAATAAAAGAATAAGATACTTCCTTCTTCTAAATAGGTAATTCCAGATGTATAGGCACCATAGCCGCCGTTCTCTCCACCTTGAGCTCCCCATAGTTCAATTCTATACCAACCTGCCTGCCCATCTGGAACTCTATACTCTTGAGCTTCTGGCATTGCTGTACCTCCATCTGATGATTCTCTGGCCTCAAATGTTGCTGTTCTCTTACTTATTCTGTTTAATTCTTCTTCTATTGACTTAGACAATTGATATGTATTTGTTCTGTTATTTGATAATGTTGCCATTATCATTGCAATTAATAGCATTCCCATAACAGCTAATCCATATACTATTGTTGATATTGCAAATCCCTTATTATTCATTTTCACTTTAATCACCATCTTATTCTATTTGTATTTTATCATATTTTTTCTAATAGTACTATAAATTTATCTCCATATTTTTTTTCTTTTTTTAATTGGCAAAAATTTGGTATTATTATTTTTTCTAAATTATTACTTTCACATACTATTATTCCTTTATCATCTATCAGATTATATTCTTCTATTTTTTCTAAGGATTTTTTTACATAATCAGTATTATATGGGGGATCTAAAAAGATAATATCAAATTTTATTTTTTCATTATAAAAATAATCTAGTGCTTTTAAATAATCTGTTTCAATAACTTTATAATTACTATCTCCTATTTTTTCTAAATTATTTTTTATGGTTTTACACGCTTGCTTATTTACATCGACAAAGTATGAAAATTTTGCTCCCTCACTTAAAGCTTCTATTCCTAAATTTCCACTTCCAGAAAATAAATCTAATACAGTACTATCTAGAATATTATTTTGAATCATCGCAAACAAGCTTTCTTTTACTCTATCCATTGTTGGTCTAGTTCCTTTTAAGTCAAATCCTTCTAGTATTCTTCCTTTATACTTACCACTTATTATTTTCATTTGCTACACATCTTTCTAGGTTCTATTACTTTTAATTTTTGATTAATACTCATTATTAATAGATTGCATTCTGTTTCTAGATGTTTATAATCTCTATATTTTTTATTTTGAATAATTCTTTTCTTTATACTTTCATCACTTGTTACTTGATAGTTTTTTATATCTTCTAATAACTCTTTTTCTTTTTTTATTTCTTCAGTTGATTCTCTTATTTTTTTTATTAAATCTGTCTTATCCAATTCTATTATTAAGTTATCTACTTTATTCATTAATTCTTCCATAAAATACCTTCCACCAATATTATTATAGTGAAAGCATATCTAATAGTAAAGTTATTTATCCATAATATTAGGAAATTATTTGTTAAATTTATATGCTACAATGTTTTTGTAAAAAATACTTATACAATATAAAAGCGAGGCTTAATAGCTTATCTGTTGAGAATAAGTGCCTCGCTAATTATGTATATAATGTTAATCGTTCTTTACTTTATTATGAATATATGAAAAAATATTAATATTTCCATTTACTTACTTTTGATAATTTCCATTCACTATTTAGACTATCTTTAGTTAATAAAAATTTATCATTAGAATTATCAAAATATACTGATAACCCTAAAATATCAAGTGTTTTTTTATTGTCAACATCATATATAAAAGATATAACTTTGTCTGCTCTAACATCATTGTTATTATAAGTATATTTTATAGCTTCACAAAAAAACAATTTGCTTCCACAATTAAAATTAGATATATAATAATTTTTGTCATAACCAATTGAATCCATATCACTATTTAGACTTATTGCATAATAACCATCATCTTGAAAAACATAAAAATCTCCTATTGGTAATTCATCAAAATTATAATCACATGTATTTTCTTTTTTGTATTTTTTATATGCAGAATATTTAATTTTATTTGTTATTAAGAGACCAATATTCATCAGCTCATTATCTTTAATTTTTTGATCTGTTAATAATTTTTCTTCTGAATCAATATCGCATGGATTTTCATTCCATGTTTTTGAGTGAATTTCATCAACTAAATTTATATCAAATGATGAGTTGTTTATTAAACTATTAAACGCTTCTTGAAAATCAGTAAAAATAGTACGTGTTGTTTCATCCGATATATCTTCTATTCCTAATTTAATTTTTTGTTTTTTCATTATTATCCCCCTTTTTTGCGACTTATAATACCACAACTGTTGATTTTTGTCAATTAACAATAACTTGGGATTTCACTATTAATTCCTCTTTTGGAAAGTTCTTTTTGATAAATATTCGCATGTTCCACTATCGTACTTCTTTCATGTTGGGCATAGTTATTTGAATCTATACTATTAGAATTAATATATCTAATTATATCAACATTTTTAATATATTGTTTTATTCTTTGCAATAGTTCTATAGTTAATTCTATATCTTCGATTGTTTCTGTTGGAAAACCTGCAATGATATTTAATGTTAAAGAGTTTTTTATATTTGTTTCTTCAACAAAATTAATGAACTCCTCAGATGTAAAACCTTTATTCATTAGATTAAGTAATCTATTGCTTCCTGATTCTAATCCTCCGCTGATATCTGTTATTTTGGAACTATTAGATAAAGCCTTGGATAGTTCTCCTTTTATAGCATCTTTAAAGCCTAGACCAATTAACTCAATTCTTTCTATGTTATCGAATGTTTCAATATAATCAATAACTTCTTTTAACAAATATGTACCATTTATATCTAAGCCATATTGAGCAATATTTGTTCCTTTTAATACTAACTTCTGTGCTCCTATTTCACTATACATTTCAATTATGTCTTTTAAATTATTATAATCTGTACTTTTTAGTGGTAGTTCTTGATATGTTTTCTTGCAAAATGAACAATTATTAAGACATCCAGAACTTAAATATATTTCACCTATACCTTTTTGGTAATCCATAAAAAAACCACCAAAATAATCATCCTCTAGCTCTTCATATATTTTTTTTCCAATCATTTTTAAAAGCATATTTGGTTTGTTTTGGGGAATAATATAATCAATATTCTCATTTAACCATTCTTCTACCCACTCTAGCTCTTTCTTTGTATATTTTCTTGATAAACAACCCGTTAAATATGTTTTTGCGCCTTCCTTTTTTCTTTTTATGATACTTTTTATAATATTAATTGTATTATAAATATCTTCCTCCGTACAGGAACAAGTACCTGGAAACACGATTATATCTGCTTCTTCTGGATTAGTTGTTATATCAAATTTTTCATTTAATTCATCATAAATATAATTAGGCTGATAATTTAAATTACATGTCATAGGTTTTCCTAAAAATATTTTCATATAAACTGCTCCTTTTTTTAATTGCTAATTATTATATAACAAAAATAGGAAAATAGTAAACTGATAACTAATGATTCTTTATGATTTATCCATAATATTTATGAAACTATTTATTAGATTTATATTTTTTTGTAATTTTTCTATCTTTCTTTCTAATGGTTCTTGATATAGTTTTTTTGACTCTTTTTCTATTGTTTCTAAATAATTATCATCTCGAAATAAATATAAGTATTCATAAGAATTTTCTCTTAAATATCTATAAATCATTGAATTGTTTTTTATAATTGAAATTGTTTTTTGATTCATTAATCTTCAAACCTTTTATAGATTGGTCTTGCTTCATAGTTTCCATTATTATTTCTAGAACCTAATCCTATTTCTTGTAAAAGAGAAATTGTTTTTTGAATATTTGTAATTCCTTTTTGTACGGAATCCATATCCATATTTTTAAATGATGAGATAAAGTCTTTAATAGTTGATGCTGATGAAGTAATGTTATCTGTTATTGAGGGAGTTGTAAAGTATTGGTTCCAAATAGAATTGTTTTCTCCATATATTTCATATAATTCATATAATTGTTGCCAGGATGTATTTCCCTTTAATACGGATGTTGCTAGTTCAGGATGAGCTCTTGCAAATACTTTAAATGTTTCTTTTGACATAATATCACCATTATAATATATGAAAAAAAGAAAAGGATTAACACTTTTCTTTAAAATTGAATATTATTTCTTTTCCCTGCTAACAAATTTATACATTCCATCTGAATCTTTTTCAAATGTATAAATATACTGGAAGTTTTCTATTTGCTGATTTTCAGGACTATCCGTTACAATGCCATTTTCATCTGCTTTATAATTTATTTTTTCTATATTTTGATATAGTACTATATTGTTATTCTTTTTTATTGCTTTTTCAAGTTTTGCTTTATAACCACCAGGTCCTGATGTTCCTCCAGTTTCTGTTAAATATATATAATATCTATCTGTTGTTGAATCATATCCAAGTTTCTCTCCTCCATACAAATCTAAAGGAATTATGATTGAAGTATCTATGTTTTTATCTTCTCCGTATAATGTTTTATATACGCTTTCAATATACTCTCTTGTATAAAAATATCCTATGCTAGATGGCTTATATCCGGCTTTAGCATTTTCTGGCATATTATCTATCAATACAACATCTCCTGTTTTTCTTAGAATTTGTCCTACTAAAACCATTTTGTCTTCTTCAGAACGTTCACTTACAATAAAATCATTTTCTATTTCATCTGTTTTTTTATAATTGAATCTCCATCCAAATGACCAGGTTTCATTTTCTACATTTTCGGATACTTCATTATATAAAAACTGAACTATTTTGCTTGATATATCTAATTCTTCTTGTTCACTTGCTGTATTATTATCTTTTTTGGTATCTTCTTTATTATCTGTTATTTTCGTACTTGAATAATTTTTTCCAATGTAAAAGCCTCCAAAACATCCTATAACAAGAAATATAATTATGATTATTATTTGTCCTATTTTATTATTCTTTTTCTCTTCCATTTTTTTCCTCCTTATTCTTATATGTATTGTATCATATCTTTAAATAGAAATAAAGAAAAAGAAGATTATTCTTCTTTCTTATCTAAAAAGTCATCTATTGTCATTAATTGATCATCTATTTCTTGAAGAGATATTTTGTCTTTTTTTGGTACTTCTTTTTCTTCTACAACTTGTATTATTTTTGGCTCTTCTAAATCTAATAGTGACTCTTGAGTTTTATTTACTCGAGTTAGAGTTGGAATTAAATATGCTGATATTATTTCTTTCTTGATTATTTGACTTCCAGTTGAATATCTGTCTGCAATTGGGAATTCAGTTAGTTTGATTGAAGTTATTTCATCTGTTTGTATTCCTATATAATTTTTAGCATCTTCGATAAAGGTTTGTAATATAGTATATGGATTAGATTTTACTTCACGAATTACTTGAACTCCTCTTCTTGTACGAGTTGAACATTCAAATTCAGATAATCTCACTCTTTTCGCGGTACCTTTTGTCGTTATTATTGCTATATATTCATGTTGTTGATATGAGAAATTATTGATTGAAACTATATAATCATCTTTTAATTTCATTGCTTTTACTCCAGATGCTTTTACTCCAACAACTGGAATTTCTTCCGTTTTAAAGCTTAATCCATAACCTGTGTTGGTTGTTAAAAATACTGTATCATATTCTTCTTGGATAACGCTAATGACTTCATCATTTTCTTTTAACTTCATACAACTTGTTGCTTTATTATATCGTTGAAGTTTAAACTCTTTTAGTTTAGATCTCTTAATCATTCCATCTTTTGTTGTAGTGATGAGATTTTTATCACTCTTAAAGTCATAGGCTGGAATAGCGTTTATAACTTTTTCTTCCGGTGGTAGTTCTATAACATTACTTACATGTTTTGGCATATCTTTCCATTTTAAGTCTGGTATTAAATGAACTGGTATATGCAAATAATTACCACCTGATGTAAATACTAGTATTGTATCAGTAGTATTCATTTCAAATAAACCAATTATGTAGTCGTTTTCTTTTAATACAATGTCTTCTGGATTTGATGATGTATAACTTCTAAATGAAGTTCTTTTTATATAACCATCTTTTGTTACAGCAACTACAACATCTTCTTTTGGTATCATTGCTGTCTCATCAATTTTAATTTCTGTTATTTCTTCTTTAATATCAGTAAGTCTTGGAGTTTTATATTCATCTCTTACATTTCTTAAATCTTTTTTCATAACAGATTTTAATACTTCTTCACTTCCAAGTATTGCTGTTAGTCCACTTATTATTTTTTCTAAATTAGCTTTTTCATTTTCTAAAGCTACTACATCTGTATTAGTTAAGCGATATAATTGTAATGTAACGATAGCTTCTGCTTGCTCTTCAGTGAATTCAAATTCCTTTACTAAATTGTCTTTGGCATTAGCTTTATTTTTACTTCCGCGAATAACCTTTATTACTTCATCTAAAATTGATATACATTTAATTAATCCTTCAACAATATGATATCTTGCTTTTGCATGAGCTAAGTCAAACTCTGTTCTTCTTTTTACTACTTCTTTTTGATGAGCTATAAAGGCATCTAGTGCTTCTCTTAGTCCTAATAGTTTTGGTCTTCTATTAACTATTGATACTACATTAAAGTTATAACTTATTTGCATATCGGTATTTTTTAAAAGATAGTTAATTATTAAATCAATATTAGCATTTTTCTTTAAGTCTATTACGACTCTTACATCTGCTGCTGATTCATCTCTTACTTCTTGAATTCCTTCTACTTTTTTGTCTATTCTAATATCATCTATCTTTTTGACCATTTGAGCTTTATTTACCTCAAAAGGAATCTCATTAATAATAATTTGGGGAGTTGCTTTATCTTTTTCTATTGTATAACGACTTTTAATAATAATTCTTCCTCTTCCTGTTTGATAAGCATCTTTTATTCCTTCTAGTCCTTCTACAATTCCTCCCGTTGGAAAGTCAGGCCCTTTTACATATTTCATTAAAGTATCTAATTCACAATTAGGATAATCAATTCTATGAATTGTCGCGTCAATAATTTCTCCTAGATTATGTGGTGGAATATTTGTTGCGTATCCTGCTGAAATTCCTTGAGCACCATATACTAATAGTGCTGGAAATCTTGCTGGTAAGACGGTTGGTTCTACTGTTGAATCATCAAAGTTTGGAGCAAACTCAATAGTATCTTTATCAATATCGCGAAGCATTTCATTACTAATTTTAGAAAGACGAGCTTCTGTGTAACGATAAGCAGCAGGGCTATCTCCATCTATAGAACCATTATTACCATGCATATCAATATATGGTAATCTAGTTTTCCAAGGTTGACTCATTCTAACCATTGCATCATATATCGATGTATCTCCATGTGGATGATAATTACCTATAACATCTCCTACTGTTTTTGCACTTTTACGATAAGGTTTATCAAAAGTATTTTTCTCTTTATGCATGGAATAAAGAATTCTTCTTTGTACTGGCTTTAATCCATCTCTTGCATCAGGAATGGCACGTTCTTGAATAATATATTTTGAATAAGAGCCAAATCTTTCACCCATTATATCTTCAAGTGTGTAATCAAAGATTTTCTCTATTACTTTTTCTGTTTCTGTTTTTTTCTTAGGCATCTTACCACTACTTTCTATTATTAATTAGTTTTTTCTAGTACTTTATCTACTTTGTCTTTTGAACCATATCTATATCTTTCAAGAAAACAATTAACAATTCTACTATTATTACTATTATATGAATTCATTAATGTTTTTTCTACTTCTTTATCTATAGTTGTATTCTTATTCAAATCATTTCTATTTATAATGATTTTACTTAAAATATTAATATCTATATACTTTTGGTTATATATATTTGTGTAGCTCATTTCTGTGTATGCAATTACAATAATGGCATTTTTCGATTGTAATTTATTATGATTTAGAATTTCATCAATTGTTAATCCATCTATTTTACTAAAATCTAATATATAAAAATTCTTATTATTTAAAATATTATCAATTTGATTTTTTATAGCTTCTAAATCATTTTTTTTAACTACTTGATCTTCTATAAATTGAAAATCAGTTGATATAAGTATTCCAAAATTGATGCCTGGGGCATCATATGTATTATCTAACATAACGAACCTCCCTAATTTATTACGCTATTTTATAATCATCTTCTAGTGAGAATTCAACATTCTCTTCAATCCATTCTTTACGAGGCGGCACATCGTCTCCCATAAGAATAGATACTCTTTTTTCAGCAAGTTGAGCGTCTTCAATATTCACTCTAATTAAAGTTCTAGAGCCTGGCTTCATCGTTGTTTCACATAATTGATCAGCATTCATTTCACCAAGACCTTTATATCGTTGAATATCGCATTTTTTTCCTTTACTTTTTTCTTTCATTTCATCTACTGTGTAAGCGTATTCTATTTCTTTTCCGCTTTGAATTTTAAATAGTGGCGGTAAGGCAACAAAAAGTCTTCCATCTTCAATTAATGGTTTCATATATCGATAGAAGAATGTTAGTAAAAGACACTGAATATGTCCTCCATCTTCATCCGCATCGGACATGATAATTACTTTAGAATATTCACAATCTTTTATATCAAAGTTTGAACCATATCCTGCACCTATTGTATAAATCATGGTATTAATTTCTTCATTTCTTAAAATATCTTCTTCTTTTGTTTTTTCTGTATTAAGGACTTTTCCTCTTAATGGAAGAATAGCTTGATAGCGTCTATCTCTTCCTTGTTTAGCAGAACCACCTGCTGAATCTCCCTCAACTAAGAATAATTCTTTTTTATCTTTATCTTTACTTTGAGCTGGAGCAAGTTTTCCAGAAAGAGATCTCTCCTCTTTTTTTCCTTTTGTTCCTTTTCTTGCTTCTTCTCTTGCTTTTCTTGCTGCTTCTCTAGCAATTTTACTTCTTAAACTTTTATTGATTATTTCTGTTGCGATTGCTTTATTTTCTTCTAGATATACTTTTAATTGTTCTGTTACAACTCCTTCTACAGCTGGTTTTGCTTGAGGAGTTCCTAATTTTCCTTTTGTTTGTCCTTCAAACTGTAATATTCCTTCTGGTATTTTTAAACTAATAATTGCGGTTAGGCCTTCTCTTACATCACTACCTTCAAACGCTTTAGCACTTCCTTTGACAAAGTTATTGGCCTTTGCATAATCATTAAACACTCTAGTTAAAGCAGTTTTAAATCCAACCTCATGTGATCCTCCATCAATTGTTTTTACGTTGTTTACGAATGATACTATTTTTTCTTCATAAGTATCTGTATATTGCATAGATATATCTACTTCTATTTTTTCTTTTATTCCGGAAAATGATAATACTTTATTAAGGGTATTTTTTCCTTTATTTAAGTCTTCTACATATTCTTCGATTCCACGTTCATAATGAAATTTTGCATCTCTTTCATCTTCTTCGTCTATTACTTCTATTGTTATTCCTTTTAGGAGATAGGCAGACTCTTGCATTCTTTCACACACAGTTGTATAGGAAAAACTGGTTGTAGAGAATATTTCATCGTCTGGCATAAAACGAACAGTCGTTCCGGTTTTATTCGTTGTACCTATTTTTTTTAGTGGAACAACTACATGTCCTCCTTTTTCAAAACGAATGTATGACTCTTCTTTGTCTCTTTTAATTGTCACTTCCATCCATTTTGATAAGGCATTAACAACAGAAGAACCTACTCCATGTAATCCACCTGATACTTTATATCCATCACTTTCAAATTTACCTCCCGCATGTAATACTGTATATATTACTTCAGGAGTACTTTTCCCAGATTCGTGCATTCCTGTTGGAACTCCACGACCATGGTCTTCTACGCTTACTGAACCATCTTTATGTAAAATTATTTTTATATAGTCACCATAACCATTTATAGCTTCATCTACAGAATTATCAACAATTTCCCAAATTAAATGGTGTAAACCTCTTTTATCTGTTGAACCTATATACATACCTGGACGTTTTCTAACAGCTTCTAGTCCTTCTAAGATTTTTATTGATGATGCATCATATTTTCCTGCCATATTCTTATCACTCCTAATAATTGCATTATTATTATAACGAATGATTTACATTTTTTCAATTGTGTTTTACATTATTTTACGTTTCTTCTGCTGTTAAACATTTCATGAATTCTTAATTTCATCTTTATATTTTAATATATTTTCTGTTTCTAATAAATATAAAATCATTTCATAACAATAATCATAATATTTTTTTAATTTATAATTTGAAAGATCCATATATTTTTTATCTATTTCTCCTATAACCCCCATCTTTAATATTACAGTTTTAATACTAGTATAAATTGGAGAATTATAATTTTTATATTTTTCACTGTCTTTTATAAATCTCTCATATATTTTATGTAGAATTAATCTTTTCATTTTTATTCCAGTATTATGTATATTCTTATATGCTAATAATAATTCTTTATCAGCACTTGGTAATAGTTCCATAAAATTATCATATTGAATAGACTTATCTTGAATAATAATTTTCTCATCAATTTGATATGCTTGATAACCTAGTGAATCTAATAGTATAGGAATATTATGATTTAGTATACTTTTACATTTAACACTATACTTAATATTATCTTTATAGTATTTTAAATTACTTATTAATAATTGCATATTACTTAAAAACTCTAATAAATTTAAAAAAGATTCTTTGCTAATCTTTTTTGTTTTTATATTTACTCCTATATTATTTAAATATTCATAGCAATCTAAATAAGTACCTCTATATTTCCAATTATGAAATAAATAATGATTTACAAAGTCAAAATATGTATATTCTTTTTTATCAAAAGATATACATTTACTAAGTAATATTTTCATCATTTTGTTATACTCATTTTTAAACGGTTCATCTTGCTTTAATTGAAAGATTGATAATCTCATAAAACCACCCACTATTAATAGATTAATATTTGTTTATAAAATTGTCAATCAATCGTTAGTTTTATTAGCGATTTCTTTTTTTTCTAAGACCTTTTCTTTATAACGATATATATTACCTTCATATTCTTCAAGTGAATTTATCGCTTCTTCTAATAGTAATTCATTTCCTTTTGTTGATGAGAAACTAGAAATTCCTGCGCTTAAAGAAAAATCGTATAAGTTACAATCTATTCTTATTTTTTGGAAAATGTCTGATATTCTCTCTTCGCTTATATCTTGACTACAGCCTGATAAAGTTATTCCAAATTTGTCTTCATCTATTTGAAAAATCATATCATTTTTAGAAATATTATTTTTAATTATTGGTATTATTTGACATAAGATTAAATGATATTCATTTTGCTTATTATTTGTTATATATTCTTGATAATTATCAAATCTAATTACTACTATAGTTGAACAATTTTTATTATAATTTTCCAGTTTATTTTCTTGTGCAAAAAATGAATTTATTTTTAATAGATTTCTTTCTTCTAATAATTGAATTATTAATTTTTTTAATCTTCTATTTGCAGCATTATAATCACCTAATCCGTTAAGTAATCTAAGTAAACTTTCTGTATAATCTTCTTGCATTTTCTTGCCTCCATATCTATATTTTACTAATTTTTCAGTTCTATTTATTAAATCAATTGATGAATCTTGTTGATTTAATACATTATTATTGTAATTATTAATAATTTCTTTATATTTTTTCCTATAAATTCTTCGGAAAAATCTTCTTTTTAATACTCTTTTATGCTTGAAATCTATTATATATTTTCTATCATAGTAACTTTCTCCATCATTTTTTTATTGATCATCTTTTTCTATTATGTATATTTCATCGAATTCTCTTTTTATTGATATTGACTTAGAATTTTTTTATATTATAAATAGAGCACAATTTATTATTATAATAATTATTATAACTTTTGCAATCTTTTTTTTATAAATATACTTATTCTTCTATAAATTCATTTTCACATGTTAAATTTATTTTTAAATCTTTTAAAGCTTTTTTATCACTTCCAGTTACAATATATGTAGCGTGAGCATCTAATCCATTTATTTTTTTTATACATGATATTGCTTTTTGAGCAAGAGGATTTGTTACAGAAGAAATACTTAGAGCTGTTAAAACTTCTTGTAGAGTAAGTCTTTCTCCTGTACCTAAATCTTTTTTTAGTTTTAACATAGGTTCTAAAATACTTGGAGATAATAAATAAATATCATCTGGTATTTTACTTAAATACTTTATAGTGTTTAATATAACTGCTCCTGCAGGAGATAATAATGAAGTTTGTTTTCCTGTTATTATTTTACGATTAATTTTTAAGGCGATTACAGGTAAGCCTTTTTCTTTTTCTTTTTTATCTAGAGATGCTTTTACTACATCTAAGTAATTTTCATCTATATTTAGTTCATTCATTAAAAGATGTATTTTTTTTAAGGTATCTTCATCTGCTAAACCCATTTTATAATTTACTTTTTCTGTATAATATCTTCTTACTATTTCTTTTTTTGATGCTTCTTCTACTACTTCATTATTTGTTATACAAAAACCTACCATATTTACTCCCATATCAGTTGGTGAAAAATATATATCTTTTCCAGATACTTTGTTTAAAATATTTTTTAATATTGGGAATGTTTCTATATCTCGATTGTAATTAACTGCTACTGTTCCATATTTTTCTAAATGAAATGGATCAATCATATTCCTATCTTTTAAATCAGCTGTTGCTGCTTCATATGCTAAATTTACAGGATGTTTTAATGGGAGGTTCCAAACTGGAAATGTTTCAAACTTTGCATATCCTGCATTTACTCCTTTTTTGTTTTCGTGATAGATTTGAGAAAGACAAGTTGCTAGTTTTCCACTTCCAGGTCCTGGGGCATTTACAAGTATTAATGGTTTTGTAGTTTCAATATATGGATTTTTTCCATATCCTTCTTCGCTTACTATTGTATCAACATCTGTTGGATATCCTTTTGTAAAAGTATGTATATATGTTTTAATTCCATTACGATTCAATTTTTTTATAAACTTATCTACAGATATTTGATTATTATATAAAGTTACTACAACACTATTTACAGAAAAACCCATATTTTTTGATTTATTAATTAACTTTATTATTTCATTATCATAAGTAATTCCATACTCTTCTCTAGTTTTATTTTTCTCTATATCTTTCGCATTAATACAGAATATTATTTCTAAATCATCTTTTAGTTCTTGGAACATACTAATCTTTACATCATTTTTAAATCCCGGTAGAATTCTTGCAGCATGGGAATCATCAAATAACTTTCCACCTACTTCTAGATATAATTTATCAAATAGCTTAAATCTTTCTTTAATTTTTTTACTTTGTATTTTTACATATTTTTTATTATCAAAACCAATTCTCATTTTATTCTCCTTTTTTTTATTTATATACCTCTATTTTCTATATTAATTTTATCAATAAAAAGACCGTTATTAGTATTCACATTAATTTAAAAAAACAGACAGGCTGTCTGTCTGTAATAATTAAATCTAATTCAAAAATTAAACGCTATCCCCAGTTGCATAATAAGAAAAAAGAATATGATGTCCAGGCATTGTAAAAGACTGCGGAGCGTTAACTTCAAAAATATCATTAATATATATAGTATTATTGTATTCACTAAAATTCATGATTTGTTTATCATTTGAATCAAATACGTACCCATTATTACTAATATCGTCTTCATTATAATGCCATTTTTCTAAAACAAAATCTTCGATAGGAGTATCAGGAGAACATATTAGGCTTCCGTCCTCTCTTCTCTCACAACCTTCTATATAATTCAGCCCAGGAACTTTTACTTTCATCGCATTTAGCTCCACAGATGTCCCTTCTTTATGAAGCGTATTATCTTTGATAATAATATTAGAACAATAATTATATTTTTCTTCTCCGACAAATAAAATATTACACATTGTGTCTCTCGTCTTCTCATACTTAGCAAGCTCACTATCTGTATATAATACATATTCACCAATTAAATAATCTACTCGAAATCCTCTTTCAATAGATACA